>CAYTGC010000172.1:0-11007 GCA_964437195.1 uncultured Myxococcales bacterium | reverse complement strand
CCCGACAGGTACATCAGCTTTTCCGCCTGCGGGAAGAACTGCTTGTGATTTTTCACCACGAGCGTGTTCGAGAACTTTACGCCGAGCCGACAGCCTGCACGCTGGGCTGCGGATTCCAGTCGCGCGATCATCGCAAGCGCATCATCCCAGCGCAGGTCACTGTCGAACGCGTGCTGGTCAAGCTGGATGTCCGAATAGCCCAGCTTGTGGGAAAGCAGCTCCGACACCCGATCAAAGCCGAGCAGCGTCGGATTTAGCTTCACCACGACATCCATCTGATGACGCGAGAACAGATGTTCCACGATCCGCTCGATCTCATCGGGAGGACAGCCGTGGAACGTGGACAGGGTGACGCAGCCGGACAGCTCCTGAGGCAGCTCATCGGGAAGATGGCTGCGAAGCGCGGAAGGAACGCTGTCTCGCAGAGACGCAAGCAGCGATCGGGCACTGCGCATCGTATCCAGCCACGATGCAACCTGCGGGCTCCTGATTCCTTCCAGCGAATAACCCACCGAGATGTCAAACAGCGTGTCCAGCTCGCCCTCGCGAAGTCCTTGCGGGTTTAGCTTCCGCAGCGCCGCCAAAAGCAGCCACCCTTTGGCATACTCGGCGAGCGATTCCGAAAGCCGCAGCTCTTGCGACCACTCGACGTTGTAGCCGACGTTTTCCGCATCAATGCATGGGCGCGGAATCGCCAGCGTGTCGTTCACCTGCACGGTTTTCAGTTCCATCACCCGCGCCCCACCGAGCCAGCACAGCACCAGATTTTGGGCAAGCTGGGTGTGTGGTCCTGCCGCCGGTCCAATCGGACTGGAAGCGCGTCGTCCGTGAAGTTTCACCGATAGATCGACCGGTGAACCCGCATAAAAGCGATGGCGTGGCAGGTCGAAGATCGGGGCCTTTGGACCTTGCTCACACTCGTGGACGAGGCGAGCAAGCAGGTGCGAAAGCGGTTGTGGAACCAAGTGCATGGGCAGGAAATCCCAAAACCCCTTGGAGAGCGCAAGCAAAATTGTCGGTTGGTGATTTCTTAGGAATGGGCCAGGCTGCGCTCAATCAGCCCAAGCAACGCGGGGTAGCGGTACGGCTTGGCCAAGAACGTCGTTCTGAACATCTCGGAGTTTTCCGCCGAAACGATCTCCTCACTGTAACCGCTGAGGAGGATGACTGGGAGTCCTGGCTTGATACGCTGCAAGTGGGTTCCTAGCTGCAGACCACTGACTCCTCCCGGCATGACCATGTCCGAGATAAGCAGATCGATGTTGGCGCGGTGCTGTTCAAACAGTGCCAGCGCGTCGGGCCCGTTGGCGGCCTCTATGACGTGATAGCCTTCGGCGCGCAGCATCTCGACGCCGATTTTTCGTAGGAGCGGTTCATCTTCCACAAACAGCAGCGTGCGTGGCTGTGACCGAGGTTTCGGTGCCGCAGATTTCCTAGAGACAGGCAGCGGAGTCTTGTCCGTACGCGGCATGTAGACATTGAAGGTAGACCCTTCATTTTCGACGCTGGTGACCGTGATGAAGCCCTGGTGTTGCTGGACGATGCCATAGACCGCGGCCAGACCGAGCCCTGTTCCTTTGCCCGCATCTTTGGTCGTGAAAAACGGCTCAAACAAGTGCGACAGCACTTCGCTGTTCATGCCGCAGCCAGAGTCCACAACCGATAGGCAGGCATATTTTCCAGGCTTGGCTTCAGGAAATCGTTCGGGAATCGGCTGATTCCAGTCCACGCCGGATGTGATGAGGCGCAGCATTCCACCGTCTGGCATCGCGTCCCGTGCATTGAGAGACAGGTTCAAGATGATCTGCACCATCATTCCTGAATCGGCCAAAATGGTGAGTGGCGACGTCGAAAGCTCTGGCCAGATCATGATCTGTTCTCCGATCAGCGGAGCAAGCAGTGTCATGGCTTGGGTAACGATTCCGTTTAGCTCGCTCGGTTGGATCTGGACGGTCTGTCTCCTCGCGAACATGAGGAGCTGTGATGTCATGTTGGCTGCGCGATCCGTCAGCACTTGCAGTTGTTCCAGCGGTGAACGGACGAAGTTTGGGATTCCCTGATGACGCGTGAGATGTTCAATGTGGAGCCGCATCACTTGAAGGAAGTTGTTAAAGTCGTGCGCGATTCCACCGGCGAGCTTTCCGATCACTTCCAAGCGGCGTGCATGCTGAAGCTGCTTTTCGAGCGCATTCCGCTGCGTCACGTCGCGCGCAATCCGCGACAGCGCAACAATCTGGCCACGGTAATCTTTGATCGGCGAGATGGTCAGATCGATGTCGACTCTGGCTCCATTTTTTCCGTGTCGGACTGTTGCGAGATGTACAACGCGCGCTTCGCTCGATACACGGTCTGCTGCTTTCTGCGCCTCGGCGCGCAGCTCTTCGGGAATGATCTTGTCGAAAGACTCCCCGATCATCTCGCTCGCCTGGTAGCCGTACATTCGCTCAGCGGCAGCGTTCCAAGACTGCACTTTTCCGTCGAGATCGGTGCGGATGATGGCGTCGCTTGCAGACTCCACGATCTCCAAGATCTGGTTCCGCAGGACCGCCTCGCGCTTCATCTGGGTGATGTCTTTCGCGATAAGGAGGATTCCCACGACCTCCCCGTTTCTGATATGGGGTACGTTCTTTACCCAGAACCAAGCGGTGGGGTCTTGGACAAAGGGTGCGGGTGGCGGGACTTCATACTCCTGCGGGTCACCCCGCAGACAAGCCTGTAGACGGGGAAGACTGTTTTGGTAGTACGCTTCGCCCATGATCTCGCTGTAGTGCTTTCCGAGAATCGCTTCACTTGGACGAATCGAAAGTTCCGCTGCCGTACGGTTGAGGAATTGCAAGCGCAAGCTTCGGTCGAGGAGAAGCACACAGACTGGCAGCGAATCAGTCAGTGACTGCAGCAGCTGCTCGTTGTCTCGAAGCGCCGCTTCCACCCGTTTCTTCCCCGTCACATCCTGAACCAGGCTGGCAAAGCCAACGATGTTGCCACTGGTATCGCGAATCGGCGAGTCGCTGATCTCGGCGATGAAAGTCTCTCCGTTGCGTTTGAGGAGTGGGAACTCTCCCTTCCAGGGCTCACCTCGACCGATTCCTGAGACGGCTGCGGCAGCTTCTTCCCTCATGGAAGGGGGAACACTCAAATCAAACATCGACTTTCCCAGCACCTCTTCCGCGGACCAGCCAAAGAGCCGTTCTGCCGCTGGATTGAAGTAGGAGACAGTGCCATGACGGTCGATGGCTGCGATGGACTGTTCCACTTGGTGGAGCAGCTGTGACTGGAAGAAGAGGGATTCTTCGGCTTTTTTCTTATCGGTGATGTTCGCAAAAGTCGTCAGAACCAGACCAGATTCGGGAAGCGGGATCGCCTGGATTTTCACCCAGGTGATGTCTCGATCGGGCTCACTGATGCCAATCACCACATCACGGAGTGGCCGCTGTGTTCGCAGCGTTTCAAGGATCAGGAATTGGATCTCTGGAAAAGCGGTCCCGTCAGGATGGATCGCCTTCCATGCGGATTCATCGTGAATTTTCTGCTGAAGGGAACTCCCCTGGGTTCCCATCATCTTGGCTGCCGCCTGGTTGTGAAGGACGATCGTACCGTCGACGCGCTGAAGGACAAGCCCATCCGTCATGGCATCCAGGGCGCTTTGTAGCTGCTCGTGGGTCTGTTTCAGCTCCTCGCTTACGCGCACAAGCTCTGCGCAGCTCTCCATCGCGCGCGCCTCTGCCTTCCGATCTTCTGCATTCGGTAGGCATCTGCCCACGGATTCCGCACACTCTTTCCGCAGATCGTCCAGCTCGATCTCAAGCTGCACTTTCTCAATCTGAAGCTCGCGCCAAAGGTGTTCTCGCTCGACTACATCTTGTGGCACTTGCTGCCAGCGTTCTTGGATCTTCGCAAGTGCTCGCTGGCGAAGGATCTCCTGTTGTGCAGAACGCGATTCACTGGTCATCGACTCACCTGCGCGAATCACCCTTCGCGGCGCCCCCCTTCAGTGTCTACCTTTCCGTGAATGCCATCAAGAAGGGATGCCGTGGCGTCGAGGATGACGCAGGCAGGTACATTACCCCCAAGACGCCTACGTCCGGCCAAGGTGGGCTATCGCGGTGGAAGTACGAAGACAGGTAAAGAACGGCGGCAGCGCTGGCACCGGGAACAGTGAACGGCGTCGGCGAAGGAGTCAGAAATGCGCGTGAGGAAGAAACGCTAGGAAGATCGCTGGCGCAGAAAATCCAGACCCGGCTTGGTCCCGATGTGATGGCGTGCTTCGATAAACCGGATCGTTCCGCTCTTGCTGCGCATCACGACAGAGTGTGTCGATGCGGCTCCGCCCAGGAACCGGACGCCGCGCAGAAGACTCCCATCTGTGACTCCGGTTGCGGCAAACATGACCTGTCCTTGCGCGAGATCTTCCAGGTGATAAATCCGCCCGGGATCTTTGATTCCCATCCTTTCGGCTCGACGGATCTCTTCATCGTTGCGCCAGCGGAGCTGTCCCTGCATGTCGCCTCCCATACAGCGAACTGCGGCAGCCGCAAGGACTCCTTCTGGTGCGCCTCCGGTTCCCATCAGAATGTCGATGCCGCTGTCTGGCTGCGTCGCTGCGACAGCAGGAGCAACATCGCCATCGCTGATCAATCGAATCCGCGCTCCGGCTTTGCGTACTTCGGAAATCAGCTCATTGTGACGATCTCGTTCCAGAATCACGACTGTCAGATCGGATACCGAGCAGCGCTTGGCTTCAGCCACGGCATGCAAGTTCCACGTCGGGCTCTTGGTGATGTCGATGGCTCCGCGAGCCCACGGTCCCACGACCAGCTTGTGCATGTAGGTATCCGGTGCGTTCAAAAACTGTCCGTCATCTGCGACCGCAATGACGGCAATCGAGTCCGGCTGACCCGTTGCACACAGGTTTGTTCCTTCCAGCGGATCCACGGCAATGTCAACCCGCGGTGCATGATGATCTTGGTGTTGCCAGCCGCTTCCGACTCGCTCACCGATGTAGAGCATCGGTGCTTCATCGCGCTCACCTTCTCCGATGACCACGGTTCCCTTGATCTCAACGGAATCAAAGGCTCGGCGCATCGCATCCACTGCCGCTTGATCCGCAGCTTTGCGATCACCGCGTCCCATCATTCGTGCCGATGAGAGCGCCGCTGCTTCGGTGACTCGGACCATCTCTAACGCGAGGTTGCGATCCATCATGGTTTCTCCTGTCAGGAACGTGAATAAGAGGACTTATATACGACTAATATTGTTGCGTTACGGCTCTGCATCGGCTTGCTTGCCGCGCTGAAGCAGCGCCATCATTGCTTCGGTCAGCCTGCGCGGGCGACCGTTTCGACCAATTACGGCGTGGTACGTAGCCCCCGAAATCAGCAGATCCTTCGTCTCGCTGTCGAGGATCTTGTAGTCGAAGATCACCCGCACCGGCCCAGGCTGCCGCAGGACCGCATCAAGCAGCAGCACCTGATCATAACGAGCGGATTTGTGATACCGGACTTGCAGCTCGTAGACGGGCAGGAGCATTCCCTCGGCTTCCATCTGATGATAGGAATGACCAAGCCGCCGCAGCCACTCTGCCCGCGCTTGTTCAAACCAGCGCAGGGCCACGGCGTGATTCACAACGCCCATTTGATCCGTATCAGCGTAAAGAGCCCGTGTCGTCGCAACAACCATTTGCGGCAACCTAGCAAGCGGCGCGGAAAATGGGAAGCAGACTTCGGATTCCTTGGGTGCGATTCCTACCTGCTAGCGCTCGATGAGTCGGCCATACTTGCGCAGCGCGGCCTTCAGTCGGTCATGCGGGATGGCATGGAAAGTCACGCCATTTGCCCCGACCATGGTTTCCGCAGCGACGAGCGCATTCACCACCGCTTCCTCCGTTGCACGGACTGCAGCTTGGAACACCTTGTCCGTTCCTTCGTTCGCAATCGCTTGCCAGGTCTGAATTCCGTCGGCCTTCACTTCTGGTTCTGCGGTCCCAAAGCCGATGAAGATGTCCCCCGAGCTATTGTATGACACTGCGCCGTTGCGCCCGAGACCCATCGATACCCGGCGCGTAAGTCTTGTCATCTGATGCGGCAGAAGCGGTACGTCCGTCGCCAGCACCACGATGATCGATCCGTCGCGCCGCTTTTCCGGATTCTGCACTTTCGGAAACTCCGGCATAAGGTCGGTCAGTTCCTGTCCAATGGGGGCCCCGGCAATTCGCAGGTCCGCGCGCCGCCCATAGTTGGCTTGCACGAGCACTCCGACGGTGTATTTGCCGCTTGGAAGTTCGATGCGTCGCGATGCGGTTCCGATTCCGCCTTTGAACTCGCTGGTATTCATGCCGGTTCCGCCGCCGATGTTGCCTTCTTGTACCGGTCCGCTTTTCGCGGTATCGAGCGCGCGAAACACATGGTCTGGCTTGATATGCTGTCCGGCGATGTCGTTCAGGAATGCATCTGAAGTCTCGGCAACGACGGGAAGCGCAAAGACTTCTTCCTGATTGGGAGCTGGCGGAAAGTGACGATTGCCCCAGGCGATGACTGCGTCGCGCACGACACCGACGGAATCGGTGTTGGTGAGGACAATCGGTGACTCGAGCAGTCCTGATTCATTGACCCAGTGGCTACCGGTTAGCTCGCCGTTTCCGTTTTGACAGACCACGGCGGCCACCAAACGAGGGCGGGCTGTCTTTCCGCGCGGTAACACGGCCGTGACGCCGGTGCGAATCGGGCCTTTCCCGACGACAAGACGTCCACTTCCCGCGACGATTGAGATCTGTCCTACTTCGACTCCGGGGACATCTGTAATCGCATTCCAGGGGCCCGGATCTCCTTCGAACGGAATGCCCAGCTCACGCGCTCGTGGCTTGGTCTTGGCTTGGGACGGTCCCTCGGCTGCGCGGTCCGCACGTACCGTTTGGAACGGTCCCGGCAGCGTCCACAGAAACAGGGTGAAAGGAACCAGGAAGGATCGGAAACGACGGGCTTGCTGTGGCAAGGTCTGCATGCTGTGCACCCTAGCAAAAGCTACAAATTCAGTGGGAGGACTCTCGCAGATTGCTTCCCAACAAATGCAGATTCCGCGATAAGATAAAGGAGCATGCTCCCCGCTGAAGAAGAGACGCTGGTGCTCGCCCGCGCAGTGCGGCACGGCGAGCTAAGCGAAGCGGAGATTCCCCCCGAAACGGGATCTGTACCGACGGGAGAAACCCTACGATTTGGCAAACGAATCGATCGACTGATCACGCGTGGGCGGATCAGTGAAGAGCGCGTCTTGGCGATCCTTCGCGAGATCCGATCGGAGTCGATCGCGATGGGCCAGACCATTCTGCCGAGTCGAGGCGCTGTGCAGCGAGATCTCGGTGTCGATGCGACGATGCTTCCAGGCTCGGAAGCGGTTCGCTTTGCCAGCGAGATCGTGACTTCGGCGCGGGCTCCGTCGGACCCTGGCGACTTCGGCGGTTCCTCTCCGTTTGACTCTGACCCGAAGGCGAAAGACTCGGGGGGCGATCAGACCGTCGATGGCTCACTGGTCGGGTACAAAGGACCACCTGCGTCGGCCCGCTTTCCCGTCGAAAACTGGGAAAGATACACCTTCGAGAAGCTGCTCGGACAGGGCGGCATGGGCGCGGTCTACAAAGCGCGGGACAAGCGGCTCGGACGACCCGTGGCGCTCAAGTTCATTCGTGGCAGCGATGAGCAGATGACGCAGCGCTTCATGCAGGAAGCGCGGGCGCAGTCCAGGCTCGATCACCCTGGCATCTGTCACGTCTTCGAGGTCGGTGAGGTCGAAGGCAAGGCCTACATCGCGATGCAGTTTGTCGACGGTGATTCGCTGGAAAAAGCGCACCGCGCGATGACCCTGCTCCAGAAAGTCCAGGTGGTTCGTGATGTCTGTTTGGCGATGCACCACGCCCACGAAAAAGGGGTCATCCACCGCGACCTCAAGCCGTCGAACATCATGGTCGAAAAGCGGCCTGATGGTTCCTTCTCTCCGGTGGTGATGGACTTTGGTCTGGCGCGCGAAGCAGGGGAGGGCCGAGGTCTTACGGAGTCGGGCGCAGTGATGGGAACGCCGGCGTTTATGTCGCCGGAGCAAGCGCGCGGCGAGGCGCGACACCTCGATCGGCGCAGTGACGTCTACAGTCTGGGCGCGACGCTGTTTGATGTCTTGGCCGGGCAAGCGCCGTTCGAAGACGAGACGGTCATCAACCTGATCATGAGCGTGATGACGCGCGAGGCCCCGCTTCTGCGCAGCGTCGCACCGTCTTTGCCCGAAGCGCTCGAGATCATCTGTGCCCGCTGTCTTACCAAAGACAAAGAGCAGCGCTATCCGACGGCGCAGGCGCTCGCGGATGATCTGACCCGGTTTCTTAACAGCGAAAAGATCGTCGCCAAAAAAGTGAGCCTGCTGTATCGGCTCAGGTGGCGGGCGCAGCAGAACAAGCCCGCAGCAGCGCTGGTCCTGTCGGTGTTTCTCTTGGTGGTTGGTTTTGCAGGCTATGGACTTCGGCAAAGCTACGTCGCGCGCAAGCAAGCCGAGCTGCAGAGGCAGATCGCGCAAGACAGCAAAGACATCGAGTGGATGATTCGGACGGCGTATGCCCTTCCTCTCCACAATGTGGAGCGCGAACAGGCCCAAGTTCGCAAGCGGATGGAGCAGGTTGAATCCAAGCTGCGTACCTATGGCGACTTGGCGGCAGGTCTCGGACACTATGCGCTCGGGCGCGGACATCTGTCTTTGCACGAGTACAAAAAGGCGCGCTTGCAGCTGGAACAGGCGCGCGATTTGGGAGAACGGGGCCCTGGGCTACAAGCTGCGCTCGGGCGGGCGCTCGGCGAGCTGTATCACGAGGCACTCCTTGAAGCGCGCCGCTCGGGCGAAAAGACCTGGGTGGAAAAACGCCAAAAAGAACTGCAAGTCCAGCTACTTGATCCGGCTACGGCCCTGCTGCAGAAGGCGCTTTCTCGACGGCATGAACTTTCGCTTGATTCGCCAGAGTACATCGAAGGACTGCTCGACTTCTATTCCGGTCGGGAAAAGGAAGCCGACTACAAAGCCCAGCTTGCGCTGGTGCAAGCGCCGTGGCTTTCGGAAGCCGCCAAGCTGCGCGGTGAGATCGCCCAAGCCGCCGCACTTCGCAAGATCAGCGACGGAAAACTAGAGGAAGCGCGGACCCTGCTTTCCCAGTCGATCGAGCATTTGAAGCAAGCCGCAGATATTAGTCGTTCTGATGGCCTAATATCTGCGGCGCTTGCGCGGGCCTACCTCGATCTGGCTGATCTCGACCGCCTGCAAGGCAAGCCACAAGACCAGAACTTCGCCGCCTCCCAAGCCGCCGCCGAAAAAACCATCACCGCCCTCCCCAGCGACGCCAGCGGGTATTTGGAAAAGGCCCGCGTGCTATTTTTTACCGCGAAATCACGCAATTTCAAGGGCAACAAATCTGAACACTATTTGAAAGTTGTTGAACTGACGAGAAAGGTAATGGATTTTGATAAAATGAATTTTATTGCGCTAGATGTGCGTGGAAATGCGTTTAGTAATCTTGCTGTCTATGAGTATAGAAATAAGCGGTCACCTCAAGAGTATTATCAGAAGGCAATTCAGTCTTTCAATGAAGCAGCGGCTGTTGCTCCTAATTTTCCCTGGGTGCACAATGACCTTGGATCTTGTCTGCTGAATTGGGGTAGCTATTTTCTGGATTTAGGTCGCGATCCGAGAGACTTGTTTCAGCGTGCAATCACGTCTTCTCAGCGTGCTATTGATTTAGATAATTCATATTTGTTTGCGTATAATACCATGGTGACGGCATTGGCACAATATTCTGACTACGCTCTAAATCATGGTCAGGGATTTGATTCACTGATGAAGACGGCAGATGAAGTCACGCGGCAGTGTGGATCTGGCTGCACAAACTATCTTATGTTTCAACGCAACATGGCGGGATTGTGGATAAATTACGGCCTCCACCTGCTTCAGCGCGGCGATGATCCATCCGCTGCTGCTGCGACGGCGCGTGCCTTTCTGGGACGGCAGAAGCAGCTCGACAAGAACATGTACTCAGAGTGTGTGTTTTCCAGATATGTAGATTTGATCGAGACGGCCTGGCTGCTGAAACAGAATCGTGATCCGACTGAGCGTGTGAATCAGGCCATTTCCGCTGCTGTGCAGTGCAAGCGATTCGATGATAAAGCACAAGAGCCATATATGCAGACAGCGCGACTGTATCTGATGGATGCACAGTGGAGGATGAGCAAGAATCTGCCACTGGCAGAAACAATCAATCAAGCGATTGCGGACGCATCGCATGCGGTTGAGCTAGATCCGGAGTCAGTGGACTCTTGGGTCGAGAAAGCGCGCGCAAGCTATTATATGGCAATGATCAGCAAAGGTGCTGCGCAGGCTGAGCGGCTATCTGATGGTCTGTCTGCGATCGTGCAAGGGCTCAAAATAAATCCCAATGTGGGGCCGCTGTGGGCCATGCGGGCTGTGATTCGCAATGCGCAAGCGCGGGTCGAGAAAAATGGCGAACAGGCGGCGCACTGGCGCAGCGAGTCGCAGGAGAGCTGGCAGAAGGCGCTGGCGATAAATCCGCTGCTTGAGAATGACTACGGCGAGCTGCTAGGGGAGTAGGTCTGGCAGAAGGGGGCTTGGTGGGGAGATGCGACGCGATGAGTCGGCGGAGGCGCCGACTCTTTTGGACTACGGAATCGCGTTCATCAGGTTAAACTTGTTGCGGGCATCGACGGTGGCAGGATCACAGTCGGGCAGCGCGCAAGCCATCGCGATCTCCGGGTGACGGCGGTTGCCCGGAACCACACAGAAGGCTCCGTCCGGTCCCCAGATGGCTTCGACACGGCCCATCGGATCGCGGTCGCGCGCCGGATCAATCGGAGCGTGGATCAGGTACTTGGTCCCATCGAGCGTGTGCGAAATGCCCGTGCCGCAGTAGTCGTCCGTCTTCATGCGGATGAACGACTGCTGGAAGTCCGCCATGTTGGCCGCGGGACCGGC
>CAYTGC010000171.1:0-11015 GCA_964437195.1 uncultured Myxococcales bacterium | reverse complement strand
CGGGACGGCAATGTACATGTCGCCGGAACAGCTCGAAGGGCGCGAAGCCAGTCCACGCTCGGATGTGTATGCGCTCGGTCTGGTTCTCATCGAGATGCTGACGGGTCGGTTGCCGTGGGGCAAGACCGGAACGGAGACGGATCAGGCCGTCACCATGCTGCGGCTCATCAACCCGCCGAAGCGGCTGCGCGACCTGTGCTTGGGGCAGGCGTTCTCACCGGAATTGCAGAAGCTGCTCGACGAAATTTTGTCGTTCGATCCGGTGACTCGACCGGCGGACGCGGGGGAGCTGATTCGTCGGCTTGCGCAAGTACCCGAGGCCGCACCGCTTGCGCTGCGAGGCTCACGGCGAACCGAAGGCAGCCAGATGTTCGAGGCCGCGTTCCTGAGTGCGAGTCTCAAGCGCGAGCTTCTTGCCGATACGCCGCTGACGGGCACCTCGCTGCCCGAGATGGAACCGCACAAAGGTGCGGGTAGCGCAGACACGCCGACGCCATTTTTGAATCCAGTTCCGACGGTGGTGACCACCAAAGGTGCCTCCGAACTGCTGACGCCGGAAACGCCACCAGCGGGAAACGAGCTGGCTGCGGTTCCGACAGTCGTCACTGGCAGCCGACCTGACATGCCGAGGTTTTCGCCGGTGACGCAGGCTCAGCCAGTCACGATTCCGCGCAGCGCCTCGCAGCGATTCGACGTTCCGCGCACTGCCTCGCAGCGATTCGATGTGCCAACGCCCCCGGCTGGAAATGATCTTCCGTCGGTACCAACGGTGGTGACGCCTGCTGTGGGGGCGCGCAGTTCGAGTCCAACCGCGATCACGCCGAGCTTGGCGATGACGGCGCTGAAGGGCGATCCTGCGACGCTGCCTCTGCCTCTTGCACGTCGTCCGACTTCGTCCGACAGCAATACGATTCGGAATGTCGCCAGCACTGACGGTGGGGTGCGGGCCGAGCTGTGGCATAGCTCGCGGGCTCGCGTTTCGATGGTTGCGTCGGTGGCCGTGCTGCTGCTGATTGGGCTGAGTTCGTTCTTCCTGAGCCGCCGCGACACCAAAGCGACACCGAAGATCCTGCACTCGGATCCCAGCGTCAGCGAGAACCGGGGCGACAGCAAGGTGCCGGTCACCATCAAGCCTCCGGTGATCATTCCGATGGAGTATCCACTGACGGTGGATTTCTCTCGCAAGCGACACCCTCGCGCCCAAGTGCAGTGTGGTCCGCGTGTGTGTCTGGAAAACTGTCAGCTTGGGCCAGGCGAGGTGTGCGTGGCCAAGATGGTCGGATTTAAGCCTCGGCAGTACTCCTACGAGGAGCTAAAGCCGCTGGCGCAGGCCGGTCGCGTCGAAGTCGAGCTGCGACTGAATCGCTAGTGTGGGTGTCGCTGGCGCTTGGGATCGCTTGCGGCTAGGCTCGCCTCCTGCGGTCTCGTGCCAGGAGCTACTTTTGTCGGACAAGCCTGCCAAAACGCTGCCCAACTCAGATTCCATCGTCGAGCATTCGCGACCGTCAGATGATGCGAGCAACTCGACGCTGCAGTGGGAGCCGCCGCCGGAAAAGCTGGCGCTACGTCCTGGCTACACCGTTGGAAAGTGCATCGGCAAAGGTGGCGTTGCGGAAGTGTTCGAGGCAGAGCTGCGTCGCCCTCCACTTCCTCCGCAGAGAGTGGCGCTCAAGCGGCTTCTCCCCGGGCTTCGCAGCGATCCGGCCCAGCAGCGCAAGCTGCGACGAGAAGCCCAGATTGGCGCGACACTAGCGCACAGCAACATCGTGCGGACGCTCGAGCTGATTGACCTTGGGGACGAGGTGGCGCTGGCGCTCGATCTTGTCGACGGACTCCCTGCCCAGCGGCTGCTGCTTCTGCTCCACGGACATGGCTATCGGCTTCGTTCCCCGCTGGTCGGACACATCCTGCATGGCGTCTTTTCCGCGTTGGACTATCTCCAACGTCTTGCGCCGCAGCAGCGACCCTTGGTGCATGCCGACCTGAGTCTGGAAAACGTGATGCTTGCCAAAGACGGCGGCGTGCTGCTGATCGACTTTGGTTTATCAGCAGAGACCGGTTTTTCCGACGAAGAATCGAGCAGCGGCGATGATCGACTCACAGGGCTACATGAGGTCGGTGGCAAGCCGTCGTATCTGCCGCCAGAGGGGACGTCGCGGACACCAACGGTTGCAAGGGATCTGTATGCAGCCGGAGTCTGCGCGTGGGAGCTGCTTGCCGGGCGACGCTTTCCGGTGCTGCCGAAAGGAGCCACAAGCCGTGAGTTGGGAAGCTTGGTTGCTTTTGCAGCGACGGGACAACCGGCTCCGGTGTGGCTGCTCTTGCGCGATAGCTTGGCGCTGCTTCCTTCGCAGCGGCTGCGGAGTGCAGAGGAAGGACTCGGTCGTTGTGCGGACCTTTTGCGTGGTCATCCGACAGAGGCCGCGCTCGCAAAGCTGGTTCGGTCGTTGCAAGCGGACAGCCCCGGCTGGACTCCGCCGCCTTCGCTTCTGCCCCAGCTTGCCCAGTTTGATCCGGCGGTAGATCTGGCGGATCGGCTGCGGCAAGCCTTCGTCGCGGCGCAAGCTGAAGTGGTTTCATTCGATGAGGAATCGTCCCAGTTCGCAAGTCGCGCGAGGCAAGGTCATGGGCGATCCATGCCTGCCGATCCGGTTCTGTTTGAAGCGCTTCAGCGCGGCATTGCGGAAAGTGATGATGGGCTTCTCTGTCTGCGGACGCGCAGCGCGGGTCCGGGAGAGCAGGTAGTCATCCTCGATCCAGGGGAAGGGCGGGGCTATTCCCAACTGACGCAGCGGCTCTTGCAGAGCATCCTAAGCTGAGCGCAGCTTCGTTATCCCGGCGTCTGACAGCAGCGAAACCCCGTCGAGTAGTCGTGATACGTCTTGGCGTGCGCAGTGGTGCGGTACAGACAGCCAGCCCCGTTTATCTTGGCATCGACGAAGAATCCGCCTTTGAAGACCCCGTTGCCACTGGCGGTCGTCGCATCGATCCACTCGTGTAGGTTGCCGTGCAGGTCGTAGACGCCGTAGTCGCTTTGGCACTTTGTGAAGCTGCCTCCGATGGAAACCGTGTTCGGCTGGTTCACGCAGCAAGGACTGTTCATGTTGGAATAGGTAAAGACAGAGCTTCCGCTGCCGAAGCAGTCATTGACCGGATTGGTGGCGCGTCCTTCGTTACAGGCTCCCTTTTGGTACGTATCCCCGTAGGGATAGGTCTTTTTCGTCGGCCCCTGACACGCCGCGAGCCACTCTGTTTCGGTACAGAGTCGCTTGCCCGAGCGCTTGCATGCGTCGCTGGCTTGCGCACCACTGATGTACGCTTGCGGTTTTTGACCGGGCCTCACCACGGCGCGAACGGTCTGTCCATCGACAGGTCGGTCGTATGGCCAGGGTTCTTCTCCGCCGGTTGGAATAAGACGCATCGTAGATGATTCATATTGATCGATGCAGAACGTTCCGCTCGCCGCCGGAATGAGAACCATGTTGGAAGGACAGCGTGGGCGGCTCGCATCAAGCAAAGCATCGGTAGGAAGGAGAAGATCGTGCGGCCCAGCGGGAATCAGAAGGTCTCCCCCAAAGGACGAGTTCTCATCGGGTTCCATCGGAGCGACGCAACCGACCAAAAGAACAAAGGACAGAGCCCAGCCACGCATGTGCGGAACATAACATCGTTTGCGTTTGGGACTCTGTCGATGCGAAAGATCGGACTACCAGCGACGACCGTGCTTCCAGCCGTGGCCATGGCCGTGTCCGTGTCCGTGCCCGTGCCCGCGTCCGGGGTGAACGACGACGGGCGCAGGTTGAACGACGACGGGTGCTGGCCTGACGACGACCGGGGCTGGTTGAACGACTACCGCGGGGGCTGGGCGAACCACGACCGGGGGCGCGTGATGAACGACTGGCGGCGGCGGGGCCACCACGACGGGCTGCGCAGATGCCATCCAACGTCCGTCGTAAAACACCCACTGTCCGCCTTCTTGCGCCCAGCGCGGCTCGACCCAGACGTGATGTGGATGCGGAGGATTGCGCCAGTGACCGCCAACCCACACGTGACGGTTGCCGCCCCATTTCCAGTGACCGGGAATCCAGACGTGCCCCGGTGCCGGCATGGCGGGACGGACCTCGACTTGCGGCGCGGGTGGCGCGACGACGATACGAACGACTTGTGCTTCTGCCTCACTGGACAGCAGAAGGAGCAGGGATGCCAAAAGGAATGTACGCATGGTCCACATGATAGCGTAAATGGCGTCCGGTTGGAGCCGGTTCACCGCAATCCGCGGGTATCTCTGCGAGCGCACATGAGAAAAAGCCATGGCTACCGCGTTCGTGGTGGGATAGATGGCGGGCTTATCGCATGACGCGCTCGGTTTTTTGGAGCGGGCCGAGTCGGTGCCCGGCGCCGCCACACGGGAAAGGCGGCGTGGGGGGCGGCTAGTATATGCCTGGGATGATGCGATGCGGAACCAGCTTGCGGTATTCCTCCCAATCGGCGCCGTACTTTTTTGCGCAGCGCTCATCGTCACGGAAGCTGCGATCGACGAGCAAGATGGTCAGGAAGATGAAGTAGAAATACGGCAGGAAGGAATCGAACAGCGCTGGCACTGACCACAGAAAGGCAGCCGCAAGCTCGGGAAGATAGTGGAAGTGACGCGCAAGTCCCCAATATCCCGACGCGAGCAAGATGTTTTCCTTCTTCTCTCCCTGTTCGGTGGTGTAGTGCCCAATGAGAAGCTTCGGTGGCTTGCCAAAGACCGTTGTATGACCGCTGGTCGCGCGGACACGCTGGCGCTGCTCATCCGCGAGGTAATTCACGAGCACGGCAGAGACCCCCAGACCAAACAGAAGGAGCGCAAGGGGTGTTCCCAGATTGTGGGGATGCTGCACAAGATACATCGTGCTCGACGTATAGATACACGGCAGCCACACCAGGCACCCCCAACAAATGTAGAAGCCTGCGCGATCGTGCATGATGTCGAGCGACCGAAGATAGCCAGTTTCCCAGTGGAAGAACTTGGCGATGTAGACAAGCTGAATTCCGACGGCAACCAGCATGGAGTCACTGATTCCGTACAGCTCGTGCTGCTTGGCTGCGTAGGAAACCAGCAGCAGGGGCCAGCCCATCATTCCGAAGCGACAGTTGGTCATCCGCTTGACATCCCAGCCGAGGATGTTCGGGTAAAGCTCGGTGCCCCAGTAATAGTCGAAGACCGGATTCCCAGACGCTCCGTGGTCGGGTGTCGATGGTGCGAAGCGTCCTTTCAGGTACAGGATGGCGCAAAACACCAGCGCGAACAGATTCAGACTTCCCAAAAGGTCGCCTAGGTTGTCGTACAGGATGCTTGCCGGAAACAGATTCAGGACATACGACCCAGTGAAGTAAAGTCCCATCGAAATCGCGAACGACGCCACACCGTTGTCGACATATTTGGGAACGTGTCCTTTGGCAGTCAGGGGTCCATACACCAGCTTGCCAGGAACGAACCGCAGCAGCACAAGCTCGACGGCAACGTAGATTCCCAAGATCTTCCAAGCGAGCGCACTTCCGAACATTCTGGGAAACCACACCACTTGCAGCGTGTGCAGCATTCCTTCGTTCCACAGAAGGCGCCCAAGCTTGAGCAGAGATCCATCCAGCTGCGTATGCGTGAACCACAGCAGCATCACAAACGGTGGACAACAGCACAAAAGGAACAGCGGAAACACCGTCGTACGGAGCCACTTGGGTCCTAGCTCGCGGTTCTGTCTGGGCGCGGTTGCGGAAGGCAGTTGGGTCATGAGGGCTCCTTGGTTTTGCGGCGCTTTGCGGCGCGGAAAAACAGGACAAACAGCAGCGGAAAAGAGAGGAGCGTTAGCACCGCTCCAACCGTGAAGGATCGCGGAGAATAGCGAACCACAATCGTATGCTGGCCCGGTGGCAGCATCGACAGATCGACAGCCAGACGGCCCCCTGCTTTTGTCACCTGACCGAGATCGGACTTCCAGTGCTCATTCCAGTTTGAGTTCAGCAAAAGCATGGTGGGGGACTTGAGTGCTACGGTGATGCTCCGTCGGTTGGGGGACCACTTGGAATCGAGGATCTCACCGGCAGCAGGATCCAGCAGTTTTTCCTGCGCAACCGGACCTGCATCAATGGTGTCCGCCCGTTGGAGAGGCGCTTCCTCATCACAGTCGTATCCGCGCTTCACCGGACCGCCCGCCACCGAGCCATGGCCTGCAAAGAAGGTGTCGCGCATCTCGCGCCAGGTTCCATTTATGAAATAGAACGGCACCGGTCTTTCGGGAAGCTGCGCTGTCATGTTGAAGATGGGGCGATCCCACTGCCAACCGGTAGGGGTCTTCTGGAGCGGTCGATACTGCACGGCGGTATACGCAATCCCATCGAGAGCACAGGCGATCAGAACCAGGACAGACACCGCTCGCAGCACTGCGAAACCGGGGAGTTTGCCTGTTTGCCAGCGTTCGTACAGCCACTCCAGTGCGATTCCTGCCAGGAGCGAAAGCGGCAGAATGATCAGGATGAGGTGACGCGAAGGCACACGCAGATCACGCAGCACCGGTAGTTTTTGCAGCAGCGACCACGGAGCCAGCGGAGAGAAGTTGCCCATCGAAAGGAGCAGTCCCACGGTGGCGAGGATCACAAGTCGCCATGCACGTGAGTGCCGATCGGACGTGAGCTGGCCACTTACCGCAAGAACGATTCCCAGCACCCAGAACGGATGCATCACATAGGGGAGCTTCCCTGCATATTCATGCGACCAGTATTTTCGTGCTGGCACCGGGCCGAAGTCACGCCAAGTCAGAAGATCTTGCGCAACCTGGAACAGCGAGCTGCGATCGGGGGCGCGCATAAACGGTGGGCGAGGGTGATCGAGCACAAACTCGATCACCGGAAACATGCGGATTGCAGATACGAAAAGAGCAACCACGGCTGCCGCCGCGAGCAGTCCAAAAGGCACAAGAGATCGTCGCTGGACTGCCGAGACAATCGCCCACAAGAGCAACAACTCTGCTGCCATCGGTGGCGTAAAAGTTCCACCAAGCACAGCGATCCATGCGGCAAAGAAACCGGTCGGAATGATCCACTCTGTTTCATCCACGGACCGATCATAGGAATACAAAAGGAGGGGAAACAGAGACACTCCCCAAAACGTTACATGGCCTTCCGAAAAGTGCAGAGCCATGTATCCAGACAGACCGTATCCAAGTGCCGATATCGTCGCTGGAATGGACGACAAGGCAAAGCGCCGTCCGATCAAATACGTTCCGAGCATCGCCAGGAAGGTGTACAGAAGCAGCGCCAGCTTGTATCCCGCGGCGGTCCCAAAAAGGAGTACAAACAGAAACGTTGGAGCGGCATCCAGAGACTGAGGATTCGCGAGTCCTACCTCTCCGCCACAGCTATACGGATTCCACAGCGGCGCTTGGTGGTAGAACAGGACCGCGCGACGGGACATCTCGCCCATCGCTTCAAAGTATCGCCAGTCATAGCGTTCCGAAAACAGGTGCAGCGCCGATAGGGCTGGCCACAGCGCGAGGGTTGCACAGACGGCAAACAGCAGAATCGGCCACAGCTTGGACGTTGTTGAGTTGGCCATCAGTCTTTGTTCCAGCGCCGAAGCGCAAACAGAAACCGCAACCGGACGAGATCGATCAGCATCTGGGGCGCATCGCGAATTGGCGAGACCTTGGATTCATCCACATGGCGCCACGCGACTGGAACTTCGGCGAGCTGATAGCGGCCATACGCGAGCATGAGCAGCTCGACATCGAACGCAAAGCGATCCACGGTGGCCTGCGAAAATACGTCATCAGCGACGGAACGACGCATCATCTTGAAGCCGCACTGGGTGTCTTTGTAGCCACCAATGGTCAGCATCCGCACAAGGACGTTGAACGTTCGTCCCATCGCTTCGCGCAGTGGATGTTGGCGCACCAAAATGTTGGATTCGGGGGACGCTCGCGAGCCAAACGCGAAGTCAGCTCCGTTTTCGATCGCGCGCTCGAGCTTGGCAAACTCTGTCAGTGGGGTCGCAAGGTCCGCATCCATGAACAGCACCAGCGTGCCGTTTGATGCCAGCACTCCGGTGCGAACGGCTGCGCCTTTGCCGCGATTTTGCGGAAACTGGATGAGCCGAATCCGCGGATCTTCTTTGGCATGTGCCTCCACGATCGCCGCGGTCCGATCACGACTGCCATCGTCGACGATGATTAGCTCGCAAGAGCG
Organism: uncultured Myxococcales bacterium; assembly: GCA_964437195.1. GTDB lineage: Bacteria > Myxococcota_A > Polyangia > Palsa-1104 > JAEUJZ01 > JAEUKA01. The sequence continues at coordinate 2,792 of CAYTGC010000171.1, read as the reverse complement.
GGCAAGGGAATCGATGAAGGCGCGCGTTTCGAGAAGACAGCGGCCAATTCGGGCCGCTTCATTGTATGCGGGGACGACGATGGAGAGATCGTGTTGCGCCACGAGCCGGAATCTATCACCGCTGCTCGTGCTCACCAAGCGCTACTGAATGACTGGCACGCAGTATCCATCGGTGCAGCGCTCGCCGGGGCCGCAGCCGGACATGTCGGTCACACTGCACGGCGCGCGGTCGACGACTTCCACCCACTGCGCGATGTGATTGCCGGTGCCAAAGTCCTGGAAGGGCAATCGAATCGGGGGATAGGCGGACGGTTGTCCCTTGTCGAGTGCGCTCACTTCGACGGGAACCATCCAGATTTGGGCGTTTGTGCCACCGCGAACACCGTATGGGCGACGGGAAGAGAATGTCAGCCACATCACGCTCTTGCCCTTGAAGCGGTGCACAAATGGGCTCCACTTGGGCCACGAGTTGCCGACGAGTCCGTTCACAGAGGCCAGATCAATCGGACTGCCAGAAGCGAGCGGAACGACCATCACTTTGGCGTCCATCGCATCATAGGAATCGCCGCCTGCGCGGTTAAACACCACGAACCGTCCATCGGGAGAGATCGACGGGTAGTAGTTGTTTTCGCCGCCCGACTTCACCAGGTCGGAAGGACTGCCAAACGTGCCATCGGAGTTGAAGGAGACCTTGAGCAGGCTGGCTTTTTCGGTCGATAGGTTCGGACACAGCGGCGGAATGCACAGGGTCGGTGACCGCGCAAACACCACGGTCTTTCCATCCGGCGACACGTCCGGCATCGTGGCGTTTGGAAGACTCGGGGCCTTGCCTTGCAGCATGCCCGTTGTTCCATCGCGCACCGCGAGCCCACCATACTCCGTAGTTAGCAGCCACTTTCCGTCGCTGGTGAAGGCTTGGAAGTTCGATCCGGCAATCACGCCGGGGCCGACTTCAAACAGCTTGGTGCGCGTTCCCGCATCGAGCGCACGCATCAGCGCCGGACCCGGAATGTTCATTCCTACGGCGATTCGTTTTCCGTTGCGGCTCATCGCGTGACAGCCGACACAGACTCCCGCGGCGCGAACGGGCCCATAGTACGCTTCGGCTTTCTGTCCCCGCAGACCGAAGTCATAGCGGGCAATTCCGCCGCTGGACGCCGCCCAATAGTACAGACCTCCCTTCATGTCATTTTCTGAAAAGGAAAGGTCTTGTGCGGCGGTCTCTCCGACGGTTCCTCCATCGAGCGCGGTGCCACGCATCGCGAGCGACATCTTCTGGCCACGGCCCCCCTGCATGATCATCTGCTGGGTTTTGTCGTCCGGCAGAAGCACGCAGCCATCGCCCACCTTCGTGCAGGTGGTGTAGATCCGCAGATCGAGCGAATCAGAGAGGAGTTTTAGCTCGAACAGCGACGCATCGACTGGACGCCACTGAAACTCCAGCTCGTTGATGTTGGGAGGCATGAGCGCGCCCGCGGGTGGATACGCGATCTCTGGCGTCCGCTTCATCGAAGGCCCACCACCAAACTTGGTCGGCGCATCCATCGGCGTGCCGGGCGCAATCACCACCACTTGCAGCCGAACCGTCAGTGTCGTTTGACCACGATCCTCGCCGCGCTGCGCCCGAACGATGCTCTTCCCGCCTTGTCCGGGGTTGCCCTTAAACGTCGAGCCCTCAAAGCGGCCAAGGCGCTCATCATCGATCGACAGGACGACCTGATCGGTGATGTCGTCTTTGCCAAGCTGGACCCGGAACGGAACAGAGTAGGGAGTCTTGCCATCGCTGGTCACCACTGGATCCGCGGGCAGCAGCGTCAGCGTCTGTCCCATGGCTGGCGGATCGTCGGGGAGCCGTCCAGGCCCAGTTCCGACCACGTCGTTTGCACCATCGCGCGCCGTCGTGCAGCCCGTCGCGAGCAGCAGTCCGAGGAGCCAAGGAGAGAGCGCCCTTGTCCGAAACCGTGTCTTCATGGAGAAGCAAACCTCCCAGCATTTCGCCGTATGGTCGCGTTTATACCGCGGTCGTTCTCTGCGGCGAGATGTTTCTTTCATAGGTCTTGCGCAAAGTGACGGCCTGGCTATCGCCTGGTCTTGCATCGGTTCTGCTGCGCGCGGTAGCGTGTCGACTTCAGACAAAAGGAGTCCGGCCCATGATCGAGTTTTTGCTCCGCTGCGTGTTAAGCGGAACCATTGCCGTCCTGCTGTATTTTGTGATGGCAGGGCTTGTGTCGAAGTTCTGGAACCGCCGCGTGTCGCGTTCCGTCCTTTCGCACGATGTGAAGCTGGGGATCATCTCCCTCGGCTTTGGCTCGCCGATCATTCAAGGATTCTCGATCCTGTCGGAAAAGTATCACGTCAGCAAAATGTACCAAGACGTGTCGAGCCACGGCTGGCTGTACTGGGCGCTGTCTTTGCCGCTGTACGTCCTTTTGTGGGACTTCGTTTTTTATCTGACGCACTTGGTCTTGCACATGCCGCTGGTGTACCGCAGCTCGCACTTCCGACATCACGCATGTCGTCCGCCGGTTCCGTGGTCAGGAATCGCCGTTGATCCCATCGAGACGATTCTGTCTGGAATGATGCCGTACATCATTCCTCTGTTTGTGTTTCCGTTCCACGTCTACACGGTTTATGCGCTTAACATGGTGCTGATGCTGTGGGCGACGATCGTCCACTCGTCGCTAAACTGGACGGAAAATCCGATCTTGGTGACCACGCGCGATCACAACCTGCATCACACCTACGGACTGCGGAACTGCAACTATGCCGCCGTGTTTACGTTCTGGGATCGG
>CAYTGC010000170.1:6561-11086 GCA_964437195.1 uncultured Myxococcales bacterium | reverse complement strand
ACCGATGTCGATGTGCTGATCGAGGCGATCAACAGCGGCCACATCTATCGCTACATCACCAAGCCTTGGGACAGCAAAGAGCTGCGCGGTGTGCTGCTCTCAGCGCTCGAGCGCTATCACCTTCTGGCCGAAAATGCCCGGCTCCACGAACAGCTTGAGCACTACGCCGGCTACCTGGAAAAAGAACTGCATGGCGCGGCGGACTTTGGCCAGCTTGTCGGGGAATCACCAGCGCTGCGGGCGGCGCTTTTGCGGGTCGAGCAGGTGGCTCGCACCGATGCGACTGTGCTTTTGCGCGGGGAAAGTGGCACCGGCAAGGAGCTGGTTGCGCATGCGATTCACATCAACTCGCGACGGAGCAACCGACCGTTTGTGCGGGTAAACTGCGCGGCGCTGGCCGCCGGAGTTCTAGAGTCCGAGCTGTTTGGGCATGAGCGTGGGGCGTTTACCGGGGCGATGTCGCGGCATCCGGGCCGGTTCGAGCTGGCAGACGGTGGCACGATCTTTCTCGACGAGGTGGGCGACCTTCCGATGGAAGTGCAGGTGAAGCTTCTGCGGGTGCTGCAAGAGCGAAGCTTTGAGCGCGTCGGTGGCACAGAGACGATTCAGGTCGATGTGCGGGTGATCTCTGCTACGCACCAAGACCTGGAAGAGATGATCGCTGCGGGGAAGTTTCGCGAGGACTTGTATTACCGGCTCAACGTCTTCCCGATCGATTTGCCGCCGCTGCGCGAGCGGCTCGAAGACTTGCCGATGCTGTGCCAGCACTTCTTGCACAAGTGGAAAAAGCACGCGGCGCAGAAGGTGACGCAGGTGTCGCCTGAGGCGCTGGCCTATCTTGCCCAGTACGACTTTCCCGGCAACGTCCGTGAGCTGGAAAATCTCATCGAACGGGCGCTGATCCTTGCCGTCGGCAGCGAGATCACGCCCGCCGAGCTGGAGTTTGTGAGGCCGTCATCGCGTCGTGCTGTCACCGCAGTACCGATCTCGCGACCACCTACCGTGGTTGCGTCCCCGGTTGGCGGAGTGCATCCACCGGCTTCCGTCGCGGCGACTGACAACGCAGCGCGGACGCTTGCGGATCGTTTGCTCGACCAAGAACGGGCCGAGATCCTGTCTGCGATTGAGCGGGCCGATGGCAACATCGCACACGCTGCTCGTCTACTCGGCGTAAACCGAAGTACGCTCTACTACCGGCTGCGGAAGCACGACCTGCTGCATCTTTTGCCGACGCGGCCCGAGCTCTTGTCGCCCTTGCCGTGAGGTCTATGTGATGGAGCCCACGTTCCCCTCGCTGCTGTGTGCAGTGTGCTGTCTGTGGCTGTTTACTGCTATCGCCGGCGTCGATGGTCTGTATTTCCACCTGTATCGCTTCAAGCTGTACGCGCGCCCGCAGTCGATCTACGAGCACAAACTGCACACCATCAACGCCGTGCTGTTTGTGCCGCAGGTGATCTTGCTGTTCCTTGTCCAAGGCGGCGGGCTGTGGCTGTGGCTTTTGCTCGGGCTGTTTCTCACGACGGTCGCGGTCGAGGTAACGGATGTGCTGTGCGAGGAGGACAGCCGTCGTGACATCGGCGGGCTCAGCAGCGTGGAATACCTGATGCACTTTCTGATGGCGGGTCTGCGGTTCGGCTGGGTGATACCGATGCTGTTTGGGCTGCCGAGCGAGGCGTGGCACCTTTCGCACACCGGGCTACAGGTCCGACCCTTGTGGATGCTGATTGCGGGCGGCTGGATTGCGGGACCGGCATCGATCATCGCCTCGATTCACGTCGTCCTGGCGCTGCGCAGCTATCCGCCCGATGCGGCTGCCAAGCCTGCCGCTGGCTAGGCACCTTGGCGTGATACGATGGCGCTGATGCGCATCGTGTCCTCTCGTCGCAAGAGCCGTCCCCTGCGGTCGCTTTCGGGGATGCAGGAGTCGGCTTCGCCGCGTTCGTTTCTTTGCGTCGATCTCCGCAGCGTCGAGAGCCACTGGAATCAAAAGCCGGTGGACGACCTGCGGCAACAGAGTCGCGGCAGTCGGCTGATGGCGCTGCTCTCGACGCTCGACTTGGACCCGAGACATCCGCTTGGAAAAAATTTCCAGCGGCTCCCGACGGATCGAGCGTTCGCGCTGTTCGATGCGCTGTGCGAGGAGCTGGCTGACTCGGTTTTGTTCGATGTTCCGCACGTCGCTTGGCAGCCGCTGCTTCAGCTTCTGCTGCCGATTGATGGCGGTGAGTCGCCGTACCCCAAGGAGCTGCACTCGGTGCTGGGCAGTGAATCCGCCGAAGGGCTGTTGCTGCTGCTGGAAGGGCGACTGGCGGCGGAAAGTGCGACGGTGGCGCTCCAGCCTTCGAGTCTGCCGAGCGTGAGTGGACTCGACCCGCTGCTCTGGAGCGACGTTCGTCACGCAGTCATGCCGATGCTGGAGTCGGTACGCGACAAGAGCCGCGCGCTCCTCATGGAACGGTAGCTACGCTTCGGGGAGACGCCGCTCGCGCAGCTTCCATGCGAGCCGCGTGGCCATGGCCATCACCGTCACCTGCGGATTGACGCCAAGGCTCGTCGGCAAGATGCTCGAGTCGACGATAAACAGCTCGCGCAGACCGAACACCTGGCCATTTTCATCGACCACCGAGTCGTCCGCTGACAAGCCCATCCGACACGAGCCGAGAGGATGCTGCGACGCACACTCGAAGCGCTGGCCTGGGATTTTGTCCAGATCGACGTGGTTTAGGTCGTCCGCCGTCAGTCCGCCATCGGGAAAGCCTGGCGGTCCACCGAGAATCGGCAGAAAGACCTCGCGGGCGCCTGCAGCAAAGAAGGTATCAGCCAGGATTCGCAGCATGCGGCTTATGCCTTTGCGATCTCGCTGCGACATCCGATACGTCACCACTGGCTCGCTGCGTCCCCAGATCATGCCGAGCGGCGACCGCCTGGACAGCACGCGTCCGCCGGGATCGTCGTGAACCATTCCACCAAACATCGCCAGATAGGGGGCCATCTCGGCCCGGCGTTTGTGGCTCTGGCCGATGCCAGGCAGGGTGGCAGCCAGGACCCCCGTCGGGACAAAGACGCTCATCAGGGTAATCTTCTCCTCGACAAACGCTTCCGAGTGAGCGCTCTGCAGCGCGCCCCGCCAGCCATAGACGGGTTCGTCGAAGCGGCCCATCACGCGCATGCTCGGATGTAGCGTCAGCCCTTCCCCTACCGAGGTCAGCCGATCGGCGATGCCACTGTCTTGGAGCATTCGTGGCGTGTGCATGCCACCGCACGCCAACACCACCCGACGCGCGTGGACCGAAAAGCGGCGGCGCGGCTTGCCTTCGGAGTCGAGGAATCGGCCGCTAACGCCGGTCGCTTGATCCCCACGCAGGGTGAGCTGCTCGACGAGAGCATCCGAAAACACCTCGGCCCCGGCGGCTTGAGCGCGTGGCAGATAGGTCAGGTCGACGCTCCACTTCGCTTGGTGCGGACAGCCAAAGTTGCAGCGCGAGCAGCCGTCGCAGTCTTTGGTGTTGCGACGATTGGGTGCGAGCGAGTAGCCGAGCTTTTCCGCCCCTTGTCCGTACAGCACCGTCGAGCGCGATCGCATGTGCTCGGGGACCAGCTCGATGTGGCAGCGGCGCTCGACTTCGTCAAAGTATCGCGACATCGCTTCGGGCGAGAGCGTGCGCAGCCCCAAGTCCGTCACCCACTCGTTGAGGATGTGGTCGGGGGTGCGAAAGCAGACGCCGCCGGTCATCACCGAGGAACCGCCAACGCAGCGACCGACCATCAGGTTGATGGCGGGGCTGTCCCCAATGGGTACCGTGAACGACATGCCCGCTTCGCGCCAGCCATGTCGCATCGTCTCCGATGGGCGCATCGTGGCGAGCTGGGCAGGCAGAAGGTGCGGGCCTTCTTCGAGGATGACGACCTTTTGTCCGGCTTCGGCAAGCTCCGCCGCAACGACCGCGCCACTCGCGCCAGAGCCGACAATGACAACATCGGCTGAGATCTCAAGCGGAGCGCTCGGGCCGCATAACGTCCGTCCTTCTACGATGCTCACGCTGCACCTCCGTGGAGGACTGGCAGCCGCCTGTGGCCTGGTTCGCACGGCGGATCTCCACCAATAGCGGCTTGATTTTCGGGCTGCTCGTACCACAGCACACACATCACCGCTTTGATCGCAAGCACCAGCGCCGCGCCAGTCGGATGGGCTTCCATCGACTCCAGTGCCGCGACACGTCCAGCCAGCGGCAAGCGCGACAGCCCCGGGGCCCGCCGCACAAAAAGCGGTGCCGCCCACACCACCATGAACAGACAGAGCTGAAACAGGAGGCGGGCCCGCGGCGTCGTGGCAGCAACGAGCCCGATTCCATCTCGGGCCACTTGGGCCACACGCTCTGGCGGTGGCGGACCACTCAGGTCTGAAAACAGCGTCTCGGCGAAGAGCCGAAGCGCCTGCTCCGTGCGTGGCAGCTTAGACGACATCATGGGCGGAAGAATGCCCAATCCGCAGCCGGTTGCGCAAGCTATCACTCGGACCTTGGCG
>CAYTGC010000170.1:0-6461 GCA_964437195.1 uncultured Myxococcales bacterium | reverse complement strand
TGGCGGACCTTGGCGGACCTTGGGCTATGCGTGCAAACGGTTGCACTTGGCGGGCTTGCGATCGTAGGTTCCCAACTTATGCGCTCTGACTTCAGCTCACTGCTTGGATCGCTTCGTCTGTGTTCCGAGGGAACACTCGTCCTTTGCCTTGCTTCCTCTGTGCTGTTCGGCTGTGTGTCACCTGAGAGTGGCGGAAAGCTCAACTGCCCAACCGGAATGCGGACGGTGTGGCACGATCCGCTCAACAACGTGGGCGAGTGCGAGATCATGACTCCGCTTTCCGACGGTCGAGCCCCGCGCAGCGGCCTGGAGCAGCCGTTTCCCGCGATGAATCGTCCGATGGGGGCGCTGACGACGCCCGAGCGCATCGAGCTGGGTCGGCTCCTCTATTTTGATCCGGTGCTGTCGGGGGACAACACGGTGTCTTGTGCGCACTGCCATCATCCGTCGTTTGGATTCACCGACAATCGGGCCGTGTCGACGGGGATCAATGCGCAAAAAGGCGGACGCAGCGCACCGACGGTGTGGAACGCGATGTGGAATCGCGAGCAGTTTTGGGATGGCCGGGTGATGACGCTCGAAGACCAGGCCAAAGGGCCGATCCAGAACCCGATCGAGATGAACCAAGATCCGGTCAAGCTCATCACGGAGCTGCAAGCGATTCCTGAATATCGTCAGCGCTTCGACGAGGCCTTCCGGGGCAGCACGGGGTCGGCGATTTCTCTCGACAACATCGCAAGTGCCATCGCGGCGTTCGAGCGGACCATCGCGACGGTGAACTCGCCATTTGATCGCTACGCGGCGGGCGACCGGTCGGCGATGAGCGAGTCGGCTGTGCGTGGACTGAACCTGTTCCGATCGGTGAGCACGCGCTGCTTCGAGTGCCACGAGCTTCCGACCTTCTCGATGAAGGAATACAAAGTGCTCGGGGTTCCATCGCTGACCAATCCAACGGCAGTCGATGATGACCGTGGTCGCGCAGCGGTGATGCCTGGGGCCGCCTACGAAAGGGCATTCCGCGTCCCGACGCTGCGCAACATCGCAAAGACTGCGCCGTACATGCACAACGGGTCGCTCAAGACCTTGGATGAAGTCATGGACTTTTACTCCAAAGGCGGCGGGCTTGGTCGTGGCTTCAAGCTCGACAACGTCGACGACAAGATCCGCAAGTTCGACCTGAGTGCGGAGGAGAAAGCCGATCTCATCGCATTTATGGAAGCGCTGACCGACGAGTCGCTTTTGCCGGAAGTTCCCAAAGCGGTTCCGTCGGGACTGCCGGTGGCCAAGGGCCCGCTGTAGAAGGCACATGATCCGCTGCGGCCTCGCTGGTTGGCCGCAGTTTTAGACGAAAGGTATTCGCTGCATGTCGAGAGCCACGTCCTTCCTTTGTTTTGCTCAGCTTGGTCTTTGGGCGCTGTCCGGCTGTGCCGAGCGGCCACTTTACGACTGCTACGTCGGGGCCCAGAACGCCGATGAGCGGCGTGACTGCATCGCCACTGGCAAAGCTGACGTCACTGTCGAGACCGGTCAGTCGATCTCCCAAGCCATGTTCGACATGCCCGCCGACGCAACGCGCTGGGTGATAAAGGTCATGCCTGGCACGTATCGCGAGACCGTCGCCATCGATCGCACGGGCGTGATGCTGGTGGGTGTCACCTATGCCGACCGTCCCGACGAGCGCGTGGTCATTGACGGCAGTCTCGACGGTGGAAAGCAGCGCAAAGATGCGGTCATCGTCAGCGGTTCTCGCTTTGTGATGGATGGCATCACGATGAAGAACTTCAGCGGCAATGGCGTGACCACCAGCAAGAGCTTGGGCGTCACCCTGCGAAACCTCGTCGCTGACAAGACCGGCCACTACGGTGTCTATCCGGTTGAATCGGAAGACATCCTGGTCGAGGACTGCTCGACGACCGGCATCAACGATGCAGGAATCTACGTCGGACAAAGCCGTCGCGCCACTGTCAGAAACAACCACGTCTTTGGCAACGTCGCTGGCATCGAGATTGAAAACACCGTCACAGCGCTGGTCGAAAACAACGACGTCCACGACAACACCGCCGGCATCATGGCGTTTGTGCTGCCCCAAAACCCGAGCAAAGAGGGTCGCGACTGCACGATCCGGAACAACAAAACGTATCGCAACAACCTCAAGAACTTCGCGGACCCGAACGCCTTTGTCGCCAAGCTGCCCTACGGCATTGGCATCGGCGTCATGGCAGCCGACAACACCGTGGTCGAAAAGAATGAGATCACCGACAACAGCTCGACGGGTGTGGCGCTGATTGGTCTACAGCTCTTCTTCACCGACCCAACCAAGCTGGACGTCGAACCGAATACCGATCGGGCCCGCATCACCAACAACACCTATCGTGGCAACGGCAAAGCGCCTGATCCGGCGTACGTCAATGGGGCCCCGGTCAAGCTCACTGGCGCGGATGTGATGTGGGATGGCACCGGGACGGGCAACTGCATCGACGAGCCGCAAGGTGGTGAGCTAAAGACCGACGCCGCCGCTGCCGCCCTTCCGCGGTGCAAATGATCTGGGGCCGCTGAAGCTACCACTCGGCGATGGCGCGATCGCGGAAGAACCCGCCCGTCGGGCCATCGGCAGGTAGCATGGCCAGCCAGACCGGCGTATCTGCACCCTCATCGATCTCGCGCTCGGCGACCGGTCCTCCCATGTCGGTGCGTACCCAACCAGGACAGCACGAATTCACGAGCAGCTTGCGCGGATCAGTCGCCAGGTCGCGTGCCAGGGTTTCCGTCAGCACATTGAGCGCGATCTTCGATACCCGGTACGCCGACTGTGGCCAACCTTTCGCCCGATGTTGTCCGACCGCGACTGCCTGTTCAAACTCGGCCAGCAGGGCAGAAAGCTCGGCTCGGGTCATCGGTGACATGAATCGCGCCCGCAGCTTCGGTCCAAGCGCCGAACGATCACCCATCCCACTCGACAGCATGACGATACGACCATGCGACCGTAGCAGCGGCAAAAACGCGTCGGTGGTCTGCTGGGCGCCGTAGAAGTTAACCGCCAGCGTTTTTTGCACCACATCGAGGTTGAAACCATCGATTGCGACGCCGGCATTGTTCACAAGCACGTCGATCTGCTGGACCTGTGACTGCACCAGTTGGGCGGCGGCGGCCACCGAATCAGCATCCGTCACATCGAGCGACACCGCAGCCGCGTTGCCGCCTTGCGCTCTGATCATCGCTGCCACCGCCTCGCCATCGGAATGCGTGCGGCAGCCGACAAAGACATACACACCCTGTCGGGCAAGCTGAAGCGCGATCTCTTTTCCGATGCCTCGGCTGGCACCGGTCACCACGGCGACTGGCTGCGGCTGATTCGACATGGCAATGATCGTACCACGCTGCGTGGGCGATGACTCACACGTTGTCAGCGAGTGAAGGTGAAGCGGTAGTTTGTGCCGTACTTCGAGTCCCAGCGCCCATCATCGGCTACGAACGCCACCTCGACATCCCAGTTGTTGGCCACGCCAAAGCCATCCCGCGCGTAGAAAAACAGCGCAAGCTCAGCATCGGGGGCCGGGACGTAATACCACGTCGTACCGCCACCCGGTCGCGCCGGCAGCGGACAGAGCCGACCCGGGGGCGATGGCTTCCAGTCCGGGTTGTTGCTGTCCGCGATCGAGCAGATGTACTCCTCCTGCGGGTCGCCGAGCTTGACCGACTCTTGGAAGCTGGCGTTCTGCATGCGGAAGGTGCCGTCGCGGCCATTGAGCTTCACGTATGCCGAGATCCGGCCCCACTGCGTGGCGAGGAGCGGCCCGCGATAGCGCACGACAAGCTGCGGCATGCCGTAGTGATGGTTGAGCGCGCAAACTTCGACGGGGCCATCGCTCTTGCAAGTGGTTTCGATGACGTAGCTGGGTGGATAGAAGCTGGCTTCGGCTCGGTTGGCCGTCAGGAGCGCAGCACAGACGAAAAAGAGAGTGGGAACTGTTCGTTTCGAGTGACTCATGGGATGTCTCCGCGTGGGGTGCCTTTTTTGCGTGGACGCAGCAGCGCGATAGAATACCGCCGGTCGTTGGCTCGGCGCTGCGTCGTTTGTTTCTCTTTCGGATGCGACCAGCCCGACGCCCGAACGACCACGGAGGCTTGCTGGCAATGAACAAGACGATTACGACACTGGCGCTTGCGCTCAGCCTGGCTGCGGCAGGATCTGCGCACGCGGCTGGCTCCCCGGAATACGAGCTTGGGGTGTTTGGTGGGGCGCACCTGTGGAATCCCGATAGCGGTGTCGGTCGGCTCGATGCGGGTGAGGCAAGCCAAGTGTCGCACGGCGGCTTGTTTGGCGTTCGGCTCGGCCTGGGCCTGCACGCCCGCTTCATGCTCGAGACCGAGCTCGGGCTCGCGCCGTCCTTTACCAAGGGCATCGAGAAGACGGACGAAAAAAAGAGCTTCGACGTGTCCGCGCGCGTGCTGGGCATCGGATATCGGCTACAGGGACTCCTGCATGTGCTCACCGGGCGGGTTCGTCCGTATCTGCTTCTGGGCATTGGGGGCTTTACCACCACGTCATCAAACGCCGCGCTTTTCGCGCAAGACACGACCTACAGCGTCGGGGCTGGTGGCGGACTGAAAGTCGATTTGACCAAGAACTGGGGCTTGCGCCTCGATGGGCGCGTCCTTCTACACAAAGGCATTGCGGACGTTCCACCGATCGTTCCCGATGGAGAAGTCTCTCTCGGGATTTTTGGCCGGTTTGGTGACGTAAAACAGCCCGTTGCTGCCCTCGGTGTCGCTGACCGAGACAAAGATGGAATCACCGATGGTGCCGATCTGTGCCCAGACGTCGCCGGGGTTCCGGCGTTCCGGGGCTGTCCGCAGCCGGAGGGTGCAATTCCACCACCGCCAGCGGTTCCTCCAAGCACCACATCCACGGTGCCTCTGCCGTCCTTGCCGCCTCCAGCCGCTTCCGCGCCGACTTCCGGTGCCGCTCCGGTTCAGTAAGATCTCACCCATGGCCCAGACTTTTCGTGATCGCTTTGGACAGACTCTGGCGCTGGTCCTGTACATGTACGACGAGTGTCCGTACTGCCAGCGCGTGCTTTCGGCGACGCGCACCCTTGGGATTGAGCTGCCGCAGCGAAACATTCGCAAAGACCCGGACGCGCGGGCCGAGCTGATTCGCGTCAGTGGCAGCAAGCAAGTGCCGTGTCTGTTTGTGAACGGCCAGCCGATGTTCGAGTCAGCGGACATCATCGCGTTTTTGAAAACCGAGGTCATCCACTCGTAGGCGCGGCGATCTTGCATGGATGCTCGTCGCTGCTGAGCATGCCAGCGGTCGTCATGCGATCCGTCCGCTCTAGGCACTTGTCGCCGGGCCAGGGGATGCCAAAATGGGCGCATGGCGATGCAGAACTTGCGAGACAAGCTGCTCAAGGCTGGTCTCGTCGACAAAAAGCAAAAAGTTCAAGTGGATACGCAAGATCGACGCGAAAAGAAACAGCGCGGCGCCGACCAACTTGCGGCCGAGGAATCCGAAAAGCAGCGTCTGTTTGCTGAAAAGCAGACCGCTGAAGCGGAAGCTCGGCGACAGGCAGACCTGGCCAAGGCTGCTGAGCGTGCGCGTCACGAAATCGCACACCGTGTCCGCAACATCTGTGATCGCTGGGCCGTCCGGTTGACCAAGGGCGGGCAGCGGCGGTTCTACTTCGTCCAGCGATCAGGGCGGGTTGGTTACCTGTGGTTGCCGGATGTGATCTGCGATCAGCTCTGCCTCGGGGCGCTCGCGATCGTCGAGCGGCTGCCGACGGAAGAAATTGTGGATTTGGCGAGTCGCCCTCGGGTTGCGGCTCGGAAACCGCGCAGCCTGCTTCAGCAGCTTGTCAGTCAGGTGAAAAAGGGCGAGATGCAGTTTGTCAGCGAGGAAACCCACGTCCTTTTGCCTCCCGAGCCTGCCGAGCGAATCCTGGGAATCGATGCGTCGGCGGTGCGCTTTTGGGCGCGGTCGGGCAAGCCGCTTGGTTACGTGGCCGAATCGACGGATGCCGCTGGAGCGGGCGCTGCGTAAGGGTCGCGCCGGTACATCAGCCACAAAGCCAGGGCAATGCCGCCGAGCGAGATGATCTGGCTCGTCGACAGAAAGCCCCACAAGACACCTCGCTCATCGTCGCGCCAGATTTCGACCACGATCCTCAGCACCGCGTAGAGCAAAAGACACGCGCCGCCAATGAAGCCTTCCTGTCGCTTGCGCGGGCGCACAAAGAAGTACGTCACCGCAAACAGGAGCAGGCAGCCGATCGACTCATAAAGCTGCGTCGGGTGCACCGGCAGCATCTGCTGTCCGGCCATGATCTGGTGCGCGTCGTACTGGACTCGCCAAGGTGAGCTGCCGATGGGAAACCGCACACCCAAAAGCGAGTGGGTCACTTTGCCGTAGCAGCAGCCGTTGAGGTAGCAGCCGAGTCGCCCAAAAAACAGTCCCAGCA
>CAYTGC010000169.1:0-11124 GCA_964437195.1 uncultured Myxococcales bacterium | reverse complement strand
GCGCAGGTATGATGCGCACATGGCCGAACCGCGTGTCCGTCGTACCGAAACGCCGCTGTCCACGCAGGATGTCGAGGAGTATCGCGCCTTGGTCAAGCTGGCGCAGTCTCCCGTGCCGCAAAGCTCCGATGAAGCTGCGCAAGAACTTACGCGCCTGTGTCGGCTGCGGAATCGCCCCGCGCTTTTGCGCTGTCGGCTGCGGTTTGGTCGAGAGCTTTTGCTCATCCGAGTCTCCGATCTCGATGGTGATGGCAGAAACGAAATCTTGGTCATCGACAGTGATCACAACGTCCACACGCCACGCTTCGCCATCCGACAGACCGAGAGCGGCCCCATCGCATCGTGGACGGTTGGCAGCCACCGCTACAGAGGCAGGCTTCTCGGGGTTAGCTTCAGCCCGTTTGGCGTCTTTCACCGCCAGGAAGCCATCGTCACCTCCGTCGAAGAAAGCGAAGGCAGCGCCGTTTATCGCGAGCTGAAGCTGACGTGCGATGGGCAGCAGTGGGATGTCTCGGAACTCGAGCACCGCAGCGTCAGCTCGATGGGGCTCGGCGACATCCGCCTCATCGGCGATTCGAGTGAAGTCGGTCGGGTGCCGGTCTTGCGCGGTCGCCCCGATGACGGTCGCCTGTGGGTCGAAATCCTCGACGATCGAATCGGCCCAAGAAGTACGCAGGCAACGGACTTTAGCAAGGTATCGTTTCTCCCCGGTGAGGTCACCGATATGGTCCTCACCGAAGATGAGCTGGTCGTCGCCTACGCCCGCGGCGGCCTGCAGAGAATCAGTCGCGATGGTCGACTGCGCTCGCTGCTGTTTCCCCAGTGGCGCTTCGTCTGTCTCGCCTATTCCCCTGTGCGCAGACTGTCGGATCGCGGGACGCCAACTGGACGAGGGCTTCTCCTCGGAGGAACTTCGTTCGGCTACGTCTTTGCAATGGATCTGTCGCAGTCGCACTCGGGCGTTCAGTGGCGGATGGACGCGGGCTTTTTGTTTTCGTCGATGACCTTGGCCGACGTCGAGTCGAGTGGCCGTGTCGATCTGGTCCTCGGCGGCATCGACGGAGGCATGCGAATTTACGAGCTGACCGAGCCGCAGCTTCTCAACCAGCGGTGCCAGAAGCTCTATCAGTCGCTTGGCAACAAGGCGTCGGACAAGCTGCTTGAGCTTGCGCCCCCGCGTCACGAAGCACACGCGTCGGTGCAACTCTATTTGCTCAGTCGGGTCCTCGAAAGCAACGGCCCGGCGACGCATGCCGTGGTCGAGCTGGTGCGCTGGTTCACCCTCGGACAGCCGGGCTGGCACACACTGCCGGAACGGGCGCAGCGCGAGGCAGTGGTCAGCATGGAGCACTTTTTGCTTCTTCACCTGCCGCAGCTTGCCACCCTCGAAGGACGAGCAACACCGACGGGGCCGCTCCCGCTTCTGACGGCGCGACAGATGCAAGAGGGTGGACCCGGCGATCTGTTGCCACACGGCGCCTTCGATCCGACGACAAAGCTCCAGCTTGCCCGAACGGTTCTGGCGGAGCTTGTCGAGATATACCTTGGCGCGCCCCGTCTGGTGCGCCATCAAATCGACCGCATCTCGCGCCGCTTGTTCGAGCAGTATTGGCAGCTAGCTCCGACGCAGAACGACGAATTGGGCTCGGAACAGGCCGATCAACCACCGCCCGAGCTACGCAAGCTCCTCAACGTCCGCAGTCTGCGGGCTCGCGAATATTCGCTGACGCTGGCGATCGAGTCAGAGACCAGGCTGCTTCACCTTCAGTCGCTACCCGATGGAGAGCGGCCCCGTCTCGACGAAAACAGCGATGTCGTCGTGAGAGTGCTGCGCGCCATCGGTCTGACAGAAGAGCTACGCACCGATCGCTTTTCGATCGAACTGGAGCGGCTGGATCTGTCTGCGACGGCGATCGACCCGATCGACTTGTCGGAGGAATCCCCACAGATGCCGACAGATGTGTGGCCGGAGCGCTGCTGCGTCGTCGGAATTGGTCGGCATCGCTCGCTGCGGATCGAACCGCTGCATCCGGCACACACGACCTGGGATGGAAAGACGCCCGAAAGCGAGATCATGGTCTGGCCGTGGCTACCGTCGCGAGGTGGTCCAGAGCTCAAAGTGCCTGGCCACGTCCGCTTCGTTGAAGCCCGACGTCTGTGGCGCGATGGTGATGTGATCTTGCCGACGGTGATTGTCGGCGCCGAGGAAGCCGGTGACACCCGTCTGATGGTGTTTACGCCACAGCGCGACGGCAAGCTCAAGCTTCAGGGCGAGGTCCGGGGTGGCGGCCTCGGTATCGAACCGATTGGCTTCGACTGTCACCTCAACGAAGTCGAGGGCGAAGCTCCGACCCGAACCCAGCTCGTCGAGTCACTGGTGCTGCGACTCCCCGGCACATCGGAACGCATTCGTCCGCAAGTGCTCGTTCTCGACTCGCATCAAGGCTCCGTTCGACTGCGCTCGTCGCTGCTTCCCAGCGATCTGCTCGCAGTTGTTTCGACGACGGGCGGCTCGCTGCACCTTACGTCGGCGCGCATCAAGCTGCAGCGACCAGGAGACAAGCAGCTTTGGGCGCCATCTCCCGCCGGTGTCTGTTGTGCAGCGCTTGACGAAGCAGCGACGACACTTGCGGTCGGGACGACATCTGGCCAAGTGCAGGTCCTTCACGTCGAGGGAGAGTCGCTGCGACTGCACGCCCAGTATCTTCTGCCCAAAGGGATCTCGGCGCTGTGCTTCGTCCCGAGAGGGGTCTTTGGCACACCATGCTTGGCGATTGGCACGGAAGACGAACAAGTCCACATCGTCGCAATTGACTACGAACACGACGGGCAAGAGGTGACTCGACTCGCGGCTGGTGGCACGCCGCAGCGAATGCTGTGCAGGCCGATGGCCGAGGGAGGTTTTCGTCTTCTGATTGTCCTGGCTGGCGGTGTGCTGACCAGCTGGGAAGCGCATCCCGACGATGACCACAGTCACAGCATCCAGCGGCTTCTCGACCTTGGGACCAGAGCGGCTGGCTCGCGGGTCGGCTTGCTGCGCGCTGCCTTGCGGGGGCTGGGACCGCACATTCGGGCGGTGGCGATGCGAGAGCTGCTCCGCAATGCCCGCGAGGGACGAATCGCTGGGTCGATTTTCACCGCCAACGATCCGAAGCCAGGCGCAGCAGCAGCCGCCAAACCGACGCAGGTCGGCAAGCTCGGGCTGGAACGAGGCACGCCCGCCGTGGCAAGCGTGCTCCACCTGTGCCGACTGATGCTGCAAGGGGATGCGCTGGCCAGTGGAGAGCTGCCGCCGCGGCCCACACTGGGGCGCTCGGAAGTGTTCGATGTCGCCGCTTGGCCGCTGCCGCGCCCGCCTCGTCATCGGCTGCTCGTCATGCAGCTCTTTGAATCGTTGGTGCCGATTGCGCTCGGCGGCGGTGGCAGTGGAGCGGACGCACAGCAGTCGCGACTCGCGCGCGAGCTGCTGGGCAAGCTGGTGCAGTACTGCGAGGAGCCACTCGCGGTCCGAGGCGATCTTCTCCAGTGCATCGAGCAGTTTGTCCGCCCCGATCACATCGAGGAGCTTTCGCTGTGGCTGCCGTCGCTCATCCTCTACTATGAAGCGCGATTTGATGCCCGACCTGTACCGTGGCCACTGACGGTGGATGGCGTGGCGGCCTTGTTCCTGCGGCACCTACAGCGCCTGGATCGCGCCAAGCTGTTTGACAACGCCGAGCCGACGTTTTTCCGCAACATCGTCGCCGTTCTTGAAGCGGTGGGTCCGACGCTCCCGAGTCGATTTCTGCTAACCAACCTGGCGCTGCTTCTGCGATCGGCACTGGCCTGGCAAAAGACGCTGCTCGCGGGCGACCTCGCCCGAGTGCGATTGTACCTGCCACACCAAGTCATCGAGGCGATGTGTCAGCCCGAGCTGCTGCCCGAGCCCGAGGTTCGGGCCTTTTTGCTTGGGGTTTCTCGTCGCTGGGGCCCACGCCTTCCCACGGTGGGAGCAGATGAAAACGACGACGTCATGGCGACCATCACCGCCGAGGAGAATCTGGCTTGGCTCTTCGAGGTTGCCGTCGAGAACGGGTTTGATCAGATTTACTATGAACGTCTCGCCGATGAGCTGACTCGCTCTTCTTTGCCGCTTAGTTCAGACGGTGTCACGACGGATGCGTGGGCGCTCACCGAGATGGTGCAAGGCGTGCTCCGGCTCTTCGACGTGACCAACATCACCGAGCTGTCGGCGGCAATCCAGCCCCAAGCGGTGGACAAAGCGCTGTCGTCGCTGCGGGTCCAGCACCAGCTCTCCAGCGAGCACTTGTCGTACCGCTATCGCGACGAAGCGTGGGCACTTCTCGACGAAGAACTCTTCCTGAGCGAGCAGCAGTTCCTCCAGCAAGCGCTCCAAGAGATGGATCGCAAAAACAACAAGGCCCAGCTTGCCCACACGCTCGATGAGGTTGCCGCCCAGCTCGACCAGCGACGAAATGCGCTGCGGATGAAGCTGTTGTCTCAGCTGTCAGCGGAAGCGACGGCGCACCACACCGGGGCGTTTGTGTCGAGAATGTTGCGCGTCAGGCCGCAGGCGACCGTGGTAGCGCTGCTGACCATCTGGTGGCAGGTTCTCGTCGAAGAAGCGAACCGTCTGCGAACTGAGCCTGACTTCGAAGTGCGCCTCGTCTCGGATCTCGGGATTACCGAGGGAAGACGAATGCTGCGCTATGCGGTGCTGCTGGCCGCCGATGCCCCCCGGACGGCGCATGGAGTACTGCTGGCGGTGCGCTCGATTGAGCCCAAAGAAGTTCGCGCCCGCGTCCTCGACCCCGACGCGATGGATCTCGAGCCCGGACAAGAGCTGGGTCTGGTCGTCGAGTGTCCCGCAGCAATGGCTGCCGACGGCCTGCGGTATCGGATCGAGATCGAGCTATCCCACGATGGTGACAAACGAACCGAGCGCGCTATCGAGGGACAGTTCCGACGGGAATCTCGCGTGGTGGCGCGCGCACTGTTCGACAGTTTTAGCGAGAGGCTACCGACGCTGTTCTCGGTCCGAAAGCACGAGCTGCTGGAGCTGCTGAAGCCAGCCCAGGCGGCTGTCGCGCTGACGACGGCATTTCCTGCCCATGCCCACGAAGTCCTCGCCGAGACGGTTGGTCTCGACTGGCCAGAGCGTCCACTCGATACGCTCGAAGACTGGCGAATGGTCAACGTCTCTGTGCGGACGACGACGCCGAGCAGCGCGCCTCCGCAAGTGGCAAGTCAGCGACAAGCCTCCCCCTCGCTTCGCGAGGTGATTCAGCAGATCGGACACCGACTGGGAACGCTTCTTGGACTGCCCAGCGCCGATCGGCTCGACACCGTCGAAGCAGTCGTACGAGCCGTCGCCGATGCGCCGGTTTCTGGGAATGGAACTGCGACGCGGGGACTGATCTTGCTTGGACTCCCCGAACTGGCCGAGAGGGCCCGTCTCGAAGACAGCGAGCTTCGTCAGCTCTACATGCTCGGGGCGCGCATTGCGCTTGCCTATCGCGGCAAAGTGCTGCTGCTGGTCTCGCCGCAGGCGGCCGCAACACTGCTCCAGACCATGCCGTTTGCGTCTGGACCGTCGGGTTCGTCGCCTGAACTACAAGCCCCACGAGCGGTGCAGATCCTTGATCTGGACGCCGTCGCTGATCCTCTGTCCTTGCAGCGTACCGACGAGCGAATGCGCAATGAACTGGAACAAGCGCTGCTCAATCTGCTGCTGCACCGCGACGGTATCTCCGTGTCATCGCAGAGTGGACCGGGGCTGCCCGGCGTCACCACGCCATCGACGGCACAGTCGGCGGTTCGGATGCTGATCGATGTCACCGGAACCGATCTGCGACTCTGCGCCGAGTGCTTACCCCTCGTCGAACAAGCGCTGCGAGAACGGAGTCGCGCGGCCTTGGCTCCAACGGCATTCGAAGCCCGTGTCGGCACGTTTCTGTCCACGGTCTGGGGCGCACTGCCGCTGTCGCATCGGCTGTATCTGGCAGCGCTGTGTAGCGACTCGGTGGACCTCGATGTGGCCGATCTGCGCGCCGGAATGGTCGTCGATCAACCGGTGTATTCCATCTCGGGAAAAGACCGCCTACCGACAAGCAAAGTTGTTACCTCGGCGGGCGTTCGGATGGATCAGCGCACCATCGACGATCTCAACCGAGTGATGTGGCTGAAAAAGGTTCGCATCCGAGGCAGCCTGCACGACTCGCGCAATGTGCTGTGGACGTACCTAAAGCAGTCGAAACCCCGACTGCGAGGCCGGTCTCCTGTCGAGGAAGCAGGCAGCCGAGAGCACGCAAGTGGTCGCTGGCTGGAGCAAGTGGCGAGCGATCTCTCGGCACTGGGTCTCATCAGCCACCACAAGCTGGGCGGCGATCGCGTGTTCTTTGCGTTCACGTCGCCGACGGCACGCGAGTGGCTGCGGACCTTGCTCGGGGTCGTCGAGGGTGAACAAGGACTTCCCAACACCATCGACGGAAGGAATCTGACAAGAGGCTTACCACTGTGGGATGCCGCCGCGGTCGACCGAACACTCGGTGGCAATGCGCAACAAGTGCGTGCCGTACTCGGCTGGAATCGCCCAAACGTCCAGGGTGGACAAGCGCGCTGGCAAGAATTTCTGGATCTGTCGCGAGCGTGTCGCAAGTGGGTCGACGGCCAAGATGAACCCCGCTTTGTCGAGGCGGTCGCGCGCTATTTCCGGCTCGATCTGGTCGATGGAACTGGCAAAGATGGCGGTGGTGAGTCGGGACCGATCAGCCTGAAGTCGGTCCAGGTGCGCTTTCGCGAAAAGCGACAGCTTCCGTGGCTCAAGCGTGTGGTTCTCTATCTGCCGTCAGGGCAGCCAGACAGACCGACGCTGGAACAAGTGCAGCTCGATCTGCGTCGGCGTCTCCCGATGCTTAGCGGAGGCTCGGGGCCGAGCCCAATCGTTCGCTCGGATGCATCGTTTGCGGGCATCGAGGCGACGATAAGTGACACGTCCTTGTCAGCGATTGTGGTGGTGCCCGAGCTATCGCCCGAGGTGCTGTCGTGGAGTCGCAATCTGTTCCACGTCGCGGCGATCGATATCACCGATATCCAGCATGCGGCCCTGCACGACAATCCCGTCGAAGAGCTGATTCGTCGGCTGGCTGCGGCGGCCTCGTATGCTGCACTTTCGCCCTTCCGCTCGAAGATGGGTCTGGCCAACCAAGAGCTGATCGAAGAGATGTTCTACGGTCGACGAGCGCTCCTCGAAGAAATTCGTGGCCAGCGCCAAGAGAACTTCCTCGTCGTCGGACCGCGCAAGATCGGCAAGACGTCGCTTTTGCAAAGAGTCCGCTTCGAGCTGGAACAGCAAGGCTATCGGGTGATTCCGCGCGGAATGGATTACACGACCGCACCAACGAGCCGCGAGCTACTCCGCTCGATGATCTTGGAGCTTTACGAGGACATCGATCCGGTGCGGGCGCAGGCGGGCTTTGCTCTCGGTGAGCCGCTGCCGCCGCTGCGTGCGGTGGTCGACCTGTGGACCCGCAAGTTCCCAGACCGCAGCGTGGCAATCGTTCTCGACGAAATCGACACGATCCTCAGAACCGAGCGCCGAGCCTATCTACTTGGTGAATGGCGGGAAGCGGCAACCATTGGACAAGCTCTGGCGTCGCTGATGCCACCGAACGCACCGCAGATCCTGAAGCTTCAGACGACCAAAATGAAAGAAGCGCTCCAGGAACTCGCCTTCCCACACGACGTCGTCGACGGAATGCTTGACGGACTGACGACTCCACCGGAACACCGTCGACAGTCACCGCTTCTCGAAGAGCTGCGCTCGGCATCGGCGCTGCTTTTGCAAGGTGGGGCGGTCTGCCGAGTGATTCTCGCCGGTCACGCCGAGCTGGTCGAGGCACGCTGGGACCTGTTTGGGCCGCTTTTGAACTTTGCCAAGCTCCGGCTGCTTGGACCCCTTGACGAGTCGAGCGCCGAACGAATGGTGCGTGAGCCGTTTGCTCGTCTGGGGCTGCGCTTTGAGTCCCAGTCGGTCGAACAGCTTTTGCTCGAAAAGACCTTCCGCGTTCCGGCGTGGCTTCAGCACTGCGGCGCGCTCATCATCCAAAGCATCGACGAGCGGCTTCGTTCGTCTCGACGGGAAGAACAAAAGATCACCGATCGCGATGTCTTGCTCGCCCTCGAGAAGGTCTATGCCGAGGAGCGCGCGGCGCTACAGAGCGAAAATGGCATGTACATGCTCGGGCCCGAGTGCAGCTTTGTGCTGCTGAGCCTGGTCGAAGAGCCCTGGTTCACCGTCGATACCGCCGTGGAGTACGTGCATCTGTGGTTCCAGACGCTGGACAGTCGAGATCGTCAGCGGATCGCCCGTCACGACGAGGACTTTGTCGCGGCGTTTAACCACGAGACCGTGCGACGCATCGTCCGCGATCTGACCAACACGTTCTATCTGGTCAGCGACGAGGCCGAATACCTAACCACCGAAGGCTATCCGCCCGGCCACAGCTCACCTGGGTTCCCGGTTCCGTCAGTGCTGCTGCCACAAAACGGCCAGCCGGGGCACATGCAAACGTCATCCGCGACGAGCCCAACGCCTCGCTTGGGCGACTTGGGTCGTGATCGGCTCCGTCGCACCTACAAGGTCAGTCGTACGATGGTCTCGACGGTGTTCCACGACGAACTTCACATCCAGCGCCGAGTCGAGCTGGCCCGTCGTGCGCTGCGGCTCTGGCAAGAAGGCCGCGGCGTCTGGGCACGCACCGCCAGCCGGTCTGTGTATTGACGACACCCTCGACTGCATCGCAAACTCGCGCTATGGCTGACTCGACGAAAAATCGCCGCTACGAGACCATGTCCGGCATTCCGCTCAAGAACCACTACGGCCCGCAAGATCTAAGGCCGTACGAGGAAGTGGGAGACCCAGGACAGTATCCGTTCACTCGCGGCGTTCACGAAACGATGTACCGCGGGAAGCTGTGGACGATGCGGATGTTCGCCGGCTTCGGAACGCCCGAGGACACAAACCGCCGCTTCCACTTCCTGCTAAAAGAAGGGCAGACGGGCCTGTCGACGGCGTTCGATATGCCGACGCTGATGGGTCACGATCCGGACTCCGATCGCTCACTCGGTGAGGTTGGCCGCGAAGGCGTGAACGTCGCCAGCGTGGAAGACATGGAGCGGCTGTTCCACGGCATTCCGCTCGCTGATGTCACCACATCGATGACGATCAACGCACCGGCGGTGTATCTGCTCGCTTGCTACATCGTCAACGCCGAGCGCCAGGGCGTTCCGCCAAGCAAGCTGCGCGGCACACTTCAGAACGACATGCTGAAGGAATACATCGCGCAGAAGGAGTGGATAAGCCCGATCCGTCCGGCGATCCGCATCATGCGCGACATGATGGTCTACTGCACCAAAGAGATGCCGCTGTGGAACACCATCAGCATCTCGGGCTATCACATTCGGGAAGCCGGGGCGACGGCGGTGCAGGAGCTGGCGTTCACGCTCGCAGACGGTATTGGCTATGTGCAGCTTGGCCTTGAAGCAGGCCTCGATGTCGATTCCTTTGCGCAGCGGCTGTCGTTCTTCTTCGATGTCCACAATGACTTTTTCGAAGAAGTTGCGAAGTTCCGCGCCGCCCGTCGGATCTGGGCCAAGGTGATGCGCGAGCGCTTCGGCGCCAAGAATCCGCGCTCCTGGATCTTGCGTACCCACGCGCAGACCGCCGGTGTTTCGCTGATGGCGCAGCAGCCGCTCAACAACGTGGTGCGAACGACGATTCAGGCGCTTGCGGCAGTGCTCGGTGGAACGCAGAGTCTGCACACCAATTCCTATGATGAAACGTACGCACTTCCGACCGAAGATGCGGTGATGCTGGCGCTTCGGACTCAGCAGATCATTGCCGAGGAATCGGGTGTTTCCGCCGTGGCCGATCCACTGGGCGGCAGCTACTTCATCGAAAAGCTGACCGATGAAATGGAAGAGCGCGCGATGGCCTACATCCGCAAGATCGACGAGATGGGAGGCATCGTCCGCGCCGTCGAAGATGGATATCCACAGCGCGAGATCGCAAACTCTGCGTATCAGTTCCAGCGTGCCGTCGATTCCGGTGAGCGGGTGATTGTGGGTGTGAATCGCTACGCAACCAGCGACGCAAGCAAGATCCCGACCCTGAAAATCGAAGCTGAGGTCGAAAAGACCCAGATTGCTCGCGTCAAAGATCTGCGAGTCCGTCGCGATGCCCAAGCTGTCGATCGGGCCGTGGCCGAGCTACGTCGCGCATGCCGGGGAAATGATGTCCACAGAGACAACGTGATGGTCGCAGTCCTTGACGCAGTTCGAGCCAGCGTCACACTGGGCGAAGTCTGCGACATCTTCCGCGAAGAGTTCGGTGTGCATCGCGATCCAGCATTCCTGTAGCCCGCCGCGTCCCTCTCCCCAGCCATCCCTGGCTAGTACTGAAGTCCGTCTTTGGTGGCGCGGATATGACAGCGTGCGCGCTGACATTTTCCGCTTCTATCAGATGCTGTCGGGTGTGAGTTCTCCAGCTCGCACGTCGCTGCACTGTGATCGGGCTGCTCAAGCGCCGTTTCCACCATATGAGGAGTTCGAAACGTCTCTTTTTCCGCGCAGACGCACCGGAGATCCTGGTGGCAGAGAGGACCAAAGCAGTGCCGATCCGTACAAACAAATAGCTGCTCATCCTCGCGCGCCATAAGCTGCCCATCGTCGAGAAGAGGCTGCCCTTGAGCGATCTTGGCGTTGCCTTTGCCATCGCGCTGAGGGCACAAGAAGTGAGCGTATAGGACGGTGACAGTAAGCGCGATGCCACCTGTAACGAGCAGCCCCCAAAGCGCCCGCAACACCGGAGCCAGTGGTCGCTCAATCGGCTCTACGCCGGACTCCTGTTGTGTTGGACTCAGCAAAAGCGCGGCCCACAGAAGCAAGATCGAAACGAAGAAGTAGTAGTTTAGGAACGCCTGCGGAGCAAACAAAAACGAAGCAAACAGCGCCGCAGAAGAGGACATCACAAACCGAGCCATCCGCGGCAGTTCTCGTCGCAACAGCCAAGCGGAAAGGAGTCCGACCGCAACCTGCACCGCAAGCGAGGTCTTGACCCCAAGC
>CAYTGC010000168.1:0-11168 GCA_964437195.1 uncultured Myxococcales bacterium | reverse complement strand
TCGGCCAGAGCAGAAGCAGCGCTTCGTTGACTTGCAGCTCGGGCAGCCGCGCGATGACCAGCAGCGACCACGGAAAAAGCGCGAAAAGCAGCAGCAGCGCCAGCGTCAACGCACGCCCAGTCCGTCCAAGTCGCGACAACCCAACCAGCCCGAGCGCAAACAGCGACCACACAAGCAGCGGTGGCCAGGACGAGTCCGGTGGCAGAGGCTGGCTGCGCTGATAGACCACCTCTGGCGGTGAGTGAAGATGGCTCGCCAGCTCGGCCCGCAGCACGTCGGGCAAAAACATGCTGTCCCAGCCACTGATCGGTGCATCGACGCGGCGACCCAGGACGAGCTGCGACAGCGTCGACAGAAGCGGTGCAGCAGCAAACCCGTCGTAGACCCGAGAGCGCAGGCTCGGGTGATTCCTCTCGAGGTTGCCACTGCGCAGCGCTCCACCGGTCACATCGTCGAGCAAATCACGGATCCGGGTCGTGCAGTTGTCGTCGAAGTGGCGATAGTTATATAGCGTCTGCTCGGGTCGGTCGGCCTTGTGCAGGGCCGCGACGACCGCCGCGGTCTGGGCCTCAGCAAGCCGCAGCCGCTGCCGATACAGCGTGCGGTCTTCGAGCCGATACAGCAGAAGCATCCGCGGCAGGCTCACCACCGACACCCAAAACTGGCCGCGCCCCCGAATCACGCCCCACGTCAGCGGCCCCGGCGTCGAAAAATCAGCGGTACCGTAGTTGTAGCAGCGACCTTGCGGGCTGGCATCGTCGGTGACGCAGATGGCCGCATGGCCAAACCGGGAAAACAGATCGTCGCCGGGCCCCATCGTAAAGACGTCGATCTGCGCGCCCGGAGTCGCACCTACTCGTCGAGGACTGCAGAATATCGACAGGACAATCCACAGGCCGCACAGCCAAAAGCGCCACTTTTGCCACATGTTGCTGATGAAGCGATCTTGGCGGTCCCTGGCAACGCCAGCAAGTCGAGTCCTCATTTTTCGGGCAATTTGTCGTCGCCCACCGCGGTCTGAGGTTTCCTTTTTGACGCGCATTGCGCTATGAAGCGTGCGCTCGATGTTGTTTACGGTTCTTCCCTATGGCGAGCCGACACCGACGGAAGATGTGTCGCCGCCCAAACCGCCCACGCCACCGTCCCGGCTGTCTCGGATGGGATTGTTGGCGCTCGCGATTTTGCTGTGTGTTTCGTCGCTAACCGTCGCTGTGTCGGCCGTCGTGATCTCTCGTCGCCACAAAAGCGATGTGGTGCCTGGCATCGTGATTTCTGGACAGCCGCTCGCCGTCACTCCTCTTGCCGAGCTGCCAAAACGAATTCACGAGCTTGGTGAGCGCTACCTTGAAGAGCGCGTGCGGCTGGTGTTTGGCGACGAGAAAGTCTCGGCCAGCCTGCGTGAGCTGGGCCTGCGCGTCGACGAAGAAGCGATGCTGCGCGAGTGCAGCTCTCTCGGACACAGCGGTGAACCACTCGCAGATTTGCAAAGCTACCTGCGCGGAAAGCGGTCGGGGTATCGGCTCCAGTTTGCAGTCAGCCTCGATGTGCAGAAGTCGCACCAGTTTCTGATCGAGCTAAAAGATCAGGTTGACCGGGCAGCCGTCGACGCACGACTGGATCTGGAAAAGCACACCATCGCCCCCGAGCGGCCTGGCTACCTTTTACGTGTCTATGACTCGCTGGTCAGCCTCGAGTACATGGCCCGTACGCTTTCGTCGGGGCAGCCGGTAAAAGCGCTAAGGCTCGCCGTCGCAGAGTCGCAGCCGGTCGTGCGCAAGGAGAGCCTCACCCAACTCGATGTCTCGACGGTACTAGCGGCGTGGGAAACGCGCTATTCAACGGCAGCACTCGATAGCGACCGCACCTACAACCTGAAGGTCGGCGCGGACAAGCTCAACGGCTACGTGCTCCAGCCGGGGCAGGTCTTTTCGTTCAATGCCGCCGTCGGGGATCGCACGGAAAAAGAAGGCTATCGTGTCGCGCCAGTGATCTCGGGTGGCGAGCTCATCGACGGACTGGCAGGTGGAATGTGTCAGATCGCATCGACGCTGCACGCCGCTTCGTTTTTTGCCGGGCTGGAGATTGTCCGCTCGACGCCGCACTCACGCCCGAGCACCTATATTCCGATGGGGCTCGACTCAACCGTGGTCTATCCGTCGGTGGATCTCAAGCTCAAAAACCCGTTCGACTTCCCGGTGGTGATCCACTTCGTCGTCCACCAAGGCGTCGTCCGCGTCGAGCTACTCGGAAAAGAGCGTCCCTTCAAGGTCGCCTTCGAGCGCGAGATCCTCGTCGAGACTCCATTCTCCACAGTCACCCGGCCCGATCCCGAAATGCCCATGGGGCAGCAGTTCATCGATCAAGACGGGTATCCGGGCTATCGGATCAAGCGGCGACGGTACATCTTCAAGGGCAAGTGGAAGACCAATCCCGACGACGAAAATCGCGGCGACCCCGAGGAGCTGATCAGCAAGCGCGAGTGGGATCTTGGCTATCCAGCGACGACGCAGATTGTCCGCGTCGGCACCGGATCGCCCAAACTTCCCAAAAAGACGCCGCCGCCGTCGCACCGAATTCCTCCGCTGCCGAAGTGGGCCAAGCCGCTGTGGGTGATTGAACGATAAACCGCTCCGGTCGGCCTTCGTCACCGCCAGAGGGTTATCCGCTTCCGTCTAGCGCGCCATCTCCGCAATCGCTGTCTTGTGGTTTTGCAGCTCGGCGAGACGCTGGGTTAGCTCCTCGACCCGCGCACGGTTCTGCTCGACTACTTCCGGCTTGGCGCGGGCCACAAAGTCCGCGTTGCCGAGCCGACCCTGGACCGTCTGAAGCTCTTTTTCGACCTTCTGGACTTCCTTGTCGAGCCGCGCAAGCTCTGCCGGGGCGTCGATCAGCTCGTCGGCGTGCAGAAGAAGCACGGTCAGCCCCGGAACCACTTCGGCGATGGTACCCTTTGTCGCCACGTCCTCGACGACCTGCGATAGCTCAGAGCGCGTCAGAAGCTCGATCATGGACTTGTTGGCAACCAGCACGCTGCGCAGCTCTGCGTCGGGGCACTTGATCGCAAACTGCACCCGCTGGCTCTCGCCGCCATCCTCGGACTTTTGTGTCTTGAGGTTGTAGGTCGACTTGATGCTGCGCATCGCTGCAATTGCGCTCTGCACGACCGCCATCTGACGCTCTGCCACGGGATCTTTGAGCGCCGCGTCGCCCGTCGGATAGAGCGTGATCATGATGCTCTGCGGGCTGCCCGAAGGACGCGGCAGACGAAGCCAAAGCTCCTCGCTGATAAACGGGATGATCGGGTGCAGCAGCCGCATCGATGTCTCGAGACACATCGTCAACGTGCCGAGCGCCGCCCGCCTTTGTGCCGGAGTGGCCGACGCGTGCAGGCTCGGCTTGCTGATCTCGATGTACCAGTCACAAAGCTCCGTCCAGAAGAAGCGATACAGAGCCTGCGCACCATCGGAAAACTTGCACGCCGAAAACGCTGCGTCGACTTCTTCGGTCACCTGCGTCAGGCGCGACAGGATGTAACGCTCTGCCAGACCCAGCTCGATAGGGGCCGATTGAACCGCCGATTCCGACTCGATCGCGCCACGCTGATGCAAGAGCTCCTCACGGAAGCTCGCCAGCGATTCGACCTCGGCGTCATCGACGTTCATGAGGAAGAAGCGCGTCGCACTCCAGATCTTGTTCAGGAAGTGGCGATAGCCGTCGATGCGAGGCACCGACAGACGGATGTTGCGACCCTGCGCGCCCATCACCAGCAGGAAGAAGCGCAGCGCGTCGGCACCTTGACGGGGAAAGCCGCTTGGATACGCTGCAGCTGCCGACGGGAAGGCTTTTTTGAATTTGGTGAGCTGCTCGTCGAGCTCCTTCTTCGCGGGCGGCTTGTCTTTGCTAAAACCAAGCACCTCTTCCATCTTTGCGCCGTAGACGAGGTGCAATGGGTCGAGGACATTGCCCTTGACCTTCGACATCTTTTCGCCGTTTTCGTCGACGACGAGCGCATGCAGAAGCACCGTGCGGAACGGCACCTTCTTCATGAAATGCAGGCCCATCATCATCATGCGAGCGACCCAGAAGAACAGGATGTCGTGTCCTGTCTCCATCACCGACGTCGGATAGAACGTCTTGAGGTCGCGCGTCTGATCCGGCCAGCCCAGCGTCGAAAACGGCCACAGCGCCGACGAAAACCAGGTATCGAGCACATCGTCGTCTTGCACAAGGTCCGTCCGACCGGCGCGCTGACAGGCTTCTTCGAAAGTCCGGGCGACGTAGACATTGCCTTGCGGGTCGTACCACGCCGGAATCCGATGTCCCCACCACAGCTGGCGAGAAATACACCAGTCGCGGATGTTGCGCATCCAGCGGAAGTAATCGTCGGTGTAGTGCTCGGGGACAAAGCGCGTCTTGCCTTGCTCGACGGCCTCGATCGCCGGTTTGGCCAGTGGCTCGGTCTTCACAAACCACTGGAGCGACAGCATCGGCTCGATCACCGTGTCGCAGCGCTGGCAGCGTCCGAGGTTGAGCTTGTGCGCCTTCTCTTCGATGAGCAGTCCAGCCTCGGTAAGCGCCTCGAGCACCGCTTTGCGCGACGCCGCGATGGTCAAACCCCGGAAGCGCTCGGGGGCATTGTCGTTTAGCTTGCCCGCCAAGTCGAAGACCGAAATCTGGTCCAGGTTGTGCCGCAGCCCCGTCTCGAAATCGCTAAAGTCGTGACCCGGCGTTACCTTGACCGCGCCCGTACCAAACTCCATCGACACGAGCACCGGATCGGCAATCACCGGAATCGTGCGATCGCAGAGCGGAAGCTGAACCTGCTTGCCTATCAGGTGGGCAAAGCGCGGATCTTCGGGATGGACTGCCACAGCCGTGTCACCGAGCAGCGTCTCTGGCCGTGTCGTCGCGACCACCAGCCGCTCATCCGATCCGACGACCGGATAGGCGATGTGCCACAGCTTGCCGTCGGTTTCTTCGGCTTCGACCTCCAGGTCCGACAGCGCGGTGTAGCAGCGCGTACACCAGTTGATGAGCCGCCGTGCCCGGTAGATCAGCCCGTCTTCGAACAGACGAACAAACGCCTCGATGACGGCCCGCGACAGACCTTCGTCCATCGTGAACCGACAGCGCTGCCAGTCGAGCGAAAAGCCGAGAACGCGCAGCTGCTCGATGATGCGACTGCCGTACTTGTCCTTCCACTGCCAAACCCGCTTGGTAAACTCCTCGCGGCCCAGGTCGTGGCGGCTCTTGCCCTCTTCTTTGGCAAGCATACGTTCGACGACAAGCTGCGTCGCAATGCCCGCATGATCCGTGCCCGGCAGCCACAGCGCGTTATAGCCCTGCATTCGCCGCCAGCGCACAAGCACGTCTTGCACGACATACATCGCGTGGCCCATGTGCAGTGAGCCGGTCACGTTGGGCGGCGGAATGACAATGGTAAACGGGGTCTTCGGCGTCGTCGCCGAGGCGTGGAAGTAGCCTTGATCTTCCCACACCTTGTACCACTTCGATTCAACCTCGGCCGGGTCGTAGGCCTTGGCCAGCGAAACTTCCTTCATCACGAGCGTATCCTTCGAGGAGAACTGGCAAAAATCTAGCCGGGCCTTCTTATCACACGGCATTGTCGTCTGCAGAAAACTTTTCGAGCGGCCCGACCAAGCCGACGGTGACAAAGGTCCGACTCGTCGACGCCGACTACGCTATGATGGATGGGGTCTTAACTGCCGAGAACCCAGGTGCCCAGCTTGTCGAAAACACTCTCCGTCGTCACCACCAAGCGTCGTCCGATCCACTCTCTGGCTTGGCTTGGCTTGTTCTTCGGAATGACCGTTCTGTCAGCCGATGCCGAACAGCTTGCCCAGGCGGCAGCCCCGACAGCGCCCGCTTCGGTACCGACGGCAAGCCCGGCAGCGGCAGCTCCGTCGCCAGGACAGCCCGACAGTCCGATCCTCGCTGCCCTTCGGCAAGAGCTGGATCGCTCGATGAAGCGGCTTCGCTTAAAGGGCTACGAGGCGCCGTACTTCGTCAGCTACACCCTGCGCGACATCGAGGAAGCCGAGGTGATCGGCAAGTACGGAGCCGTCTATAGCAAAGCGCGCGACCGTCGCCGCGTCATTCACGTCGAGGTTCGGGTCGGCAGCTACGACCTCGACAACACCTCGGCGGGAGAGTCCGAAGGCGATGCCGACTTGGCGCTCAGCCTATCGGAGGTGTCCAAAGATGCACCTCTCGACGACAACCTGGATGCGCTGCGCGGATCTTTGTGGCTGCTGACCGACCAAAAATACAAGGCGGCGCTGGCGTCCTATGCAAGAAAGCGCGCCCGTGGCGTACGCGACGTCGAGCCCGAGGACAAGCTACCGAGTTTCTCGCGCGAAAAACCGCAAAAATTCGTCGGAGAGCTGCCTCGCTATGATGTCGATCTCGACAAGCTGTCGGACATGGTTCGAATCTCCGGGGCAAGGCTCAAGCAAGCGCCGGTTCTCGACGGTGAGATCAAGGTCAACGCAGACCGTGTAAGCCGCTACTACGTCAGCAGCGAAGGCAGCGAGACCATCGAGCATCGCACGATCTTTGCGGCCCATCTGTCGGCGGAAGCCCGCGCCAAAGACGGCATGCTCCTGTCGAATGAGCGAGACTTTTATGGCCGCACCGCCGAGCAGCTTCCATCGGGACCAGCGCTGGCAACGGCGGTCGACGGGCTCGTGCGTGATCTGGCGCTTTTGCAAGCTGCGCCGGCGGCGGATCCTTACAACGGCCCGGCGATCTTGATGGAAGAAGCCGCAGGGGTATTTTTCCACGAGACCATCGGTCACCGTCTCGAGGGTGAGCGCCAAGTCAGTGAACAGGAAGGCCGAACCTTCAAAGGACAGATTGGGCAAAAAGTGCTGCCGCTGTTTCTCTCTGTGCTCGACGATCCGACGCTGGTTGCCGCGCCGGAGGGAACGCTGCTCAACGGTTTCTATCGCTTCGACGACGAAGGTGTTCCGGCCCGTCCAGTGACACTGATCGAAAAAGGCGTTTTGCGTGACTATCTCAAGTCTCGAACGCCGGTGCTCGGCTCGCTGCGCTCGAACGGACACGGACGAGCCGAGGGAACCAGTGACCCGATCGGACGGATGGCCAACCTGATTGTGAAAGCAGAAAAGACCGTGCCGCTCGCCGAGCTGAAGGCGCAGCTGCTTGCCGAAGTCCGTCGGCAAGGCAAGCCGTATGGACTGATCATTCGCGACATCCTCGGCGGGTCCACCAACACCATGAGCTTCGGCAGCCAGACCTTTCGCGGTCAGCCAACCATGGTCTATCGCGTCGACGCCAAGACCGGCGAAGAGACCCTGGTGCGCGGCGTCGAGATGGTCGGTACGCCGCTCAGCTCCGTCGCCAAAATCGCTGCAGCATCTGATACCGTCGGCGTGTTTAATGGGTTCTGCGGTGCCGAGAGCGGCATGGCTCCCGTCTCAACCGTCGCCCCCGCCGTCCTGTTTACCGAAATTGAGCTTCAGCGTGCCCAGCATGTGTCAGAGCGACCGCCGATTCTTCCGCCACCCTGGCGCGACGACTCCCCAATTCCCAAAAAATGAGCATGCCCATGCCCGATACGCAGCCTTCGTCTTTTGCTCCCAACCGAGACCCCGAACACACTTGTGCCGATCTTCTCCGCTTCATCGACGCATCACCAACGCCGTACCATGCCGTCGAGAGCGCTGCGAGTCGGCTCCGAAATGTTGGATTTAGTCCGATTTCACCGGACGCTGACTTTGCCGCGCTGAACCCGGGTGCCTACTACACGACGTCCAGCGACGGCACAATCATCGCTTTCGTCCGCCCCAAAGAACGCATCCAGGGCTTCCGCATCGTCGGAGCCCACACCGATAGTCCGAACCTGCGGCTAAAACCGCGCGCCCTGTACGAAAAAGTCGGCTATCTGCAGCTTGGCGTCGAGGTCTACGGGGGCGTGCTGCTTAACTCGTGGCTCGATCGCGACCTGCGACTGGCGGGACGGGCGATGGTGCGAGGCGAAGACGGCAAGCTTTCGACCCGTCTTCTGTCGCTGACCCAGCCGATTGTGCGGGTCCCGCAGCTCGCGATCCACCTGGACCGAGAGATCAGCGACAAGGGACTTTTGCTCAATCGCCAAGATCACTTGGTGCCGATCCTTGGTCTGGCCGATGCGAAGAAGCCACGAACCGCTGGAGACACCGAGCTGTTGCGCGAGCTATGCGCCCACGAGTTAAGACTCAGTCCAACAGAGATCGTCAGCTTCGAGCTGCACTTGCACGATGCCACGCCATCGACGCGCGCCGGACTTGGACAGGAGCTGATTTTCGCTCCTCGCCTCGACAACCTGGGGATGTGTCACGCCGGACTTGAGGCGCTCCTGCGAATCTTTCAGGTCGACGATGGACAGGGCTTTGCGCCGGTGCTCGCGCTGTTCGATCACGAAGAGGTGGGCTCGGCGAGCGACCACGGTGCTCAGTCGGCGATTTTGCCGCGGGTGCTGGAACGACTGGCGCTGTCGACGGGCTGTAACCGCGAGCAGTATCATCAGGCGCTCAGTCGGTCGCTCTGCGTCTCAGCGGACATGGCGCATGCGGTGCATCCGAACTATCCCGACCGCCACGAGGCGAACCACCGACCTCAGCTAAATGCTGGCCCCGTGGTGAAATACAACTCGCAGCAGCGCTACGCGACATCACTACCGACGGCGGCGCACCTCTTCGAGCTGGGACGCCGCGCAGAACTATCGCTGCAGGAATATGTCCACCGTACCGACCTGCCCTGCGGCAGCACGATTGGACCGATCGTCTCGACGCTGCTTGGAATTCCGACGGTGGATCTAGGCAATCCGATGCTGAGCATGCACTCGGCGCGTGAGCTTGCTGGCGCGGCGGACCCAGAAAAGATGTCGCGGTTGCTTGCCCACTTCCTGCTGTCTCGCTAGCGACCGGGACGATGGTGGTCGCTGATCAGTCTCACCCGATCAAAACAGCTTCGGATCGAGGTTCGGGAACAGGTTGTCCCGGCTTTCGCATTCGGCCACAAACGCTTCGTCGAGGGTCCCCGACTCCAGCTCACTCGCCAGCCTGACAAAGCGCTGAAGGTGCGTTTTCACGCGGGACTCCGCATAGGAAACCGCGGTTCCCGTCTTCATGATGAACGCCCAGTCCGAAGACTGTGCCAAAAGCAGCTCTCGACCGGCCTGCGTAAGCGCCCGCTGAATCAGCGCCTGCTGCGGCGAGTCGCTCGCGTCCTTGCCGCCAAACTTTGTCACCAAGTCGTGCAGTTTCGATTCGGCGTGGTGAATGTGGCGGTAAATCCAGTCATTGCTCTGGTCGAGCCACACCGCCGAATAGCCACCCTCGCCCCATGACGACGGAGCCGGGTCGCAGACGGCGTTGATTGGATGGTCCAGAAGGTATCCGGATGCAGTCTGCAGATTGACAGCGCTGTCGGGCTGACTGCACAAGCGAAGCACTTCGCCGAGGAAAGTCGGCCCCTCGAACCACCAGTGACCGAACAGCTCAGCGTCGTATGGAGAGACAATGACCGGACGCCGATCCATCCGCTGGGCCAGCCAGGCAATCTGTGCCTGCCGCTTTTCGACGAAGTCGCGCGCATGCTCCCGTGCTTTCGCTCGTGCAGCCTCGGGCTCGTACGGTGCCTTGTCCTGTAGATCGACGCGCGGCCCGGTGACCCGATGGTACTTGTAGCCGGTGTTGACGCGAATGCCGTCGGGGTGGATGTATGGCGCGATCTGCTCAAGCGGACGATCAAAGCCAATGTCGCGATAGAACTCGCGGTAGACGCCGTCGGCTGGATAACCTTCCGTCGATGACCAGACCTGCTTCGACGACATCAGATCACGGCCAAATGCAGCGACGCCGGCGCGAGTAAAAATCGGCGCATGCAGCCCGAGCGGTGGCCGTGGTCGCGCATACGTCAGCCCGTGGGCATCGAGAAAGAAGTAGCGCAAATCCAGCTCCGCGAGCAGCTGGTCGAGCCCGTCGACATAGCCACACTCGGGCAGCCAGATGCCGCGCGGATAGCGCCCAAAACACTCTCGATAGTGCCGCACCGCAATGATGAGCTGCGCTCGTCGAGCCGTCTGCTCACGCACCACCGGAAGATAGGCATGGGTGGCACAGGTGGTCATCAGCTCGACGACACCACGGTCCTGCAGTTCACCGAAGGCAGCGACGAGATCTCCGTCGAGCGAGCGGAACAGCGAACGTAGCTCGGTAAACCGCGAAAGATAGAAGCGCACCAGCGCCGCTTGCTCGGCATCGCCTTGGGCCCGGGTCAGCTCGTCTTCTCCGAGCCGCAGCAAGCGATCCAGATAGGCGCGATAGCGATCAATGAGCAGCTTGTCGCGCAGCATCGAACACAGCGTCGGCGACAACGAAATCGTGAGACGTGGCGAGCTGGCCAATGAACCAAGCTTTTGCAGCTCTTGAACGATCGGCAGATACGTCGCGGTGATCGCCTCGTAGAGCCAGTTCTCCTCGAGGTGATAAGCATTTTCGGGGTGGCGCACATACGGCAAGTGCGCGTGGAGCAAAAGCAGCAAATCACCCCGAACCAGCGCAGACATCACAAACCTCCGCTCTTCCCCGGCTGAGGCACAAGACCGCTGCTGCTCGAACTGGCAGACGGGGCATCGACAACCCACTCACTGTCAGAGATCGGCAACGCGCCACTCGACGGAGTAGATCCCGTGCGCCACGGCAGCTCGCGTTCCTTGTGCGGCGTTTCGGGTCGAGACAACACGATGTGTTCGCGCTGCTTGCCGTCCCCGGAAACCGGCTGCACATGAGCCCATTCGACCGACGTCTCCGTCGACGGCTGCATGGGTGGAAGACGTAGCGACTGCGACTGCGCAATCGGGGCAAACAGTCCGTCTGCGGCCAAAAGACCCACGGCCGCCCGAAGCTGCGCTCCAGCTTTTGGCGACTCGAGATATTTTTTTCCGTGGTGCTGGTGTAGGTGCAGATCGCGAATCTCGCGGTGCTCGCGTGCGGATGGAGACGTCTGCGTCGTGATGAACACTCGCAGCACAAGACGACCGTCTCCGTCGGACAGACCGAGCTGCGACCGCGCCACCGTCAGGCCCTGCTCCGTCACTTCCCAGTAAATGAAGTACCAGTGCGGGTCTTTCGAGAAGACCT
>CAYTGC010000167.1:0-11204 GCA_964437195.1 uncultured Myxococcales bacterium | reverse complement strand
GTGGTCTACACCCGGCCCGACCGGCCACTCGACCGCGCTCATCCACTTGTCTGCTCATCGCACGCCCACCGATTGCCCAATCAGGTGCGCCATTTCGGACAACCACCGTCCGATGCGATTGGGAGTCTGCTGCATCGACTGCGATGGACGGTTGCGATAAGAT
This sequence comes from uncultured Myxococcales bacterium, assembly GCA_964437195.1. Lineage (GTDB taxonomy): Bacteria > Myxococcota_A > Polyangia > Palsa-1104 > JAEUJZ01 > JAEUKA01. Next base: position 11,041 of record CAYTGC010000167.1, on the reverse strand, counting down.
CTGGCCAGGGCTCTTTGCCCTGCCACACGGGAGGGCGCCTACAGATGTCAAATGCGATGGCACAGCTTCACGGACGAAACGCTGCACCGACAGGGCCGCTGGTGGCGGGGCCGCTGCTTGGCGAGGTGTCGCCGACCGAAGCGCGCATCTGGGTACAGGCCCGCAGCAGCGCGCCAACTTCGCTGCTGATCTTTCGCGAGGACATCGGCGCGGGTCCCGTTCAAGTGATCGAACAGACCCCGCAGGTGGAACAGTGGTTGTGCTGCGTGTTTGAGGTTGGCAACCTGGACGCAGGAGTCGCGTATTCCTATTCCTTTCGGAGCGAGCACGGCGAGAGCGAGCGGCTTCCCTTGCGACTGGGAGTGGCCGAAGACGCGAACACGATCCGGATTGCATTCGGTTCCTGCTACAAAGAGTATTCGCGGCAGGATCTGCGGATCTTCGATTCGATTGCCGCGAGCGCACCCGATCTCTTTTTGATGCTTGGTGATACCTGCTACACAGACGAAGAGGATCGGCTTAGCGAAGCGACCTTCATGCAGGCGCACCTGCGCAATCGCAACAATGATTCCCTGCGGCGGCTGATCAGCCGGATTCCAACCCTGGGAATCTGGGACGACCACGACTTCGGACCCAATGACAAAGACGGAACGTACTCCGAAAAGGATCGCTCTCTGCGCTGCTTCCGGCGCATGTGGGCGCAAAAGCAGTACGGAACGGAGTCGCTTCCCGGCGTGTTTTCCCAGGTCCGCTGCGGACCGGTCGAGCTGTTTCTGCTCGACTCGCGATTTTACCGCCGGGAGCGTGAACACATTCTGGGCGACGAACAGCTCAACTGGCTGCTCGATGCCCTCAAGCAGAGTACCGCGCCTGTCAAGCTCCTGCTGTCGGGCTCGCAGGTGCTGCCCGAGGTCGCCGCCCGCCCCGATTGGGACTGGGAGTGCTTCCGGCGGGATGGAGCCAAAGAGCTGGCACGACTCCAGCAATTCCTAGCCCAGCAGGACATCTCTGGTGTGATGGTCCTGAGCGGCGATCCGCACCTGGGACAGCTGTTCCGCGCGCCGGGGGTGTTGCTTGAAGACGGACAGATCGGTCCTCCACTGTGGGAGTTGACGAGCAGTCCACTGGCCAACCGACCGTGGACCAAGCCAGTGTGGCCCGCAGACAGCCAGGGGGAACACTCCTTTGATCGCTACCTCCTCGAAGAAGTCGCGGCACCAAACTTCGGACTGGTTGACATCGATCTGTCGAGAGTGGGGGCAGAAGTACTCCTCCAGCTGTGCAAGGAGGATGGCGCGACGTATTTTTCGTACCCACTGGCGCTGGAAACACTGCGTGTCCGCCCGCAGCGCCAGCATGTCTGTGCTGCTGTCCGCGACGCCCGACACGCGTACTGTCTTATCGGCGACAAGTATGCCCGTTACGACATCCAGCACGGCTCCGTTGACGAGGGTTTCCCGCGTGCGATGAAGGACGGCTGGAAGGGAGTCTTCCCCAGTCAGCTTGGCGCTGTCAGCGGAATTGACGCGGTGTACTTCTCGAAGCGAGCAAAGGCCTACTTCTTCTCGGGAAACGGCTATGTACGCTTCGACCTCGATCACAATCAGGTCGACCCTGGGTACCCCAAGTACATCAAGACACACTGGCACGGAGTCTGGGCCGCCGACCTCACTGCCATCCTGCCTGCGGAAGACGACAAGATCTTCTTTGTCAAAGGCACGGAGTGCGTCCGCTACGACCTGAAAGCGGATCGCGCCGACCCCGGATATCCCCGAGCGCTGGCCGATGAGTTTCCCGGTGTCTTCACTGAGTCGATCGATGCTGCGGTGGCCTGGTCCGATGGCTGCTACTACTTTGTCTGCGGCAACGAAGTCATGCGCTTCGATGCCAACACCCACCAGCTACTCCCAGGCTATCCGCGTCGGCTATCAGAGGATCCGCACCACCGCTGGTTTGCATTTCTACCGTGAGCCGCAGTGTGGATAACGCCCCTTGGGCGCTCGGACCGCTCGCCTGCGTCACTGGACCGTGAAGGCCACTTTGCCAAGCTCGGATCCATCGCTGCCAATGACTGCAACCTCGTAGTTTCCGGCCTTGGTCATGCGACGGCGAGAACTTGTGGTCCAGGCGCGCGAGCCGATCTCGAGTGAAGCCGACCACACCTCGGCACCATCGAGCTTCCAGACATGGCGGACGGTGGTTCCTTCCGCGCCGGTGATCCGAGACACCGCGAAGACCAGCGTTCCGACGGGAAAGCCAGCCGCCTCGCCGACCACCTGGTAACGCTCGTAGCCGGTGCCCGCCTTGACCTCTGCGGTGGCTGGAACTGCCACGGCGTCCGGGGCGTTCTCAGCGATGGCAACTGGAGTGGCCAACAGAGCGATCGAAAGTCCAACCAAGTAGCTGCTCAGGGTGGGAATCTGCCGCTTCATGATCTGCTCCAAACGTGAGAGGTGATGTCACACCACGGAAAGTCCACATCGAGACGATTATCGTCTGATCGGCAACGGGCTGATATGGAATGCGCACCGCCGTCGTCAACTGGCTCGATGTAACCGCTCATTTCCTCGACCGAGGTGCAGAACAAGCGTGTCACCAAACGTCCTCGTGCGAATCGTGTTTCGAGCCATGCGAACCCCCGGCGCAGTTTCTGACATGGCGTGGCCGATGTCGGCGACTCGGTCTGCGCGAAGCCAGCGCAGCTCGGCCACCGAGTGGAGCGGCCGCAGGTTGCAGGCATTGTTTGGTGTCCGGTTGAACAAAGCTGAAGAATCATCTCGCTTGCACTTCATAATCGCTATTCGAAGGAAGAAGACGAGACATGCAGTCCCAAGTGGCCCTGACGAAGGCTTCGCCGCGCGAGCTGGCCGCGCGCTTTTCCCACTACGACCGGCTCTCTGTGCGGCAGCGGAAGAAGTGGCTCGAAATCCTGCTCTCGTTCGAGATGAAGAACTCGTACGACGTATTCGATGGCAATGGGCAGCCTGTGCTGCGCGTGCGCGAGGAGGGGGCGGGCATTCTGTCGTTCCTCAAGCGGGTGTTCCTCGGACCGATGCGGCCCTTCGAGGCGACGGTTTCGGACCCGGTGACCACCGTGGAGGTCATGAAGGTCGACAGGCCGTTTCGGTTCATGTTCCACCGGCTCATCGTGAGCGCTTCGGACGGGACGATGCTCGGCGCGATCCAGCGCCGGTGGAGCTGGCTCCGGCGCATCTACGACATCGAAGACGCCGAAGGGCGCGTCGTGGCGCGGCTGTTCGGTCCGATCCTGAAGCCGTGGACGTTCGAAATCCAGATCGACGGGCAGACGCTTGGCACGATCCGCAAGCGCTGGAGCGGGTTCGGCAAGGAGCTATTCACCGACGCAGACAACTTCGGGGTAGACCTTGCACAGGTGAGCGATCCAGCGCTGCGCGTGCTGGCCTTCGCGGCGACCGTGCTCATCGACGTCGTCCACTTCGAGCGAGCCAAAGGCTGAGACGATCTGCGCCCCTGTGTGTTGCGGTCGTACCCGCTGCGAGCCCCAGCCAACCCCGGACCGGTTTCACTAGCTTGTTGCCCGTCTGCGTGACCATTTGGAGCCATGAACATGAACCGCCTCGAACCCCGCCGGTTTGGTCGCACCGGCCTGCGCGTTACCCCGCTCGGCCTCGCCGATTTGGCCTTCCGCGCGGACGGCCCACCCACACGCGGCCGCCTGACCGCCGAAGACGTCGAGCGGGCCTATTACGAGCACGGCGTGACGACATTCCTTGTGGCCTCGATGATGACGAGCATCTGCGAGGGGGTTCGGCGACTCATCAAAGCCGGGCACCGTGACGCCTTGACCCTGATCTCGCTCAGCGGGTTTTTCCCCTTTGCATGGGCGCTCCGCAAAAACTTCGAGGAAAATGCCCGCGCGGTTGGCACCGACCACCTCGACGTGTATTTGCAGGGCTGGGTGCGGGGTCACTGGCACGTGGCGGGACGCGCCTGGCCGTTTATGCGCTCGCTCAAAGAAACGGGTCGGGTGCGCGCAATCGGCTTCTCATGTCACGACCGCAAACTCGCCCTCTCGCTCGCGGCAGAGCTCGAGCCCGATGTGATGATGCTCCGCTACAATGCCGCCCATCGCGGTGTCGAGCGCGAGGTCTTCGCCCCGCTTGGCGAAAAGCGGCCCGCCATGATCGCGTACACCGCGACGCGCTGGGGAATGCTTCTAAAGCCCGTCCCCTCTGCGGGCTTCCCAGAACCGATGCGCGCCCCCGAATGTTACCGCTTCGTACTCGCGCATCCGAGCGTCGACATGGCCTTCTGCGCGGCGCATACGCTGGACGAGCTCGTCGAAGACATCGAGGGCGTAAACGCTGGACCTCTTGACCCGGCACGCATGGACGAAATCCGTCGATTCGGCGATGCGGTTCACCAGACCGCCAAGGGCGGCGGCCGGTTCATGTTTCGGCAGGGGTGATCTTGTTGCAACGTCGAGTCTCGATGTGCGAGGTCGGGACAGGCGAGGCCATCACGACCGGAGGCGCGGAATCCTCGCGCCCAGCAGAGCGGGCCTTCCTGCCAACCTAGGGCGAAGCGTAGGCGAAATACACGCCGTAAAGGGCCAAGAGCAAGCCAGCGAAGATCAACCCGAGGTGGCGAAGGCGGTCCAATCGCTCGTGCAGCAGCGTCGCGGCAAGCTCTGCGTCGCGCCGCTCGGCTGCCCGTGCGTGCTTTTGGACATCGATTCCGGTGAGGTTCTCGGCCTGGCAAAAGGCGCAGCAGACGATGAGATCCGTGGCCTCGGTGGGCGGTAGCGCACCGGCACAGCGTCGACAGCGGAGCGGCTGCCCCGACATGGCCGGAACAGCGGCGTAGTCCAAGATCAAAGCCTGGAAGACCTGCCGCGCTGCCAGCTTCATCTGCAGCACTCGCCCAAGCATCCACACCACGGCGATGGCGGTCAGCCACAGCCGGGGTCTTGCCAACAGAAAGAAGGGCATCAGGTACTTCGCCACAAGGACGCCTAGAAGCCAGCGGTTGGTGGTAGCGGCCTGAGGTCGCGACAAAAGCCACTTGAGCCGAGCGGTCCCCCGCACGCGGGCGCGAGTGGATTGGTGGGCGCGCTGTACCCGCTCGCGAACATCGTCCGGCATCGGCGTGTGCTGACCACAGAAACTGCACGTGCTGGCGGGCGCGTCCACGGGCACGGCCGCAGCACCACAGCCCGAACAGACGAGCGACTGAGCAGTGGTCGGCTCACTTGGGTCTTTCACCGGGGTCGCGGGGGCTTGCGAAAGGGCTTGCAGCGTGGTGAGCAGGGCGGCAAAAGAGTCCTGCTCGGTCGCATCAAACGAGCTTGCCACCGCAAGATCCTGACCGCTGGTGAGACGCAGGAAAAGGCGCTGCTGATAGGTGCGCTGATTTCCGCTCTGCACCACGGCGTTGTAGTCGGTTTCAATCCGGCAGCCATCGAGCCGCAAGTCCGACCATGCAAGCCGCCGACCCGAGTGCGGCCCGCCTTCGATCCGCAGACCCACAGAGTCCAGGATGGCATCGCTGGCCCGCGACCGGAGCGCCAGCCAGTGAAAGTAGATCGACGCCAAAAAGAACATGATCGGCACCAGCCAGATGATCTTCTGGCCAAGCTCCTGGCTGCGTTCGATGCGGGACAGCGGAATCAGCAGCGCCAGCGAAAACAGCGTGCCAAGCAAAGAAAACAGACCAAACAGCAGCATGGTCTTGGCGGTGGCCCCGGTCGAAAGGGGAATGCGAACCGCGCGCTTGGGTGCTGGGCCTGGGGCCAGGGGCGATGACATGTGGCGGAATCCTCTGCAACATCGTCGCACAAGAGGCTGGTCGGCTGCTACTTCATCTCGCGCCCTCGGGTGTCCGCCACGCCCAGTCGAACGGTGTTACTGCGCGCGGCGAGCGAGTCACTGAAAAGGCCGACACCGCCGTGAAGAAGCTGAATGCCGAGAGGGCCCTCGGATGCAACTGGCACATCCACCTTCCTCTGGGCAAGCAAGGAGGACGCCCGCCCGGCAACGGCAGTGGAGTCGAGATCAGAAGGAGGGAGCTATCGCCGGGAACGCAGGCGGCGCAGGGCGATGCCCAAAAAGCCCGCCAGCAGAACCAGGTTCGACGAAGTCTGGCTGGCTCCGCCGGGCACAGTGCAGCCGCAGCCACCACCGGAAATGGAGCCTTGATTCATCATTTCTCCGCACTTGCCGCTGTTGCAAGCACCGGTCTGGCACTGCGCTGCCGCGGAGCACGTCTGCCCATCGGCGAGCTTGGTCTTGCAGGTCTTGGGTGTGCCACCAGCGTCGCAGAAGCTATTTGCCGCACAGTCTGTGTTCGTGTTGCAGGCGGTTCCGCAGGCTCCGCTCGTGGTGTTGCAGATCGGGCCCGCGTGCGTCGAACCCGCGCAATCGGTGTTGCTTGTGCACTTGCCGCAAGATCCATCGCTTTTGGCGTACGGATTGCTGCTCGTCGGGCACGGCGCACTTGCGCTTGTCCCATTGTCCCCGTTTGCCAGTCCGCAGGTTCCATCGGTCTTGCACACTGGATTGGCTGCGGTTGGACAGACTTGGGTTGCACTCGCATCGCCAAATCCACCGTTGCAGGTCGTGCACTTTCCGGTGGCGCTATCGCAAGCGGGGGTCTGTCCTGTGCACTTCGAGACGTTGGTCGATGAGCACTGGGTACACTGCCCAACGAGGGGATTTGCGCCGCCGGTCTGGCAGGCTGGCTGATTCTGGTCGGTACACTTGAGCGGAGTGGTCCCATCGCTGTCGCCATCACACGCTTTGCACGTCTGCGTGGCACTGTCATAGCTTGGCGTGTTGAGGGATCCGAACAGGGACCCAGGGGCGCAGTCGGCGGCACTCGATGGACCGAAGAGGTCTACCTTCGCACTATCGTAGTTCGCACTTCCGCCCGCGGCGAGGGCTCTTCCGTCGTTCAGCTTGACGATGGCTCCGTGCTGCACAGCGCCCGAAGGGAATACGCCACTGTCGGTGATCGCGCCGGTGTTCTCATCGAAGGAGTAGCGTCCGCCACCAATGAGGTGAACCTTGTTGTAGGAGATGCTGGTGGTGTGTCCGCACTGGCATTGCAGATTCTGGGTGTTCGAGATGTTGACAGCCTTCACCGTGTCGGCCACCGGATCAAAGATCACCGCTTGGTTGGCCACTCCGCAGGCTCCGTACGCGAGGATGGATCCGCTGGTGAGCAGCTCCAAGTTGCCGCAGTTTTCTGCGCCACCCGTGAGTACGTTTGCGCCAGGGTACAGCCACGCATCCGCTGCGGTGTCGTAGATGGTGACCTTGTTCGTGTTGTATCCAACGAAGCCGACCTTGGTTGGGCCCACTTTGAACACGCCAAGGTTCCCACCGAGAATCCGAAGCGAGCTCATTTTGGCGGTGTACGTGTCCTTGACCACGTCGTAGTCATAGACCCGCCCTGTGTAGTCTGCGACAAGCACATGTCCGCCGCCCAAATCGAACGCCGCCACGCCATTGCCATCCAGCGTTGGATTCTGTGTCGAGGTCTTCCACGTTCCGGTCTGTACGTCATACACGTAACCGGGAACACCGGACGCTATCGCGTAGCTCTTGTCTCCCGCAATCGGAATCAGTCGCCAGCGGTGGCCGAACGTGGCCGGCGGTGCAGCGGTGTTCGCCCATGTTCCAGTCGTCGGGTCAAAGACCTGTGCGATGTTCCCGGGAGCGATGATGGCAAGGACGCTCCCTCCTGTGTTCTTCGCCAAAAACATTTCATAGGTGACGTTGGCTGCGGCCATGTCGGTCCCTGCTTTCCAGGCGGGATCGATCACCGCAGGGTACGATACGCGGGAGTCCCAATGCACCGAGACCAGACAGCTCCTTCGTCCTGGCGGAACGACTGCACGGTTCCATGGCGGAGCGGGATTTGTGTCGGCAGCGCACCCAGACAGAGCCAAGTGCGCCGCAAATCGCTGGTGCCTGCTGTCGATTCCGTACGGTGTGTCGATGCGCAGGCGTGGTGCTCCAGCAGCATCGAGAAATTCGATCGAGTCTCCGATCTGCCGCAGTCCGGAGACCGCATTCCCAAGCGATACCTCATACCGAAGCTCGGGGCGTTCGGGCGCACTGTCAAAACGAACGTAGTCCTCTGTTCCTCCAGCGGAGACGCGATGAAAGACCTCGGTCCCGGGACCGAATGCCTCCTCATATCGAACCAGTCCGCGATCGATTCGAGCAGCAGCGGTCCGGGTTCCCAACGCTTTGACCTGGACAGAGAACCCGTGCGTGCCAGCCGCCTCTACCTGAAAGGACGCGTTCGCAACGGCAGCAAGCCGAACGCGCGCTTTGGATTGCACGGCAGATTCAAACCGAGCTACCAGTCCGTCGCGTTCTCCGACGACCGTGACACCTTGGTTTTCTGTCGGAATCGACCAGCCATGGGCTGGAGATGTGGAATCAGGCACAGCCGCATGTTGCGACCCCCAAAGTGGTGCGGCGGATGCCCGATTCCCATTCCCAAAGCCATGAAGGCTCGCTATCGACAAGCCCAGAAGCAGCGCATAGGTTTTTTTCGTCCGATGCATGTGTCCCCCGTTTCCACTGTGAAACGCCGATGCTCGACCGTTCTTGGCCCAGCGCCGTCCACAGATTCAGGGATCATCGACCAGCCACAACATTTCGACAAGAGCAGCGACATCACGAAGGACTGGTCTACGAGTCGTCGGCTGCCAGGTGCGGGATGGTGATGATGTCGGCGTGAACCGCACAGCGAGTCGCAGATCTATCGAGACGCTGGGAATCCGTCATTCGTCCGCCCAGTGGTTTGGGGCGTCCTCTCGGCCCACCGCGAGTTGCGCAGTGGTGCTCTCTGGCAATCGAGCCGTTTGCGCAATTTGATCGACGGTGGAAACAGTCTGCGGCAGACTGTCCATGCGCTCTAGGTGAGGCAGTGCTGACATGACTCCCACTTCGTACTTGTTGCGTGACACAAAGCCCGAGATGGCTGCGGCGTGGCAGCGCTGCTTCGGTGGAGACGACAGCGTGCAGGTTTCGACCGGGGATATCCTCGACCGCAGAGCCGACGCGATTGTCAGTCCGGCCAACAGCTTCGGATTCATGGACGGCGGGATTGATCTCGCCTACAGCCGTCACTTCGGATGGGATCTGCAGGATCGCCTTCAGCGAGTCTTGCGGGAAGAACACGACGGTGAGCTACCAGTCGGACAAGCCGTGATCATCGAGACTCGCAATGCTGCGATTCCGTTTCTGATCAGTGCTCCGACGATGCGAGTGCCAATGAATGTGGCCGACACACTGAACGCCTATCTTGCGTTCCGGGCAGTCATTCGCGCAGTGAAGCAGCACAACCGATCCGGTGTGCTGCCCATTCGCAGTGTGCTGTGTCCAGGACTTGGGACAGCCGTCGGTCGAATGCCGCTGGACCGCTGCGCGCGCCAGATGTGGGCTGCTTACATCTACGCCGAAAAGGGCCAATCGCCGACGTTTTCGACGCTCGGTATGGCCGTGGACATGCACTACCGAATGATGGGTTAGTTCCGCGCAATAAGGAATGTCTGGATGACTCCTTCTGCTCCTCCTCCCCGTCTGTTTGTGATCATGGCCGCCCGCGCCTCCGTTGCGGTCATCATTCGAAGGGGACCGGCGTCATGGGTGAGGCTGGTGCTTTGGGATACCAAGCGAGATCAGTTCAGACCGGGCTCCTGGTTTCGGGGTCGCATCTACGAAGAAAAGTGCGATCTGTCTCCTGATGGAGAGCTGTTCCTGTATGCCGCGCTTCAGGGTCGGCGCTTCCGCACTGGCTACAGCCATTCGTGGACCGCGCTGAGTAGACCGCCATGGCTGCATGCGCTGGTTCTGTGGCCGATGCATACAACCTATGGAGGCGGGGGACGCTTCGTTGGGAATCGGCAGCTCATCGTACGCGGGTGTGGGAAGACCCATCCCTCGCATCCACTACAAGGGGTTGAACTTCTGCGTGGAGAAGCGCCCTTCCATCGCTCCAGCGGCGAAGTGGAGGGCGCGGAATGGAGCGGACGCGATCAGCAGAATCGGCTCGTGTTCACAGAGAACGGACGTCTGTTTGCGCGGACTGGCGGCAACGACGTGGGGCTCGCAGACTTCAACGAGGAGCGTCCTGATCCACAGCCCCCACCGCCGGAAGCCAAGCGTCCTATTTCCAGCCGTCGTTTGTCTTGAGCCTCGCGAACGTCACCTGCCGCCGGACCGAGAGCATCTCTCCGGGTTCCGAATGAACGGGTACAGCACCCCCAAGATCGACGTGGGCCTACTTCAGCAGCGGCAGCGCATCGATTTCATCGAGCGCTCGTGCGCAGCGGGGGATGGAAACCTCGTTCCTGAACGCGCCCACATCTTCTCGACGGTTTCGACCGCGTCTGCCGTCTTGCATGCGGTGTCGCCGTGGTCGACCGTCACCGTGCCGATGCGTTTTGCGGCCGCGATCACGGCCGTGCGCATGGTGGCGCTATGTCCCCCGATGGCGATCAGCGCCCGGTTCATGTTGTTGCGCACATCATTTGGCGCAGAGTGGATCGTCTTCTCAATCTCAGCGATGTGGCGCAGGAGTTCCTTTTCGGGGAACGACTCGTCTAGATCCGAGAGCCGACCGAGCAGCGTCCAGCCCGTCGCGAGGAGTCGCTGGTCAGACGAGCCCAGCCACTCACGCAGCTTGGACGGTCCATGCGGGCTCTCAGCAGCGAGCGTCGCGATGTAGAGGTCGCACATGCGCATCGAATTCTCGATCGCCCAGCGATCCAATTCCTCGGGCCCGATTTCTTTCGGATCGGCGATCTTCATCGCGAGGTTGCGCGCATCGACATTCCCGGTCGCCCATAGCTCGCGGGCGAGCGGCTGATCGACGTCAATTTTCTTCATCAGTGGGAACAGATCGCCGAAGCGGACGCCGAACATCGGCCCGGTGGCACCGTGCCGCGCATACGTCTTGCGGGTCTGCTCCGATCCCGCTGCCTCGAGGATCTGCATGACCTCTGCGAGAGTCATGCGCGCTGTGGGCGCTTTCGACGCGG
>CAYTGC010000166.1:0-11391 GCA_964437195.1 uncultured Myxococcales bacterium | reverse complement strand
TTGCCGCCGTAGGTGTTCTGGCCGTCCCAGATAAACTGCTCGGCGCCACCTTCTGGACAGAGTCCAACGGCCTCGTAGGTCAGAAGCTCGTTGGTGGTGAAGCAGTCGTGCAGCTCGACGACCTGGATGTCTTGCGGCCCAAGACCGGCTTTTTGGTACAGCTCGGTGGCGCACTTCTTGGCCATGTCGTAGCCGATCATGCCGATCATGCTGTCGGCAAAGGCCGTTCCCAGGTCGGTGCTCATGTGCTGGGCGACGATGCGAACCGCGCCGCTTATGCCCTTGCGACGCACGTAGTCTTCCGAGGCAATCACCGCAGCGGCAGCGCCACACGTCGGTGGGCAGCACTGGAAGCGGGTCAGCGGATCGAACACTTCCTCGGATGCCATGACCTCTTCGACGGTGAGCGGCTGATTGAAGAGGGCCAGTGGATTGCGGCTGGCGTGGTTTCTGGCCTTCGAGGCGATCTTGGCGAACGTCTCGCGCTTGGTGCCGTACTTCCAGCGATACTCTCGACCCGCGCCGCCGAACATCTGCGCCGTCGGTGGCGCCTGGTTAAAGCCCTGCTGGCGGTTCATCACCTCGACGTGCTTGTCCATCGGGTTTGTGCGATCGGTCCACTTGCTGCCGAGCGCGCCTTTTTCCATCTGCTCAAAGCCGAGCGCGAGCACGCAGTCGGCATCGCCACCCGCGACGGCTTGCCGGGCCAAAAACAGCGCCGTCGATCCCGTCGAGCAGTTGTTGTTGACGTTGATGACCGGAATGCCGGTAAGTCCAAGCGGATACACCGCGCGCTGGCCGCAGGTGCTGTCGCCGAAGACGTAGCCCGCGTAGACCTGCTGAATGTCGTTGTAATCGACGCTGGCATCCTTGAGGGCGGACCGTGCCGCGCCTTGCGCCATCACGTCGTAGGAGTCGCTCGCGCCAGGCTTTTGGAACTTCACCATGCCGACGCCAATCACGTAAACCTTGCGACCCATCGTGCCGTACTCCTTTCGAGGATGCCGCGACCGTTTGGCCGCAGCGCTGGGGATAAAGAGGCTCTCTCCTTGGGTACACCAAAGCCGCGTCTTTGTCACTGCGCAGCGGGCTGGCTGGCGATCTGCTGTTGCTTGGTGGGCTTTTGGTTAGGTAGCCTCATGCCGATATGACGACGACGAAGTCATCGACACTAAAGGCGCGCATTGCGGCATTTTCGGGGCGACTGAACAAAATGGCCGCCAAGGTTCCGCCGCGCAAGCCGCGCTTTGCCACCGACGCGGACGTCCAGCTTGCCGACTTGTATACGCCGCTCGATGCGCCGTACACCCAGGCTGAAGAAGACGCTGGGACCAGTCCTTACCTCGACGGAATCGGGCTTCCCGGTGAGTTTCCGTTTGCGCGCGGCGTGCAGCCGAACATGTATCGCGGGCGGCTGTGGACGATGCGGCAGTATGCGGGGTTTGGCTCAGCGCGCGACTCGAACCAGCGCTATCACTATCTGCTCCAGCGCGGGCAGACTGGGCTTTCGGTGGCGTTCGATCTGCCGACGCAGATGGGCCGCGATCCAGATCACGAGCTGTCGAAAGGTGAGGTCGGTCGCGTCGGTGTCTCGATTGCCTCGATCGCCGATATGCGGGTTCTTTTGTCGGGTCTGCCGCTCGACAAGATCACCACGTCGATGACGATCAATGCGACGGCGGCGACCCTGCTTGCGCTCTACGTGGCGGTTGCCGACGAGCAAGGTGTGTCTCGCAAGCTGCTCGGGGGAACGGTACAAAACGACATCCTGAAGGAATACATGGCGCGCGGCACGTACGTGTATCCGCCCCGTCCGTCGCTGCGTCTTATCACCGACCTGTTTTCGTTTTGCAACGCCGAGCTGCCGCAGTGGAACACCATCAGCATCAGCGGCTACCACATTCGGGAAGCGGGCTGCGACGCAGTGCAGGAAGTGGCGTTCACGCTGGCCGACGGGATTGCCTATGTTGAAGCGGCGCTCAAAGTGGGCCTCAAGGTCGATGAGTTTGCGCCGCGGCTGTCGTTTTTCTTCAACGGCCACAACAACCTGATCGAAGAGGTCGCCAAGTTTCGGGCTGCTCGTCGACTGTGGGCCAAAATCATGCGCGATCGCTTCGCGGCCAAAGACGAAAAGAGCATGATGCTGCGCTTCCACTGTCAGACGGCGGGATCGATGCTGACGGCACAGCAGCCGCTGACAAACGTGGTGCGCAACAGTGTGCAGGCGCTCGGCGCGATCTTGGGCGGCTGTCAGTCGCTGCACGTCAATTCCTACGACGAAGCGCTGGCGCTGCCGAGCGAACAGTCGGCGCTGCTGGCGCTGCGGACTCAGCAGGTGTTGGCGTACGAATCGGGCGTGGCCGATCTGGTCGATCCGCTCGGCGGAAGCTATGCCGTCGAAGCCCTGACGGACCAAATCGAAGCCGGAGCGCGCGACTACATCCAGCGCATCGACGAGCTGGGCGGCATGGTCGCAGCGATCGAGCAGCGCTATCCACAGCGCGAGATCGAGCGGCGCGCCTACGAATACCAGCGCCAAGTCGAGAGCAAGCAGCGAATCGTCGTCGGTGTAAACGACTTTGTGATCAAGGAACCGCCGGTCAAAGGTCTGCACCACCTCGATCCCCAGGCCGAGCGCGATCGCATCGACGAAGTTCGTGGCTTCCGAGCGGCACGCGACGAGCAAAAGACTCGCGAGTCGCTGCGGGCGCTTGACCAAAAAGCCAGGCGGCCTTCGGCGGGCGACAACAACCTGGTGGCTGCGATCCTTGATGCCGTCAAAGCGCAGGCCACTGTGGGGGAAGTTGCTGACACGCTCCGGGTCATCTTCGGCGAATACCAAGGCTAAGCGGCTTCCGTGGTTGAAATCCTGTGGGCTGTTGGGTTACACGGCCCGGTCATCACGGAGGATTTCCATGTCGAATCGTCGTTTGTCGTCCGGTTTGGTTGGGTTTCGTGGTTTTTGGGCCGCTGCGGGGCTCGCGCTCGCGATTTCTGCGACGGGCTGCTTTGGAGCCCACTACCGGCCCAGCTACAGCATGCAGAACGTGCAGGCCAAGCCTGCGAGCCTGATGGTCGCGCAGAAGATTCAAAGGCCGCTGTACCTTGTCGTGGACCCGACGAAAGTCCCCGATAGCTGGGATCTCAAGGAGTCATCGTCGTTCAATCCGCAGGAAGGTGAAAAGTTCAAGCTCGTCGATTTCCAGCAGTTCATAAGCCGTGACCTAAAGGACGCGCTCGGCAACTACTTCGCGAAGGTCGAGGTGGTGAAGGCCGGAACGCCGCTGCCCAGCGCGCCACACGTCGTCGCCGATGTGAAGGTCGATAGGGTTCAGCTCCACAGCACGCCGGTTGGGCGGCTCGTCTACACCGTCATCGAAATGACCTGGGGTCTTGGTCTTCGCCCGAGTGAAAACGCCGAGTATGCGTTTACGTTCGCTGGCGAAGGCAAGAGCTCCGAGTCCTATCCTACCTTCGAGGCGGGCGTTGCGCAGCTCGTCGAGTCGGCCATCTTGGGATTTAACAAGAGCCTGGTCGAAAAGGGCGGACTCGATTCGCTGCAAAAAGCGAGCGCTCCGGCGGCTCCGGCTTCCCCGGCAGCAGCGACGGCAGCATCAGCCGCAGCAAGCAAGGACGCGGCGTCGGCTGGCGAACCACTCGATTTGGCAGCGCCGGGCAAGCCCGTCCCGAAAGCGGCCAAAAAGCGCAGCAAGTAAGTCGGCGGGTCTATTTCGCGGGCGTTAGCTCTTTGCCGCGGAAGATGAAGTCGCGAACCGAGCCTGTCGTCGACGAAAAGCTGATCGGCTGACGGACGATGACTTCGCCTTCGTCGCCTGCGTTTTGGATCACCGTCAGCTCGCCTTTGTACTCCCCGGCGGTACTGCTGCCGGACCTGAAGACACGGACTTTCCACTCACCGGCATCGATCCGTTCGTAGCGTTGGGCTTCGATGCCGACGCTGCCACCCTGGAGGCTCGCGCGCTGCAGGTCAGTACCCCGTCCCGGCGGCAGCAGCTGAAGCTCGATCTGAGCATCGGGATGCGACCACGTAACGGCAAACAGCAGCTTGCCTGCGTAGCCGACCAGACCGTCGCTGCGACCGCGGACTTTGAGCTGACCGAGCAGGTTTGCGTCGCCCTTTTTCTTCGCATCATCGAGGAGCCGAGCCAGCCGCACCGCGTAGAGCGCCCGGGCCCATGCCGGAGCACCCTTTTGCGTCTTCTGCGCACCGACGGCTTCGGCAACTCGGCTCGTCAGGCGCAGCGCTTCGTCGGTTCGTCCTTGGCCTGCGGCGGCATCGGCAAGCAGAAGCATCACCGTCTCATCCTGTGGCAAAAGCCAGCTTAGGCCCTGATATTCGCGGTACGCAGCGTCGTAAAAGCCGTGTGCGCGATACAGATCCCCGAGCCTGCGTCTGCCCCACGGGTCAAACGGCGCAAACTCGACGATTTCCGACAGCGCCCGCGCCCCTTCGGCCCCTTCTCCTCGACGGATTAGGTATTCACCGACTGCCTGGCGTACGGCGGCATCGGCGCCCGGATCGGTTCGGATGCTCTCGATAAGCCGGTTGGCCTCGGAAAACATGGCTTGCTTGTTCGCTGCTGTCACCGTTTTTTCCCCGCAGGCTTCCTCGAGAAGCGCAAGCAGCTTGAGCTTGAGTGACAGCGAGTCCGGCGACAGGGCCAAAAATCGTCGCAGAACCAGCAGTTCTTCGTCGCGGGTCTTGGCTTTCTTGAGCTCCTGGGCGAGCAATGCCTGATCGACGCCACCGTCGAGCGCCAGGCCACTCTGCGCGGCCCGAATGTCGGACTCGGTTCGCACCGCCCGCAAGATCTCGCGACGCAGGTGCGCTTGGATCTCTTGGGCGTGCTCGTTTTCATCGAAGCGGTGGTAGAGATCGACCTGCTGCGCCGTCGCTCCCACATGAACCCGCAGCATGTCGATGAGCGCCCGTCGATCCAGCCACGACTTGAGCTCGCAGCGGGCAGCCGCCTCGCGATAGACCGTCATCGCTCCCTCGACGCCAGGATGGCTGTACAGCCGCTCGCGCCACAGCGTGCGTCGCACTTGCAGATACGCCCGCGAAGCGGCGCTACAGCGCTGCGGTCCGTCGTCACGCTCGGGCTGCGAGAGCTGCATCGCGTAGTCGATGTCGTGTGGCTTTCCGTCGGGGGATGCAGGCAGCTTGACGGCCAACAGCGCCCGCTCGATGCAGGCATCGATTTCCTTGGATCGCAGTGTCGACGATGTCACCCGCACATCTTTGGGGATGCCGTCGAGGCCGAGCTTGACCTTCAGCTCGACCCGGCCCGAGAGCCCAGGATTCCCGGCAGCGCGGCGCTCGTAGCACAGACGCGCGGCGCTGCTCTGGCCGTTGAGCGCGCGGACATACATGTCGTTGACGCTGATGGTTCGGACGCTTGCCGTTGACACACCGGCTTCCAGCACAATCGCCGAGTCCTGCGGAGCAAGTCCGCGCAGCGCCGGGGGCACAAACTGTCCCGCCTCGACATCACCGACGACAGGACGATAGGTTTCTGCACCGCTTCCCTCGACGATGATCGCGCTCCATGGCGTGACCACTTGGAAGCGTTTGCCGATGTCGAGGATGGCCTCTTTTCCCGACGCTCGCTCGAGAAGTCCTTGCATGCGCAGGAGTGCCCAGCGCCGCGCCAGGTCGCCGCCATCATCCATCGTGCGTACGGACAGATCGCGCTGCTCTGCAAACGGCTGACCATCGCGAACACCGCGAATCGACAGCTTGCTTGGCGTTCCACGATCGGCGCGCAGCCGGGCCACAACCGTCAGCGCATCGCCGTTTTCCAGCGTCACCGGCTCGTCGGGATACACCACGTCGGCACCCTCGCCCAGCTCGACGCGCACATTGGTCAGGCTCGGCTGGGCAATCCGTTCCAGAAGGTACAGCGCCGCTCGCGAGGCATCGGGCGCGTCGTCGATCTTGACCACTCCCGAGCGAATGCCCGAGTGACACAGCGACTGGAGGAGCGGCATGTTGGCATCAGTTCCAACGGCTGCGGCAAAAAAGCGGGGCAAGTCACCGAGCCGCTGAAGGTGCTCGCGCAGCTCTCTCGGAGTCAGCGCACCCACCGTCGGTCGTCCATCGCCGATGTAGATCACTGCGCCTTGCCCACGCGGCAGAAGCTCGACGGCACGCTGCATCGCGAGCTGCAAGTTTGTTGCGCCACCCGCTGTTTGCTTTGCCAGCATCGCGTCGAGCTGTTCGATTCGTTCTTTGGTCGCCGACGCCAGCGCTTCACTGCCGAGCGTTGCCGCTCCGAGAGAAGCAGCCACCACTGCAACGCGGTCTTCGGGCACAAGTCGCTTGAGCAGCGCCTGCGCCACGCTGCGCCCCAGGCTTAGCTTGGCTTCGTCGGTACCCGCTGAAACGTCCACGAGCAGCACCACGGACAGACCTTTGGGCGCTTTTCCGGGCGTCGGGGTCGGCTGCACCAGCAGGTAGCGCTGTCCGTCGATTTCCTCTCCTCGGTAGCCGTACAGGCGCTCGCTCACGCGCTCTTTGCCATCGATGAGGTCGAGCACAAAGTCCGCCGTCGGACGGAAGTCACTGCGTCGCAGCGTCACCTGCGAATTTTCCAGCTGTGCCCCGAGCCCCGCCTGAAGCGCCGACGCAGAAGCTTTGGACACATCGATGGTCAGCGAAAACTCCCCGAGGTTCGACAGCGTACCCGCCTGCATCTGCGCACTTTGTCCCATCGGGTAGACATAGGTGCGCTTGACCGCGTCGGGATAGGGGATATGCGGCAGCCACTCGCGGTAGCGCAGCACCACGCGACGGACCTTCCCGGGCGCAATGTTCCGAATCAGTCCTCGATAGCGACCGGCACCGGCCCACTCGAGGTTGGCGCCAAAGCTGGCGGTCGATCCAGACTGCGGATCAATCGGCACCACCTCACCTCGGCGAGGCGCTCCATCGTCCTGGGCGACAGAGAAATGCTCAAGAATCGCTTCCTCGGGGAGCCGCACCGTGTACAGGCCTTCGAGATACTCTGAGCGCGGGTTAAAGAACGTCTGCTCGACGGTGGTCGTGGCCAGATCACCTTCGATGGTGACGTTCACCTCGTGGGCGCGGACGATCAGCGGTGTACGGGCAGTACCGAGACCCGAGGTCGGTCTGGCCGTCAGTTGTCCGACGCCAGCAGGTTCTAAGGCCCGCAGTGGTCCTGGTTCAGCCAGTCCGAGGGTGAAATCGTCCCAAAGCGCCTGCGCCGTCTGTTTGGCTTCGCTGCCAGTGGCGATCAGCGTCAGGCCCGATTCGAGTCGCCCGGCCTTGTCAGCGAGCTTCCACGCAACCTGACCGCTGGCACAGTAAATCTTGGCTCCACCGTCGACGATACTGACTGCCAGACCGGCTTTTTGCGCGGACAGATTCACTCCGGCGGCGACCACTGGAACGTCGGTACCGACGCGCGCATCGATCCAGGCCCGGCCACTCTTGATCGCGATCCCGCGCTCTTGGACTTCCACAGAGCTGTCTTGGTCAAGCAGCACCCACGCTCCAGCATCAAGGTAGAGCGACGCGCGAACGCCGGTTGGCGTCGACACCAGACTGCCGACTTCGAGGCGCTGGTTGCGGACGACGGGCTGGGTCGCGCTCTGGCGCTGGATCTTGGCTCCGTCGCGGCTGGCTTCGACCGATGCCACCGTCGGTTGAGGCGGCGGCAGCTTGTGACACGCGCTGATTCCCACCATCGACACAAGCGCTAGTCCGAGAAGCTGTCCGAGGCGCACAATGCCGAGGCCGCGCTCACGATTGCTTGGTTTTTTGTAAAGCACGTTCATGGCGACCCCTTACTGTGGCAATAGCCGTCCGTCGCGGAGCAGCAGGCGCCGTTCGGTTAGCTCTCCGGCCAGCTTGAACTTGCTGGAGAGAAGTTTTTCGTCCTTCTGACCTTCACCGACGATCACCGTCACGACCACGTCGTAACCAATCGCTCGCTGGCGGTCTTGGCGACGGACCTCGACGACGTATTCACCCTTCGGCGTCGCGTCTTTGTGGCTGTGCCAGCCGAGCAGACCAAACTGCGGGGCCAAATCCATCGCGGGACCGGGTGACTCGCCTGGTGCACCGACGCGCAAATCGAGATCTGCCTCGGGATGCGCCCATGTCAAGAACACGCGCACGGGACGATAAAGACCCTCGATGCCGTTTTGCCGCGCCCGCAGGTTGAGCAGCGCCAGCT
The DNA here is from genome assembly GCA_964437195.1 of uncultured Myxococcales bacterium. Lineage (GTDB taxonomy): Bacteria > Myxococcota_A > Polyangia > Palsa-1104 > JAEUJZ01 > JAEUKA01. The sequence goes on along the minus strand of CAYTGC010000166.1, from coordinate 3,169 downwards.
CCTCAGCGGTGTCTTTGCCTGGCTGGGTTCGTGCCTGCTCTCGCAGCTCGGCCAAGCGGAGGCTCGACCACAAAAGCGCAATCTTGGCCAGGCCGCTCTCGCTGCCCGGTTCGGCATCGCCGACGACGCGCTTTTCCAGCCCGAGCGCTTCTTCGACCTTGCCTGCGCCAGCCGCCGCCGAAGCGAGCAGGATCAGCACCGAGTTGTCACCGGGCTGAAGCTGAAGCAGCGTCTCGTATTGACGGTAGGCTTCATCAAACCAGCCATGCGCCCGGTACAGATCGCCGAGCCGTCGTCGAGCCAGCGGATCTTCCGGCGCAAACTCGACAATTTCTGAAAACGCTCGTCGGGCACCGACTTCATCCCCGAGCCGGACCAGCAGCTCACCGACGGCGGTGCGGGCCTGGGCATCGGCATACGGATCAACTCGGATCTCCTCGGCGGTTCGTCTTGCAGAGTCGGATTCCCCCAGCGCTTCCTCGGTTTCCATCCGCAGGATTCGCAGCTTCAGATCGCCGGGCCACTTGGCCAAAAGTTCCTCAAGCCGGGTCAGCCGTTCGGGCACCGACTTGGCTTTGGCGACCACTTCCTGGGCCAGCATCGCGCGTTCTTCATCGCCCAGGCCAAGTCCGTCGTAAATCACCCGCAGGTCGCGTGGACTGCGCACCTCACCCAAAATGGCGTGCCGGAGGTATTCCTGATCGTCGGGTTCGTCGGAGAGGTGGTTATATAGCTCTACCATTCCGCTCGGGCCACCGACGTTGCGCAGCATCAGCTTGAGCAGCTCTCGCTTTTCGGACCAGCGACGGACTTCGCAGCCGCTCACCGCGTCTTGCAGCACCTCCATCGCCTTGCGAACCCCGCCCGTCAGCCGCTCTTTCCACAGCTGGCGACGCTCATCAAGAGGCTGCATCGACGCTGCCGAGCATCCCTTGGGCCGGTGCGAGACGATGCCCACCAGGACCGTGACCTCCGGCGTCGAGATGGCCACCGCGGGCGCCAGGTCTTCCTCAAGGGATGGCGGATTGTTCACATTGCTCTTGAGGACAAACGGGTAGGACACGATCACGACGCCGCCGCGTGGCTTGGGGAAGTCCCAGCGCCGCACGGCTCCGGCGATGCAGCCATCCACCTGCGGGTTCCCCACCGTCGAGCTTTGGATTGTGCTGCTGAGGACCCGACCCTCGGGCCCAATGGTGAACTGGAGCAGGACCCGACCGTTGCCCGCGTGACCGCGTGACAGCTCCCGTTCTTGGCAAAACCTCACTTCATTTATGTGGCGACGGACGATCCGGCGGATGATTTCCTTGTCAAGAGAGCCGCGTACCTCGACGGTGCCTTGGACGACCTCGCTTCCTGCGTCACCGCGTCGGTTTTTGGCCCCGTAGCCGCCGCCCGACCCGTGACCAATGAGTCCGAGGTTGCCGAGGCCGATGGTTCCTTCGCCGACGCCGCCGCCGCCCTTTCCTGAGCCCACGAGTCCGAATGCACCACCACTGTACGCATCGCCAGCGTCCGCATCGGCGAGCGTGTCCATCGCGGACGCACGCTTGGATCTTTTCGGTGCGGCGGCTGGCTTGGACGGTTCAGCGTAGCGTTCTTTTTTCAGCTCCACTGGCATCGGGGCAGAGGCCGGTGCCCCCGCCGCCGCTTCTTCTGGGGCTGGCGGAGGCGGTGGCGCTTCGTCGTCCGCGAGTGCTAGCTTGGCATCGACATCACGGGAGCGGTCTTTGGACTTGGCCTTGTCGCTCTTGCGCGTCGAGCTGGCGCGACCGCCCATGGCACCTTCCGCTCGGCCCGAGGGCGCTTCTCCCGTAGCCATCACTGCCATCGGAGCCTGGGCAGGGGCTGACTCCGAGCGGCCAAACGACATCGGGGAGCGGCCGCTGCATCCTGCGGCGCGCACTTCCGGGATCGTGCGCTCCAAGGCCGATACTTCCTCTTCGCTCGGTACGTAGTACGACGTGTACGGTGTGATGAGGTTTTGGCGAACGCCAAGCTCCGCGACTTCCTCAACGGTGGAGCCGCTTTCGAGCAGTTGTCCAAGCCGAGCCGCCGACCAGCGAAGTCGCAGATCAGAGGTGTTGTCGATCGGATGGCCTTCGAGTCGGTAGGTCCGCTTAAACGCCTGTCCGAGCTGTACTCCTTCGACGGTAATCGACGCAGGCAAGCGCTTTTTCAGTCGCGCCAGGATCAAGAGTGGTTCTCCGGCGCGTACTGCCACCGTCTCTCTTGGGTAGACCCGATCGAGCGAGCTGCCGACCTCGAACTTGAGCTTGCTCACCGTTGGTCGGCTCAGATGCGAGACCACTTTGAGCGCAGTCTCCGCGGCACTTTGCCGATCTCCAACCCGAAAGGCCTGTCCGGCGCTGGCGTCTGAAAGCCCCGACAGAAGATCGAGATTGGCATCATCACCGATTCCGACGGCATACAGCCGCATCGGCTGCGGCAGACTGGCGAGCCGCTCACGCAGGTTTTTCAGGGACAGTTCACCGACGGTAGGCTTGCCATCACCGACATACAGAACCGCACCGAGTCGGCTCGGATCGAGCATCGCCGTCGCTTCGCTCAGCGTTCGTCCCAGGTCTGTCGCTCCGCCGGTGGTTGCCCGCCCAAGCTGCTCTAGAAGCTGGTTGGCCACATCGCTGCTCATCGGCGACCAGGTCGGCGCGGCGGTTTTTTCCTTTTTGCCTGCTTTGCCACCAAGCACCGCGTGGGCATCGAGATCTGCGCCGAGCAGCACCACCCGATCGTCGGGCCCGAGCCTTCTGAGGACCGATTCGATCAGCGTGCGCGCCATCGCCAGGTGGGTTGCATCCGTCGCTGCCGACACATCGACGAGCATTGCCAGGTCCATCGGCGCGCGCTCTGTCGCCGCTGGCAGTGGGGCCGGAAGCGCCCGAATCAGCACATATTCATCTTCTGGCTTGCCGGTTCGACCGCCCGGACGCGGCGGATCGACGTGTGAGACGTGATAGACGCGGGCCACATCAGAAGGTCGTGGCTCCGAGAGAAGCTCAACAGTCAGGTCGGCGCTCGGAACATAATCAGTCCGCTGTAGCACCACACGCTTGTGGTCATCGGAGAGGACCGCGCCGAGGCCTGGGCGCACTTCCTTGGTTCCGGCGTCTCGCAGATCGACCTCGATGTTGAGTTCCTGGATAATCGG
>CAYTGC010000165.1:8850-11402 GCA_964437195.1 uncultured Myxococcales bacterium | reverse complement strand
CCTACACCAAGGACTACAGCGCATCGAAAGAGACTTGCATTACGTATACCTACGGAATCTACGTGGTCAGCGCCGACATCTCAGGTTGCTTCACTGCGACCATCGGAATCGACATGACGCTGTCTGCCAGCGGCACAGCACTGACCGCCAACGTCCGTCCGTACGCCAGCGCAAGTCTGTCGGTTACCGGCACACTGAACGTCACCCTGTACAAGCTATCGATCTCGGCTTCCGTCACACTGCTAGGACTCAACACCACCGACGGCGATGGCGCAACGGCGTCGATCTCCTACTCGGTGACCAGTACGTCCCCGGTGACGCTCAAGTTCACTTTCTCGCTGTATGCCTACCTTCGCATCACGACCTTGAGCGGCAGCATCACCCTGTCACTGGAACAGCTCAGCATCGACTACTGTAGCTTCAAGGTCTTTGGCAAGAAGGTGAAGTATCCATGCGGGACCAGCTATGAGACGATCAAGGAAGTGACGCTGTTTAGCTACAGTGGATCCTCCTTCACCCAGAGTCTGCTGGATCGAATCAGCACATCAGCCTCGCTGAGCCTGTAGGAGACAAGGACCATGACCCACTGGAAGTCCGCCATACTCTGTTGTGCAGTTGTGGGAGTGACGGCTGGGTATGTTGTACGCCACAGGCAACCCCAGAGCCCCCAATCGTCGGAGCAAAGACCGATTCCCAAACGACTCGCGTGTTACTTTGAACCTGGCGACAAGCTTGCCTTTCGCTTGCAGTCCGGGGCCAGCGTTCTGGAACCAAACAACGAGTCGCCACGGAAGTTGGACTTGGATGCGGTGATGTGGTGGCGCGTGGCGGAAGCGCGTGGGGCTGCCGGTTGGGTCGTGGCCGCAGAGCTATCCAAGGTCTCTGTTTATGATGGTGGAGGGGAGCCGAGTGCCGCTGCCAGCGCCCCCTATCTGACTCCGATCGTGTTCCAGATCGGAACGGACTGCCGCTTTCGCAGCTTTGCGTTTCCACCCGATGCAACCGAGGAATCCAAGCAGAAGCTAGAGCGACTGTTTGCATCCATGCAGATCGTTCTGTCTCCACTTCCGGTCGTGGAGTGGGTCTCGCAGCATCAAGATGAGCTTGGGGTTGCTCAGGTCAGCTACACCGCGGACAAGCGATTGGAAGAGCCCCGCTTGACGCTGCGCAGGCTTCGCTATGCGAACACAGTCCTGCCCTGGATTCCCCAGTTTGGGGGTCGATTGGATGTTGAAATCCTCGAGTCTGTGGCGGACGGATCGCTCGAGGCCACTGGGCGCTTTCTGCGCGAACTGTCTGGGCGCGAAAAGGTTCGCTTTTCCATCGGCGCTCGGCAGTTTAGCGAGATCACCACCACGACCCAGCTGGCGCGCATCAATTCAGGAGAGGAACCGCCCGCATCACTCGACAAAATCGAGGCCGGTCAGTTTGTCATCCACACCATCAAGAAGGAGTCCGTCTCGACCGAGCCACGCGAAGTTGCAGCCCCCGATCCGGTGCTGGCAGTGATGGATGTAACCGCAGTCCTTGCGGACTTCACAACCTTGCTGACAAGGACGAACGACGGCCTTTTCCGTGCAACCGAGCGGCTGGCAAGCTACCTGTCCGCAAACCCCAAAGCGATCGAAGATCTGGTGTCACGGATTCGGACCGGAAGCATTCCCGACAAGCTCCACGCCCCTCTGTTCCTCGCGCTGGAACGAACCGGAACCCTGGCGGCAGAAAAGGCGCTGTCCGCAGTCCTGCGTGATCGAGGAATGAGCACCAAGAATCGCATGCGGGCCGCCGCAGCCTTGCAAGACATTCCAAAGCCGTCCGCAGCCACTGCGAAGACCCTCATCGACCAGTCCAGAATCCTGTCGAGCAGCCAAGAGGAACGGATGGTCAGCAGCGCCGCGCTGCTCGCACTAGGGGCTCTTTCCCATCGAACGGTGGACCGACAGCCCGCTCTTGCGCAGACCATTCGGGAGGAGCTTGGGCAACGGCTGGGATCGACGAAAGATGAGGCAGAGCGCGAGGTACTGCTGGATGCGGTCGGGAATAGCGGTGACACGGCTCTCATCGATTCGATTCAACCGTCGGCAGCCGATTCCTCCCCTGCGATTCGCGCGCGTGCAGCCCAGGCCCATCGTCGGATGCCCGTAGAAAAGGTCGAGCCGCTGCTGGCAGCTTGGCTGGGCAAGGAATCCGATGCCACGGTGCGTCGCTCGATTGGCAGCGCCATCGCGGAAGGACTGTTTGCGGAACACAAAGGAGCCGCTTCATCGACGGTATCCGTTGCACTTGCGCAGCTCCCACAAGAAAAGGATGCGCGCCTTCGAGCGGTCCTGATTGGACTGCTCGGTTCGGCGGCATCAAGCGATCCGGAAGCCAAGCGAGGACTCATCAGCCACTTCCCGCGTGAGACAGTGGCAGAGCTAAAGGTTCTGATTGGCCGCTTTGTGACGGCAGAAGAGCTCCGCTCGCAAGCCCTCTAGTCCTCACGACCGACGACTCTCAACCAGCTCCCAATCGACTCCCAATCGACTCCAAATCGACTCCCAATCGACTCC
>CAYTGC010000165.1:0-8750 GCA_964437195.1 uncultured Myxococcales bacterium | reverse complement strand
CCCCCAATCGACTCCTTCTTCCTACTGTCTGCTTCCTACTTCTCTCATTCCCGCGAGTCGCGGGAGCGTGTCTCTGCGCGCTCGTGGCTCATGGGGTGAGAAACTCCCTCACTTGCACCGCACGAAGAGCACCAGCATTCGAAGCATTGAAGAACGAGGCGTGCGACCCGCTCACTCCCAAGTAGATCTGTCCGTACAAACTGATGACGTCGGTCGCAGGATTTGCGGTCACGAGGTCGAGGAATCTGCGCGAAAATGCGTCGTTCACCCAGGTCTTCGTGCTGCTGTCGTAGTCGGCGGCATAGGAGACCTCTGTGTTGCTGGCCGCGGTCATCAGCGAAACCCCGAGCAGCGGTGCGGTAGGGGGGCTTCCGCACAGACCCTCTAGGCCGCCATACCGGGCATCCCCGAACACGCCAGCATAGCAGCTTTCGACGAGGACTAGCGCGCGGCGGAGTCTGTCTTCTGTCCGCAACGTACACAGCGCCTGTTTCAGCATGGAAGGAGAGAAGGCGCTGGTGCCTTTGATTCCGTCCGTCGCCGTGGTGCCACCAATCGAGATCCCCTGTTTTCCACCATGTCCAACCAGATAGACAAATAAATTGCTTCCCTTTTGCGTTGATATCACCGCCGGAAGACTCGCTGATGATTTTCCTGAAATAATATCAACAATATCTTGACCAGAAACATTTATATCATAATCAATTTTTAGATCTCGATATAAATTCTCTCCGCCGGGTGTATTCACGATGACTCCAGGCTGCGGGTTCTGGGTCGCCCTGGCGATTCCATCGTTCATGATCAGAATGATGTGATCGTCGGGAACCCCATTTTTACGCAGCAACTGATATTGTGCAAGTGCATCGGCCTGATGCCGATAGTTACTATAACCAGATGAGAACACCACGATAAGCGCCCATGTATCACTCTTTGCGAGCGTGGGAACATAAGCAGAAGAGTCGATGGTCATGCTCTGTGACGATGAACCCGGATTGACCAAAATTCCTTGGCTGGTGAGAAAAGACTTGTCGTCGGTTGAGTACGTCGCATCCGGGACTGGTCCGTCGGTGCCCATGACCCAGTGTGCAAAAAGCGCAGACCGAAGATCCATTTGCAGTGTGGGTTCAAACACAAGCGGCGCGCTGGCACCAAGCAGTCGAGGTCGTCTTCCCGCCGAGATCGCCGAAATGGCCATGGTCAGCTCGTCAGAAGTCCAGCCGTATTCCTCGGCATCCTGGCCGCTCACCACCGACTGTAGCGCCGCGATGAGCTGGTTTCCCCCTTGGCCTTCCGACGCAGAAAGTCCATAGGCAAGCAGGAGCACCGTGTCATATTCAGACGCAGCGACGGGAGGAGGAGCTTTGCCAAAGCGAGCCCGATAGCCAGACGCAAAGGCGTGGCTTACGCTACCGCCGAAGCCTTCCACAAGGGGTGGCGGACGAGTCGGGTCGCCGCGCAGGACTTTGGTATCCAGCCCAGTGTCAGCAAATACAAGCTTCGCGCTGGGCGGACCGATGGTCTTGAGCACACACTGCTGCTGGCTTGGATTGCTGGCAGCGACGAAGATGATGTCGGGTGAAAACGCCAAGGTCGCACGCACCGGCGCGTCGCAGCTTGTGCCACTGTCTAGCGTTTCTATGTGTATTTCCTCTTGTGAATACCCATATTCTCGGGCCAGAAAACCAAACCACTCAAAAAAAGTCCCCCCATTGGTGTCTATCGAAGAAATGAGTGCAATTTTGGTGGCTTTGGTTGTTTTCGCATGTTTTATCATGACCTCGGTTTGTGCGATGTCTGATTGTCGAGTTCTCCAGATGATGCCTTTTTTGCCATATGCTCGCAGCGGCTCTGCTGCTGAAGAAGAAAATGACACCAGCGGTTTGCGATACCTTATAAACGTATCTGCCACTTTCATCAAATGTTCAGAAGTCCCGGGACCGATTACGGCAAGATACTGTTCATCGGCGGCCAGCTTCTGCGCTGTATCTTCCAGCGTTCCATCGGTAATTGGGTAGTAATCAATGGCAAGCGGTCGGCCTCCGATTCCCCCTGCGGCGTTGACGTTGTCTTTGGCCCACTCGACATTGGGGAGACTGAGTTGCGACGTGGCTGGTCCCGGAAGCGGCATCATGACAGCCACTCGCAGCGGAGCCGGATCACGACTGCAGGACACAATCCAAAGACAAGTTATGATAAGCCACAATGAGTGTTTCATCTGATCACCGTCTCTTGATTAGACCCCGCGCTGCGCGTTTGGCGCAAGGGATTGCGCTTCGACGGGTCTTCGCGGGGATCGTCGCCTGGTGCATGGGCTGTGGGACACCAACTGCCGCAACAAGCTGCTTTACGAACCTGGAGGAGTCGGCGACGACAAACCCTCGTCAGCTCTCCTGGACCACGATCAGTGACCCGATGCTGGCGCAGTCGCTGGACGGAGGTGGGGTCAGTGCAGCGGTGGCCCTGCCAATTGCAGCATCTATGGCGGTGGTTCGCATCTCTGCCGCCACTTCGGCTGGCGCCAAGGCGTGTGTGCAGATCGATCAAGCGTTCGACGACAAAGGGACGACCTGGGTGAGCGCTCCGGCTTCTGGTCTGGACTACGGAGACTACTGTCAGAGCTGCCCGCAGCGAGTCTCTGTCGGGGTTGGGAGTGCACTGTTTGTGCTCCCATCCGGGGAACCCACCTCAGTCTCGGCCAGTCAGCTGACGCTGCGGGTCGGACAAAGGGACTGTACGACGATGCTACCGGCTGGGTCTGGCGGCCTGTCGATGCTGCGACTTCAGACCCCCATTGGGCTGGCTGCGCCTGCGACGACCACTTCTCAAGGTGAGGTTCGGCTGCAGGTTGCCATCACACCGGGCTCGGTTTTCTATGACAATAGTGAGGTGTATCCAGCGGAGCTCGCAGCCGCGGTGAAGATGGCCAGCGCGCTCCTGGCCCCGGCAGGACTGTCCTTGCGGGTTGTGCGGGTTCGGAGGATGCGCGGCGAGGATCCACTGGTGGTCGAAAGGGGGGACCACGCGGCTCTCGATCGAGCCATGGATACGCTGTTTGAGTGTGAGCCAAACCCTGAGGCCCGCGACGATCGCTGGGTGCCGGTACTCCTCACCGGATGTTTGAAGGCAAGGGATCCACTGCTTGGTCAGTCGTCGGAAGTAGACGGTCTGGTCTCGCACATTCCGGGCGGGTTTACGACTTCGGGAGTCGCGCACGGAGTCTTCCTAAAGGGTCGGAGCTGCTTTGGTGGGTCTGCCCCGCTGGCCTGGGAGTCCGCGGCGCTAGGCAAGCTCTTGGCGCATGAGCTAGGACACTACTTGGGTCTTTACCATAGCGTGGAATCCGACGGAACCCAGGACACGCTGACAGACACCGGAGCCGACAACCTGATGAACTACCGTCCGTTTCTGTCGGGAAGCACGCAACTTAGCGCTGGGCAGTCCCGGGTGATGCGTCGGCATCCCGCCGTGTTCTGGGAGTAGGAGACATCCAGCAGGTTCAGTTTGCGCTGATCGATCTCAGTTTTTTGACGCACTCCACAAACGCAGTGGCAAGCCAGCGCCTGGTTGAGAAGGTCGCTTCACGACAGAGATCACGCCAGCCGACGGCAGCCAGCGCCTGGTCCGAAACAAGCCTTGCGCTTTGGCACAATCGGTGCACCTCTTCTCATTCCTACCCCAAACAGGAGGAGGTTTTCGATGCGTGCAGACCGTTTGGCTTGGTTTCTTGGCCTTGCAGCCGTGTGGATGAGCGGCTGCGACAAGACGTGCGACACAACGGCGGCTTGCGGTGACAACGGAATGTGCGTCGCTGCAGTCTGTCAGCCTCTCATCTGCGAACGGACGATCTTTGCCACAGATCCCCAAAGTGGAGAGTGCGTCCCGCTGTCCGGCTGCTTTCTCACCGAGGAGCAGCGCACTTGGCAGACCTGCAGCGAGGATCCTTGCCAAGGACGCAGCGAAGACTCCTGCGTGACCGACGCGCGCTGCCAGCCGTCCTATTCCAACCCGAACGTTCAGCAAAGCCGGGGAAGGGGCCCCGGAGGAACCGTCAGCGTCGACACTGCCTGTGGCGCCCCGGTCGGCGAACCGAAGCGGTCTCCGGACGGAGCGGTCAGCGCGGCGGGTGTCAACAACGGCGAAACCCCCAAGCACGGGCAAGCCACTGGCTGCGTCGGTTTCGACAACAGCGCGCGCATGTTTGTCGGGTGTCGTTCCGTTCCGCGCATCACCCCGCAGAAAGCCTGCGAAGCGCTCAGCTCCACCGACTGCAAAGCGCGGCGGGACTGCACAACGTCTCCCGGTGATGGTTCGGAAATCGGCAGCCCCGGACCGCTGCCTGTTCCGACGCGTCCGCCATCGCCGGAAGGAACCAATCAAACACCACCAGACTCAGCCCAGCAGGCACAGTGTTTTTCCAAGTTCTCTCAACCGACGACTGCTTGTTCGTTGGCGGATGCGACAAGCTGTCTGCTCAGCGGATCCTGCCAACCGATTGGGAGTCGCTGCTACTGCCCGCCGGGCGGCCAGTGCGACTGCGACAGCGGATCGTTTATGGGCTGTGAGCCAAACGATCGTCTGCGTCGCTGCAAGAGCAGTGCGGACTGCGGCAGTGATGAGCGCTGCGACAACGACGAAGCCTGCATCGCTCCGCGTACCTTCTCGACTCCGGTCGCTACCGATACCAAGCCGGGAAGCGCAAGCTGCATGGGCGCGTGTGTTCCCAAAGGCTGCGCCGGCATGGGCGAACGGATGTGCAACGAGCACGCAGAGTGCGACGGCGGAAGCTATGGCACAGTCTGCCGTCCGAAGCCGTACTGCAGCGGTGGTCGCGATCTGACGAACTTGGTTCCCGATGCGAACAACTGTGGCTGCGACAGTGAGTTTCAAGGCTGCGCGGCGCAGAAACCGCTCGCTGAACTACGCCCCGAACGGAGTCTGCTCGTCCGCGATCCCGAGATCATCGACGATCCGGCGTTTGCGCTGGATGTGGTGCTTGGCAAGCTCGCACCAGCGGGACAGGTCGACAAGTTCGTGGCGAACCTGCTTTCAGACATGGGTGCCCAGAAGTCACTGCCCAACGGTGCGCTGGCCAAGCAGCGGAATGGCTTTGCAACGTTTGCAAAAGAGCTGAGTCCAGAAACGCCGCTTGTCGCGCAGCGCTTCGCAGGTCTCATGCATCCGACGGCGCTCATCAACCGGATTGATCTGACCAAGTCGGGAACCTGCGGTGAAGCCCGCTTGACCTATGCGCTGACGCGAGCCTACACCGATGGGAATCAGCGAATGACCCTGATTGTCGAGCTGCGTGTACCCGATGATGGCAACGGCTGCAAGTCGGTGGCGCAGCGCTGGGCCGAGCTATCAGTTATCGACAAAGCAGAGGATCGAAAAAGCCGTCTCCTCGCGCTCTACGGCGAGCTGCTAAAGCCAACCTCGCTCGGCCAGATTCGCACCAATGAGTTTCTCAACCGCACCTCGCTGGAGGCATGGGAACTGCGCGAGTTTCACCTGGGCGCAAGCGGTCTTCCAGAGCTGGTTCCCGTTGCACAAACCGTCGATCCACGCTGGATTGGGAATGCGCAGTTCCGGACTTATTTGAAGGACAATGCGCAGGCGCTGCACGCGGGAAGCGCGGTGATTCCTGATTCCTACTTGGCTGCAACCTCGAAGGAAGACGGCGGACGGCTCAACTTCGGCAGCACTGATCCGGTGATTCAGGCGGCGGAAAAAGACCTCAACGCCCAGTCGTGCGCCGGCTGCCACCTGACCGAAACCAAGTCCCCGTTTGTCCACATTGGTGAGCGGCTCGGCAAGCGGAATCCCAGTGGTTCTGGATACCAGCCGGTGGGACGGGCCGTCATTGATGGCTTCCTTCAGCAAGACCTTGTGATGCGCGCCAAGTATCTACGAGGCCTGCTTGGCGGAGCACCAAAGACCCTGCTTCCCGCGCAAGGCGTCGGAACCGCTCGCGTCCACTAGCACCCCAAGACGAATCCCCTGCCCCGACGGCGGCGCGACCTCGCCCTGCCGACACTTCCCTCCCGCCGACGTTCATCCCTGGCTCCACCTCGGCCCTCCGATGGCGGCAAGCTCGTTGCAATAGAACGTCCGCTCGGGGAAAAACGCCGGAGCGAGAGCGACCTGTTGCGCACGCCAGAGCCGTCTTGACCGTGGGGGCCACCCGTCGGTAGCATTTGCTATGCGTCGTGTTCGGGCCACGAAAGCGATCCAGTCTGTTGTGGGGTTTGCCGCAAGCTGTGGTGTATCGCCCGCCGAGCTTCTGGCCGCTGCCAACCTGAACCCGATGCTGCTGGCAGGACCAGATGCCGATCTGCTGCACTCCCACGAGCTGCGCCTGTGGGACGAGGCCGCCCGATTGACGGGGGATCGGGACTTCGGCCTGCACCTGGCCGAGTGGATCTCCACGAGTATCGAAGAACTCTTCGACGTGTTCGCCTTCGCACTGCGGAGCTGCGCCACGCTGGGAGATCACTATCGGCTGGCTGCGCGATACATTCGCCTCGTCCACCAGGGCATCCATTTGAAGCTCGAGGAAGAGGAGGCGGCGGACGTGGTGCGACTGGTTCACGGCCACGATCGAGAGCCGCTCACACCACCACGTCACCCAGTGGAGGGAATGACGGCGCTGGCCCTGCTTCAGGGACGCCGAGCCATCGGAGAAATGTTTGTACCGCGAGCCGTCTGCTTCGTGCACGCGCGGCCGGAACGGGTGAGCGAGCACGAGCGGATCTTTCAAGCGCCCGTGTACTACGGTTGCCCGCGCAATGAGCTCCTCCTGGATCGGGCCTTGCTTTCGCGCTCCCAACCACACGCCGAGCCGCGCCTGCTCGCGATGCTGGACCGTCAGCTCACCGGGCTTTTGTCGGCGCTGCCCGAGGACCGAAGCCTCCAGGGTGCGGTCCGGCGCTGCATGATGGACGAACTACCGGAACAGGAGCCAGCCGTGGCCGCTGTCGCTGCGACGCTGCACATGAGTCCGCGCAGCCTGCAGCGCCGACTGAAAAACGAAGGGACGAGCTTCGCCCACGTCCTGTCCGAGCTTCGTCGTGACCTGGCCCTGCGCTACCTGCGGGACGGGCGAATCGCCACGGGCGAGGTGGGATTCCTGCTGGGTTTCCTGGATGTCTCCGCATTCCAACGGGCATTCAAGCGCTGGACCGGAACCACGCCTGCGCAGTACCGACGCACCGCCCAGGGTCTCAGCGGCCAAGAGCCCCCCTGAGCAATGGCAAGCAAAGTACACCGCCTTCGCGCCTTGCCTGGCAGCATCCGGGACAAACTCCGTCGGTCCGCGTCGCCCTCTCCGCTTTTCCCACCGCGCCACCACCGAGGACGAGGAGCAGTAGGCCCACGGATGGCGCGATCAAACATTGCTTTTGACGCGTTCGGCTCTACCGCGGATGCGGAGGAAGCGGAAACTACCCCAATGTTCGAACCAAGTCCGCCAGTAGAGCCAAGCATTCTGGATGGCAACCGACTCTTCAACGTCCGCACACTGTCTTGGCAGCAAGAGTGCGTCGCCTTCCTGTCCGCGCTGCACAACTATGCAGAGGCTGGGTCCAGGCTCCATCGGCGATACGGTGATGTCGTCCGGATGCGCGTTCCCGTGCCCATGCTGCACCTTGATCACCCGAGGCATCTGCATCACGTACTGCGCGGCAACGTACTTAACTACCCAAAGACCGAAAACTACAAATACCTTCGCCCGCTGCTCGGCAATGGTCTGTTCTTGAGCGATGGAGAGTTCTGGACGCGCCAGCGACGCCTGGTCGCGCCGGAGTTCCGCCCCAAAGCGGTCGAGCGGTTTCTTCCCGTGATCATCAAGAACGCCGAGGCCATCTTCGTAGAGTGGGAGCGCAGCGGTCCGCACGCAGTACGCAACATCGCCGATGACATGATGCGCTTCACCCTGTGGGTCGTCGGCGATGCAATGTTCAGAAGCGACTTTCGCGCCGAAGCAGAAGAGATTGGACACACGCTGGAAGTGTGTCTGCAGCAGGCAACGCTGCAGATGTTGCTGGCAGGATGGCCCCGTCCGTGGATGCCAACCCCAGGCAATCGCCGGGCACGAAAGGCCGAGCAGCGGCTCAACGCGGTGGTGCGAAAGGTGATTGCACACGGCCGCGCGACGGGTGGCGGACAGGCGGACGTCCTGTCGCGCCTCCTCGTTGCCGAGGATGAGCAGACCGGTGCCAAAATGGACGACCAGCAAGTGCTCGATGAGGTGAAGTCTCTCGTCCTGGCAGGCCATGAGACGACCAGCCTGGCGCTCTCCTGGACGTTCTACCTGCTCTCTCAGCACCCTGCGGTTGAGGCGCGAATCGTGAACGAGGTCCGCTCCGTGCTAGGAACGCGCCCGCCGACCACCGAAGACGTCCCACGGCTCGAATACACGAAAATGGTACTCCTCGAGGCCATGCGCCTCTACCCGCCGGTGCCCGGGGTGCCGCGAGTCGCCCAGGCGGACGATTTCTTCGACGGGATCAAGGTGTTCGCCGGCGAACAGATCAGCCTGAACATCTATGCAACCCATCGCCATCCGGAGTTCTGGGAACGGCCCGACAGCTTCGATCCCGAGCGATTTTCGGAAGCACGATCTGGTTCCATCGCGCCGTACAGCTATCTGCCATTCCTCATCGGTCGGCGCGCCTGTCTGGGAGAACACTTCGCAATGCTCGAAGGAGTGGTCGCACTGGCCATGATGGTCGGGCGGTACCACGCCGAACGCG
>CAYTGC010000164.1:0-11411 GCA_964437195.1 uncultured Myxococcales bacterium | reverse complement strand
GCCCCCGAAACCGCGCCTGAAAGTTCAACCTGCGCACAGTCGGCCAATTCTTTTGGCGCGTTCAGCAATATGCATTCCTTCAGCGTCCGGCGAAACTAGTGCGATTCCGGCTGGCCGCCGATTGTGATCCACTGCGCTTCTTGGGGCCAGGACCAGGGTGCGTACATCTCCACAGATATTAGGAGTTTCAGATGATTCATACTCTCGCATTCACGGAGACCTCTCATCCGATCAAGCTTCCGGCGATATCGGGCGGCTTTGGCCGTGGCATGCTGTTCAAGGTCTGGATTCGGCGTTCAGGCTCAGGGGGACGGCAGAGAATCATCGATCTTTCCACCACTGCTGGTGTGCACGTGGTGCTCGGCAGCGGTGATCGCGAAGACAGTCTCTCCATCGGAATCGAAGACGGAACCGATCGCAGTGAGGTAGTGGCCCTGGGCGCAATGCCGCTGAACCGCTGGGTCCGCGTGACTGCCAAGATCATGGATGCAGGTGGAGGAAATGGCCGGGCCACTCTCTCGGTCTTCGACATCGAGCTTGCAGAGGGACCGACGGGGACACCGGGCTCGGGAGCGTTTGCGGAGTGCAGCATTGCCAAAGGGGACGCAGGGCAGCCGTTTGTCGGCTCGCTGGCGAACCTGGAGATCTGGCGATTTCCGCTTCCTACTCTGAACGATCTGACACCACCGCCGGTCCTGCTGGGATCGTATCCGCTGGATGCCGTGACGTATGCCAAGACGGTGACGACCACGAGCGGTGACATCAAGTACTACGCTGTGAATGACACAAGCAGTCGCAACAGGGATGGCTTGGTCGAGGGTGAGCTTGGGACGCTAGCGTTTGCCTCGCTCGAACCGGGTCCGATTCCGGTGGTGGATCTCCCCGGGGCGTGGTGCTTGGTGGATTTGTCGCCACTTTCGGGACTCGCAGGGAAACTCACGCTGGAGACGTGGTGCAAGCCGAACTCGACGACGCAGCGGCAGAACATCCTGACCTTGGGGGACGAACGAGCCGTGCGACTGGCGCTGACGATCGGAGGAGACAGCACAGCATCGGAGGTGTCGCTGCTGCTCTGCAATGGTTCTAGCGTGCTGACTCTGCTGGAAGCGCCCGCCGAAAAAGCAGGGATGTTCCAGCATGTGGCCGTGACGCTGGCGCAGGGAGCAACGACAGCAACCCGCCAGATTCCGATCGTGATCACGATGTATGTGAACGGACAGCTGAAGACGACCAAAACGGTGATGAACACGCAGGAATATTTGCCACTGCTCCGGCTCCTCAACGCGGCGGTGGTTCCGATGGTTCGACTGAGTGGCGGGAGCGCATCAGGGACGTTCTTTTCAGGCCAGCTTTCCGAGCTGCGGATCTGGAATGTCTGTCGAAGTGCCTCCGAGATCGGATTCCGCTTCCTCGCGCGGCTGGTCGGAAACGATGCGGGTCTGCTCGCCTGCTACCGAATGGAGCAGCGGGTGGACAACAGCATCCTCGACATCTCGCCAAACCATGGTCTGGGCCGAGCGCCGAAAGACGATGGATCGATCATTAGGAGTGCGGACGGAACGATCTTGCCAAAGGACTTCACCATCGGAACGGCCACCAACCTACCGCTGCTGCACACCAGCGATCTTACGGACCCCTATGTAAGCGTGAAGGGAAAGCTGGTCCGCGAGTACCTTGTCTACAAAATGGCAGGTGTCCTCAATGAGATTGAGGAACACGTGACGGTCTTTGACGCGACGCTTCAGCCCGTGCGCCCCGATGGCCATTCAGTCGCCGATCAGACGGTCCAGGTCAACCCCGATGCCGATGTCTGGGTCTATCTGGAACAGCAAGACAACCTCTATCTGTTGACGCAGTGGAAAGCGCGGACAACGTACTCTGTCACGGTGCCGCTGAGCGGAGAGATCCGACTTCGCTTCAAGGCCAGCAACCTGTCATTCCCAACGCTACGCGTCCGCTTCCCAGACATGCAGCCAGGAATCTGGTCGATGCTTCGCCCCGATAGCGAGGCGCTTCATGGCCTCGCCAGTACCTCCCCAGCGAGTCTGCTGACTCCTCCTTCGGGCAAAGTGTCTCCTCTGCCGACTGGCTCTACCTCCCAGACGGCAACGGTCTGCGCCGAGACGCTCAGCGCGTTTGGGGACAGCTTTCGACCGGCGACCAGCACGAACTCTGGATTCCGTACCCGCAGCATCTGGGGGAAGATGGGCAAGGCATGGAAGAAGACCACCAACTGGGCCGAGGACACGGTTTCGACGGTGGAAAATACCATCCAAAAGGCTGGAGCAAGTGCTGGACAGTTCGCCGAGGCCGTGGTGGATGATGGCAAGACCGCGCTGAGTCAGGCCGCCAAAGCCGTGAAGCCAGCGACGGATCTGGTCTGCTTTGATGAGGACGATCTGTCGGATCTGATGCATGCGGCGTCAGGTGCTGTCCCTCGATACGGAAGGGTGCAGATTGCCGAGGCGATTTCCTCTGCCAATCGCTTGGCCGTGGTCAGCACTGCCGCCGTGGGTGAAGTCGTTCACTCCATCTCGATCATCGGCACTACCATCATTGACGGGGTGACGTATGCCTGGCGGACGGTGGCCGTCGGCGTCATGAATGCCATCCATGCGATGACGGAGTTCCTGAAGAAGATCGGTGCTGTCATCTCCAAGATGGTCGACTTTTTGGCCTGGCTGTTCAGCTGGAAGGACTTCCTGGCAGCATCGGACGGTATCTACAACAGCATCACCGGCGCTATCGATCAGGTGCCGACGATGATGAAGAGCCTGTCCACGTACAAAGCCCAGATCCTATCGGCAGTCACCCTGCCTACCGACCTTCCCAACAAGTCTCTGTCCGAGCTCTGCGGACTCAGCATTCCCGAAAACATGGGCGCCAAGGAGATGAACTATGTGATGGAGCTTGGCCACAAGCTGATGAGCTCCGCGAGCCTAGAACTCGATGGCCTGACGAGCTTTGCGGACGGACTCACGCTACCGAACTTCGACACCGCAAAGCTGGAGAGCCTGGTCAAAGCCGCAGGCAACGTAGCCACTCCGGTCATTCGCAGCGCCACGGGCCTGCTCACCACCCCGGTGCAGGAACTGGTGGGAAGCGTGAACTCCGCGACCGAAGCGATCCTCGACTTTGTGTTCGAGTCGGTCAGCGCAATCGCTGATGTGTTTGTCACGGCCCTGCGCAAGATCCTGACCGGACGCATCAAGGTGCCGCGCCTAAGTGCATGGATCGAGAACACCATCCTCGGGGGCCGACCGCTCAACCTGCTGCGGATCGTCGCCCTCGCGGGCGGTATCTTCGAGGTGCTGATGACCAAGATTGCCGCCAGCGCCACGGCAGGTGAGGCAAAACCCCAGGCGGTCAGCTTCGCGGACGAAGGGTCGAGCGGGGGGTCGGAAACCAAGACCGGCCTTTTGATCAGCAACTTTGTCATTAGCCTTCTGGGCTCCCTGCTCCAGGGGCTGCGGCTGTACAAGGAAGAGGCCTGGGCCAAGAAGCCGGTCGCCGAGGGTCAACCGGACCCCAATGCCTTGACTCGGTTTGGATTCGACGGACTCAGCGGAGTGATGCTCATGATCCGCAGCAGCCTCAGCATCACCGCCAACGAGAAGCTCCCAGAAGCCGTCAAGGAGGCCATGGATGCCCAAGCCGCATGTGAAGGAGTCGCTGGCGGAGCCATGATCCTGTGGGGTTTTGGCAAGTGGCGCTTCTCGGATGGAAAGAACAAGGGCTGGCTCCTTGGGGTCAAGCTGCTCGATGTGGCGGTCCAGCTGGGCTTTGGTGCAGGAGCGATCACTGCGGCGGCTTTTGCCGGATCGCACAAGGATCAGTTCCCCAACCAGCTGGCGTATTCCAGTTACGGGATGCAGGCGGCAAGCTACTTGATGGTGCAGTTCGTGCTGCTGATGAACGCGGCGGTGGACCTGTTTCCCAGCAGCAGCACCATGATGGCGCGAAAGACGTCGTTTGTACTCCAGCTCGCTGCCCTGACCTGCGATCTCGGCGCCGCCGTGACCAGCTACTCCTCCAACCAACTAGCCAGCAGCTAACCCCCCACGCGAGCTGACAACGCCCCCATCCCAGACCCGAACCGCGAGATCGGCGGTTTTCGTGCGCGAGTGGAGACTCCTATGCAACGACGTGAACGCGGGCTTGCGGGCGAGCACAGACGACACCTGGCGATGGCAAACTCGACAAGATGATCTGATTCCATTCGAAGGACAGGCAAGCCTCCTGCACCATGCGCTGCTGTTCCCTCTCGCTTAGCGGCAATCCGTCGAGTTTCTGACGATAGGAAGTACGCATGGCCGCCAAATCGCCGACCAGCGGGAACTCGTAAAACGAAAGGCCTTCCGGTCCGGGCAACCCAAGCGCAAGCTTCGCCATCGGCTTTAGTATCTGTCCCCCCGCCAGATCGCCAAGGTAGCGAGTGTAGGCATGCGCCGCAAGAAGGTAGGGCTCTGTTCGCGCGATGCCTCGCAGATGCTGTGCGAACATCTTTGCGGACGCCGATGGAAAAAGCGTCTGCTCCCAGTCCTTCCCCTGCAGAAATCCCAGATCAGCGCGGAGAGACTCAGCGCGAAACAGCTTGGGCAGAAACAGTGGCTCAAGCGTGCACAGTCGCGCATGAACAGACAGCTGCTGCTCAAGCGTTTCATACACCAGGAGCAGATCGCGCAGATACTGGAGATAGCTTGCTCGGTGCAATAGTCCTTTTAGGAATGCACGTACAAACTGCACTTTCTCGACGATCCGATGCGCACGGCGGGTTCCCTGTTTCAGCTGTACAGAGAGTGGCGTCAAGGCTCCCCTCAGTTGGTTAGACATCTGACACCTCGAATAGGAATCCACAGAGATATCGTCTTGCCAGGTCGTCTCCAAACATAAGAGACATGGCATTTGCTTCTTTTCTGTTGGCTTGTTCGCTGCGCAGCCAGGCGCGCTGCCTTTGCCAGGTCTCTTTGATGCTTCCATCCGTGCTGTTTCGCCCAAAATGGTCGGCGAACCCAGGGTCAAGAACATCGGTCAAAAAGTCGGCCACTGCATGTTCAACTTCCGCGGTGTGGCCTGGTTTGGCTGCGCAGATAAGGGCGAGGGAAGAGAAGGTGTCGTGACAAAATGCGGGGCGCTGCCTCTGCGCAACTGTTGTGTGTGTCTGCTGATGAAGGCGCACAAGTCGCGGTGCTGCAACCTGCGAGAAGGACGACTCATCCATCGGTGCCAGATCGACTGCGATGAGCGACAGAGATCCGTTCAGGCAGATCAGATCAACGCCCAAAATCGGTGCCGTGGATTCAGGCCTTGGGAGCCCAACCAGCGTGAGAGAACAGAGCGCCTCGTCGCTTGCACGAACGATCCACGCCACCGTCACAGATCGCCAGATGCTTCCTGAAAACCGACGCGTGTACAGTGTGATCGGATTGCCACGGATCATCCCCTGCATCGAAGCAAATTCGGCTGGTACCAAGAGCGCTGTGTACGCTGGATGATCAAGCAGTGACAGGCTTCGCTGCTGAAGGGACCGGAGGACTGTATTTCCATCGCTGAGAAGCATCTATGTTCCCCTGTTTCCTAGCGTGCAATCAGTCGCCAGAGCAGCAAAACGAGAACAACAACCCCAAGCAAAACGAGAAGACCATAGAAACGGAGACGCGGACTCAGAACGAGTGGACGGTCGCCTCGGCTCGATGCGGAGGCGTGACCCTGGATGGCTTTCGCTGGCTGCGGCAATGGCTCGTTAGCGGACTTGTCCAACAGCAAACGCGGCGCGACGGACAGTTCTGATTCCGCGGACGCGGGCGGCTGGGCTCCCTGTGTGATTGAGGGAACTGAGCTGGAGTGGCTTGCAAGAACCGTCTGCCGATGGACACTCTGTGTCGCGATGATTCGCTCGGCAATTCGCGCAAAGTCTGCGCCAAGCTGTGACAGAGACTGCGGTCGGTCTTGCGGACGCTTGCAGAGCATTCGCGCAATCAGCTGCGCAAGCTCGGCATCGATGGTCGGTACCAGTGACTCAAGTGGAGGAGGAGTCGCACTCAGATGCGCGTTTAGCATCTCGTCCAGCGTGTCAAAATCAAAGGGAGGATGCCCTGTTGCCGCATGATAGAGCGTTGCGCCAAGGCTGTAGATGTCTGCACGGGAGTCGATCTCTGCCGGCGTCTTGATCTGTTCCGGTGCAATGTACTGCGGTGTTCCACTGATCAGTCCGGCCCGGGCCATTTCGTCGCCCGTAAGCCCGTCAGACATCAGCTGGGTGGCGATTCCAAAGTCCGCAAGTTTGATCTGGCCATCTTTGCGCACCAAAATATTGTCTGGCTTGACGTCTCGGTGCAAAAGTCCCTGGGCACTGGCAACCGCGAGCGCCGCGCTCACTTGCGCGCCAATCTGCGCAACGCGCTCCGATGGAAGTCGACCAATGTTCTCGATGATGGAGAGCAGACTTAGCTCGCTCACATACTCGAACACGATGAACGGAACGCCGTCGTGCTCCGCAATGTCGAGCACTCGCACAATGTTGGGATGTTCCAGGTGCACCATGATCTGGCCCTCCTGGAGAATCTTTGCAGACTTGCTTCCTCGTTGCTGAATCAGCTCTGGTTTGAATCGCTTGATGGCAACAGGCATTCCCAGCAGCTTGTGGTAGGAGCGGTAGATCGTTGCAGTGCTCCCTTCCCCAAGCACTTCTTCAAGCTCGTACTTGCCAAGGTACTGACCGATCCCAAGGACATTGGGCACTGGGTTTTTCGTTGATGGTTGTGTTTTCTCCAGGACACTGGGAGTGACCACGGGCTGCTGATCGGACGAGGTCATGGCCACAAGTTCGATGGACGGAGTTTCGGGCGGCGGAAGAGCAGCTTTCGGACTGATCGCTGCTTCAGGAGCAGCTGTCTGCGGTGCCACTACCGTCGGAGCCACTGCGGGCGTCGGTTGGTCTTGATCCTCAAGTCCGAGTGTCCTGCGGATCTCTGCATCTGTGGCGCGAACGTAGCCCATCCGCATGGCACGCAGCGTCTTTGCACGGACACGATCGAGCAGCTTCTGTTCGACCAAGAAATCGGCAAACGACGGGCTCTGGTCCTTCTCCGCTTGGCTTCGCTTCTGCCACTCTTGAAAGAGAGCGGACACCTTGTCGCCCGATAGGGACTTTTGTGTCGTTAGGTACTCAGACAGGATGCGCTCTTCACTGGTTCTCTCGCTCATGGGTGTTTCCAGCTCAGCCAATCGGGCCAAAAAGACGGAAAGCGCCGGGTAACGCTGCTCCGGTTCTGGTTGGACAAGACGAGCAACCAGACCGTCTAGCGTGGCCTCCCCTGCATGTGCCTGTCGAAACTGGTCGACCACTTCCGCCGTCGGTGTTTGTCCCGTCAGTAGTTCGATTCCCATGACGCCCAGGGAGTACTGATCCGAGCGCGCAGAGGCCGTACCGGACAACACTTCTGGCGCCATGTACAAAAGCGATCCAGCCAGCGAGACTGCATTTTGTCCGCCAGGGAGGAATCGGCCCGCGCCAAAATCACACAACATCCAGCGAGTAGGAAGCGTACGATCCTGCGCGAGAACATTGTCAGGTTTGACGTCGCGGTGGATGACTCCTTTTTCGTGAACGAAGGCGAGTGCGCTTGCGATGTCTCTCAGGATGCTTAAGACTGGCAGCCGCTGTCTCTGTGCAGGTGTACTCATCCAGCGACGGAGAGAACCTCCCTCTTGGCGCTCCAATACCAGAGTCCACATGCCAAGCGACTGGTCAAAGCCAACGTCCAGACATGGCACGATGTTCGGATGAGACATGCGCAGAATGAGCCGCATCTCATCGTTCCAAGCCGAAAACCCGTCCATCACTCCATCGAACAGCTTGATCACAACCTTGGTGTGTTTCTGCTCGTCTTCCGCTGCAAACACACTGCCGCTGGCGCCCGCACCGATTCGGACTCCCATCCGATAGCGATCCAGTACCAGCTGACCGGGCTGCTGTTCTTCCACCTGACTCACACGTTACCCCTTGGCCTGTCGGGAGACCTTCTTTCTCCTCTGTGATCCCAGCTACATCGACAGCTTGCTCACGATCTGAGAGTGCGTCTGTTTGCTGGCCAGAAGCTCCGCAACCTTTTTGCTGTTGTCCGCAAACGCGAGGATGAACGTCGTTCCTTCCTTTGATCCCAGGCGCAGATCTCCGGTCTGGATGCAGACAATCTCTTCGCCCGCATAGGCAGAGAAGAACCCTTCCAAGATTCCGCCCAGAAGATCGTCGGCAGTGTGTCCTTTGGGTCCAATGTCTTGCATCGGACTATTCTGCAGAGAGACAGGGAGGATGCCGAACCGTCCTGCGGAGAAATCCACTTGCACTTGTCCCATTCCCATGCTCGAGAACAGATCGGACAGGAGCGCTTCAAAGTGCGCCATCGGCCGGTCACGCAGCGGCGATCCAGCAAAACGGCCCAGCTCGTCCTCGATCCGGCTCGCGAGTCGCTTGCCATAGAATCTGCCACAGCTCCGCAGGATGGTCTTTGTCGCGTCACCGGCTTCGTATTCACACGCATTCACAAAGCCGCGCAGAAAATCCTCGCTGACTCCGATGAGCCGAGTCCCCCCCCGGGTCGTCAGAACCCCTTTGACACTGTCAAAGGAAAGGAACGATGGATGGGAGAAGTAATTGAGCTGGAGACGCTGCGTCATTTCCTACTCCTTGCCTTCGCCACGACGGCTGCTGAGAGCCAAGGTAAGCTGAGAGAGAAAGGGGGCCATCTTTTCCATCGTCGGCGGAGTCAGCTCACGCCCCGCAATTCGTTCCAGGGTCTTGTAGGTGTCTTCAACGAAGCTACTCGACAGACCAACACCTTTTAAGATGGTGTTAAACCAGCTCAGGAGCTCAGACTGAAGCGCCACTGGATCGTTGCGGACCATCGCGGACGTGGCAAACCGCAAGGCCAGCGCAATGTCACGGGTTCCTTTGGGCCGCGCAGCGCGATATTTCTGCTCCAGATCCGGATATGCGCGGAGCACCTCTCGCATCGTTCCTTCCACGATTACGCCTTCCTTTTCGGCCACCTCTTGCATGGCGCGGAGTCGAGCATCCACCGTGGCTGCGTACTGACTGATGCCTTCGGCCTCTTCCTTGGTTAGGTACCTTCCCTCAGCGGCTGTAAAGATCTCTTGCGTGCGTCGGTTCATTGGGCTGCTCCCTTATTCCCACCGGAAACCTGAAAACAGTTCATTGAGCGTCAAGCGGACCTTGGCGGACTGCTTGCGCTGCGGATTGAGCAGCGACGGCGGCTGCTGTAGACCATAGAAATAGGACTCGACATCCAGCTCGCTGTAGTTGAGCATTGCTGTTGGTGGTCGATCCTGCCAGCGCAGCCTGGTGAAGTACCTGCGGACAGATTCTGTTTGATGATCGCTGGTTTGCTTGCTGCTCATGATCTCGTCTTCCCTGTACTAGAGTCGCGAGATAATTTCGCTCGCGGTTGCGCCTTCCCGAACCCAGAACTGCGAGGCCTGAATGCGCTTGGCGGCTCCGATGAGGAACTTGCAGTATTCCTCTCCCATCGAGTAGCACTGGATCTCGATCCCCGACAGCTCGCGCTTCACCAGATGTGAAAACACGGCAGCGAACATTCCCGCGTAGTAGTGGCATGCGACCTTGCCGATATTCCCAACGCTCTTTGCGATCGCGGAATCGTAGAGATCGACGAAGATGAGACCATCATTTTGGTGCGACAAGTCGTATTCCCAGCTTCCCCAACCTGCCGCTTGCAGCGGCCACCACCACATCTCCATCACCATCCCACCGATCATCTCTTCGTGGCTCTTTCCGAACTCTGCGCGGAAGCGTTTCTCGAAGCCGACAATGTCTGCTTTGCCCCACTCGTATCCGCAGCGGTACATGATCTCTGCGGCGGCATCGCCGACCTCTTCTTCCAGGGCCTGCTGGAATCCGACCACGAAATCCTCGGTAACGAGCATCATCCGCTGGTCGTATTTGTTCATCAGTTTCCCGGCCAGTTCGCGACGGAAGAATCGATTCACGTCGAACTGATGATGCAGAAGGTGCGGTAGGTCCTGCACAACCGCGGTTTGTCTTTCCATGTCGTCTCCCCCGAATATGTCCGTTGCCGTTGCAATCTGAATTCTGGTCTGTGGCATCGCTATTTCTGCGACAGCGAGCGCGTCCGAAGCTCCGCCAGATCGACATCCACGAAGGCCAGTTCGCGAACTCTGCTGCGGGTGATGATCTTTCCTATTTCAACAAGGATGCGACCATCGACCGGATGAAGAATCGGCGTCTCGGCTCGTCGACCGATCAGCGCTTCCAGGCTGCTGCTCGATTCCACGTAGGTGCCACTCGGTGTGACGACAGAGACGCCTTCCCCGAGAACCTTGGCCTGGCATGCGAGGCGAGAGTTTGGGCGTGCGTTGCTAAGCATCTGAATCGACAGCCGCTCGCGAGGAGTGATTGGCGACAGCTGCTCTCTGCCGTTCTCAACGTACACATGACAGGTCGCGCACAGGCCTTTTCCTCCACAGGCCATGATGAGTCGCGAGTGTCCGATCAACATCGCATCACAGAGCCGCTTGCTCGTGCCGATCTGCACCGGATCATCCCCGTGATCGACAAAGACGCGCTTCATTTTGTGCCCCCAGAATACTTCGATGCCAATCGGGAACAATTCGATTCGCCGCTTGCGCAGAACACCTACTCGCACACGCTACGCCACCATGGAATCGAGGCACCGTTCAAGCGCGTCCGACCTGACCGCATGCAACTTGTCCACACTGTGTGGATTCATCCAAGCTGGTCTTTGGGAAGCTGGTCAGGCTGTACAACCAACGTCACGGACGAGGATTCAAATCGCCACAGCCCAGCTTGTGGTTCCGCGAGTCCTTCGGATCGCAAGAAGGGGTGGCATCGTTGTTGCCACGCAACATCCGTACGTCGTTGAGCGCCGGAAGCTTGGTGTGAAGCGCAGTCTGCTGTCAAACACCGTTTTCCGGTTCATCGCGATCGCGCGTGGGTGTGGTTGATGGTGGTTTTCCAGGATGAGACTCTGCACCGTGAGCTAGGTTCCGGTGAGTTTGAATTGGGACTCGTGGATGAAGAGGAGGCGGAGGGCGAGAAATTTTGTGTCGCGGTGCCAGTAGGCGCGGCGGCTTTACACCTTGATCGTGTAGTTCACTCCTTCGCGCGGGCCGGTCGAGTTCGGACACAGGTAGAAAGACAGAGTGCCGTCCTCGGCTTGCTCGATGGTGTCGCAGAAGCGACAGGCAGATCGCTGCGTCTGCAGATGAGCGCAGACCGAAATCTCGCGGTACTCGGTGCGCAAGAGGGTACAGAGCCGAACGCATGCTTTGTCCACCCACGCCGGATCGCGAAGAGCCAAACCTTGTGAGGGGATCGGTCAGGGAGCGAG
>CAYTGC010000163.1:0-11433 GCA_964437195.1 uncultured Myxococcales bacterium | reverse complement strand
CCAGCCACTTTTCCGTCGGATTGCCGTAAAGAAGATACGGTCCCAGCGGCAAAAGGACGATCCGCAGCAGCGTGACCTGATTGGCAGTAATCGGTGGTTTGCCCATCGTGAAGCTCTCCCAAGGTGCGGATCAGTACTGGTAGCGCAGGCCAAACTGGACACGGAACGGAACCTGTCGGCTGGTGACCGCGCCATAGGCGGAGCTGTTCCGTGCCTCAAAGGCCGGCTGATAGGTGCTGGCCGATGTGGTGTTGGTGCGCGTCGGCGTCGACAAGTCGAACACGTTAAAGATGTCGACGATCAGCGTAAGGTGCTGGCGGATAAGCTCGTACGTGTCGTACTGCGCGCGAACCGACAGATCGAGCACGTCGGAGCTGCGCAGCTCGGTCCACTTGCGAACGTCGTTCGGATCGGCGCCCGGATCGATGCCGCGCCAGCCATAGCGCCCTTGCAGACCAAACGCCGTCGTCGAAAACAGCCGCGTCGTCGGTGCGCCTGTCACGTAGGCCAGGTTTACGCCCGCCGTCAGCCCGTGGAAGGTGTAGCTGGCATTTGCTTTGACCTGGTGGCGATGGTCGTCGAGAAGATAGCCATAAAGCCGCAGATCGCGCGGCGCATCGTTGCGCAAGACCGAGATCTGATCGTCGAGCGTGCCGTCGAGGAAGGACAGCGTATAGGCAACAAACACGCTCCAGGCGGGCGACGGGCTGCCCGCAACCGCGATGTCCATCGCTTGGTAGCGCCGGAAGGCATCACCCGTCGGACGATAGACGCGGACATTGCCACGGGTTGGATCAGAAAATCCCGCGATGTTGCCACCGTCAAGCGTGCGGTAGGTGTTGACCTCGATGTCTTCCCACAGATCTTCCAGCTTGCGGTACGTGTAGGTGATGCTGCCGACGACGTTGGCGTAAAGCTCGCGCTCCAAAGAAGCCGTCACAAAGTCCGAGTGAGGTGGGCGCAGGCTCAGCTTGGCGTTGCCACACTCGGGTCGAACCTGTCCATCGCCGCAGCGCCCGGATAGCTCGTAACCACCGCCGCCGCCATCCGACGAAAAGAAGCGATCGAAGCGTCCGGTCGCAGCGTTGTAGCCCCACGTCGTCGAAAGCGGATTCACATCGGCGAGCGTGGCGCTGCGCAGCGACGCGACCTCGTTGGCTCGACCGTACGCAAACTTCAGCATGGTCTTGCCGTCTCGGCTCAGATCCAGAGACGCGCCCAGCCGTGGACCAAACCCCAGCAGGTTTTGCGTCACCTGGCCCAGTGAGTTTGCCGCCGTTCCGTAGTCGACGCGGAAGCCTGGCACCAGCGTCAGCCAGCTCGTCGGCTTCCATGTGTCCTGAATGAACGCGCCGAGCGCCCAGCCCGTCCTCACCCAAGCCCGCTGCGGCTCGTAGAGCGATCGCTGAAAGCACGGCGTCGCCAAAGATCCCGGCTTGGGATTCGGTTGACCTTCCACGCAGCCAAAAGGCCTGTCGACCGAGGTCGGGTCGCGCGAAAGCCCGCCGCCACCTTGGCTCGTGTCGTCGGTGTAGATCAGGTTTCCCGGCGTTCCGGTTAGGGAATAGTTGCGCAGAAACTGGAACTGCGCGCCCGCCTTGATCGTGTGCTGACCGATGCCGCCGCGCTTGATCCAGGTCATCGATGGATCAAACTGAAAGCGAAGCCGACCGTCGCTGACGATCGAGGCCGCATCCGAGTTGTTCCAGGTGATCGTGCTCGCGTTGTCGATGTGCGTGGGGCTGACCACGTCGCCAAGCTGTGGGCCGGTGGTAAAGCCAAACCACTGAAGGCCCGTCTGGACCCCAAACAGCAAGTTGTCCGTCGCGAAGTAGTCCCAGGTCAGGATGCCGAAGACGCCGCCTTGGTTTTGGAAGTAGTCGGCCTCGGCGGTGTAGGCGTTGGTCTGGCTGCCGTCGATGTTGCGAATGTTGGTCAGCCACGTTGGGTCGGCGTTGACCGATAGGTTCAGCCGGTGGCGCGACGACGGCGACCACGTCAGCTTCAGCCGCGTGTACAGATCATGGCGCTCGAGCGGCGGGTGCTGTCCGTTGAGCGGCGCGCCCGGAATCACCGAGTTTATTCGGTACCGGTATTCCGTCGAAAGGTAGAACCACAGCTTCTGCTTTACGATCGGTCCGCCGATGTTCAGGTTCGCTTGGTAGCTGGCGACGGGTGGCCTTGGACCGCTCTGGTCGAGCAGCCGTCCTTCATACAGCTGATTGCCAGCGCGCGCTCCCAGCGACAGCGACTGATGATTGACGTAGAAGCTCGAGTCGATCGTCAGCTTGTCGCTGCCGCTCTTGGTCATAAGGTTTATGACGCCGCCGAGCGAGTTGTACTGCGCATCGACCGCCAAGAGCAAAAGGTCCATCTGCCCGATCGCGTCGAAGTTGAAGTTCGCCGAGAACGTCCCTTCCACCGGGTCGGTGATGTCCAGACCGTCGACCAGGTAGCGGTTGTGCCGCTGCGTCGCACCCGCCATCACCGGATTCGAGCTACCCGTCACGCCCGGAAGCTGCTGCACCACGTCTTGATAACGGCGCGGCGTTGCCAGCTTGGCCTGCGAATCGGCGGTGAGTACTTTTCCGGTCGAAAGCCGATCGGCATCGAGTCTGCGCCGCTCTTCGACGATCGTCTGCGTCTCGGTCTTTTCCAGCTCTGCCGACAGCGGAATCTTGAGGTTCTGCGTCTGCCCAAGGTCAAGCGTCACCCGCCGTTCGATGGACTTGAGTCCTTCATACGAAACGGTGAGCGTGTACTTGCCCGGTGGCAAAAGTGGAAAGTCGAACCGGCCTTCTTCGTCGGCGGTGACTTTTCGTGGTCCCCCAATCAGCGCGTCGCTGCGGATCGTGACGATCGCGCCCTGCATGGGCACATCGGTGCCGCCTTCGACGACGCTACCGCGAAGACGGGCGTTTTGTTCGCCGACGGCCCACGCGTGTGGAAGTCCGGTCTGGAGGTCGAAGCCAGACGCAAAAAGGCAAGCCAATAGCAGCCGGGAGAGCGTGCCGACACGTCGACGAGCCGGGGAGGATAGGACGGTGAGCGGATGCGATGTTTGCATGGGCCTTGTCCGCAAAGCTCGGGCACCTTACTACACGCCCCACCGTCGATTCCAGCGCGGCGCACATGGAAACACGACGAAAACAGGAAAGCGTTTGGGCCAAGCCGCCGCATCGCGCATGATTGGGGCAGCTTTATGGCCTTAGGAGGACCGAGTGATGACGACCCCCATTCACATTCCGCACCGACACCTGGGACGGTGTGGTCTGAAAGTCTCGGCGCTGACGCTGGGCGCGATGACTTTTGGTGAATCCGAGACCTTTATGCGCGGTGTCACGTCGAGCGACGAAGAAGCGCGCCATGTTCTCGATGCAGCGCTCGACGCCGGAATCGACACCATCGACACCGCCAACGTCTACAGCGAAGGCAGAAGCGAGGAGCTGTTGGGTGATTGGCTGCAAGGCCGTCGCCACAAAGTCACGCTCCTTACCAAGTGTCGCTTTCCGATTGGCTTTGGCACCCGCACGATCGGTCCGCATGACCAGGGACTGTCGCGCAAGCACATCATGCAGGCGTGCGAGGACTCGCTGCGACGTCTGCGCACCGACTACGTTGACCTGTACCAGGTCCACATGCAGGACCGCCATGTGCCGATCGAAGAGACGCTGCGCGCGCTCGATGATCTGGTTCGCGATGGCAAGGTCCGCTACGTCGGCTGCTCGAACTACACCGGCTATCGCCTCACCGAGTCACTGTGGGCTGCGGACAAGCGCGGCACGGTGCGCTTCGAGTCGATGCAGATTCAGTGGAGCCTGATCGTCCGCGATGCTGAGCGCGAGCTTCTGCCCGCTGCCAAGCACTTTGGCATGGGCGTCCTTGTGTGGAGCCCGCTCGGTCGTGGCTTTTTGTCGGGCAAGTACCAGAAGGGGGAAGCTCCGCCCGAAGGTGCGCGTCTGGCCGCCTGGAAAGAATCGTATGGCGCGATGAACACCGACCAGAACTGGGCGATCCTCGATGAGGTGCGAAACATCGCGCGCGAGGTTCACTCGACACCGGCTGCTGTTTCCCTCGCGTTTTTGCTCGCCCACCCCGAGTGCTCATCGATCATCATCGGGGCGCGCAACCTGACCCAGCTACAGGACAACATCGCCGCCATCTCGGTCACGCTGTCCCCCGACCAGATCCGTCGGCTGGAGCAAGTCTCGCGTCCTCGCTTTGGCTACCCGTACGACTTCATCGGGATGCGCGAGGCCTGGTAGGTTCACTCGACTCCGTTATCGCCAAACAGGCAAGAGTCGCAGCGCAACTCGCTCCACCATCCAAAAAATCGCCACCACCACAAGCCAGATCGCCAGCCAATACGCCCGATAGCTCGGGAAGTACGCCTCCGATCCCGGATAAATGAACTGCGAGACGTTGACGTTGGCCTGATACGGCGAAAGGTACCGGCTTGCCAGCTGCAAAAAGATTCCGATCGCCGTGGCCAGCGCAAAGCTACCGGCTGGAAAACCGGTCTGCCTCAGCCAGACGACTGCGACGACAAGTCCGCCCAGATGGGTCAGCGCCGATGTCACCATCCAGTCTCTCGTTCTGAGCGCATCGAAGATCCACAGCAGGGTTCCAAGCGGAAGCCACAGCGCCGCTGCTGCGGTCAGTCGCACAGTTCCCGTAAGAATTCCCGCGCCGACGAGAAAACACGACACTGTGCACAGCCACAGAAGCTCGTAGCTGTGCCCGGCGATGACATGACGGCTGCCGTGGATGACAAAAAACGCGATCGGCAAGAGACCGAGCCAGCGCCCTCCGAGCTGCCCAAACAATTCGTCGCTAGGTCCGCCCGCTGCGTCATTCATGACCCCTGATCGTACTTCCACGACGGAGCTTCGTGCAAAGCCCACTGCAACCGCGTGACCTCACTGGCCCCAAGCGAACCGTGCACTTGCTGCCCTGTACGGGACCGGCGAGTCCGACCGATCGTGCAGATCGTTTCCGCGTGCGCCGCGTTGCTGGGACTCGGAGGTTGCTCAATGTTGATTCGTTCGATCCTGTTGTGGCTTTTTGCGCTGTCCCTGTGTGCTGCGGTTCCTGCCTCTGCCGACAAGGGCTTTGTGCCGCTGCCGACCGCCGCGGGCGTCCCGCGTGATTTGGAAATTCAGGTCAAGCGCTACGAGGGTTCAACAAATGGCCAGCTCACCGTCGAGATTCGCAATCGCACCCAGCGGGCCGTGAAGTTCGAGGCTGGCGGTCTGTACTTTGTCCCCGAGCAAAACGCCAACGATGCGCCGCAACGGCTCGGGGCTGCAGGACCGTTTTCGGTGCGCAAGCAGACCAGTGCTTGGGAACACAGCGATGGCTACACGCTAACGCCGAACAGCCAGGTGGAAGTGAAGCTCGACGTCTACTGCATTGACTCGCACCGCCGAAGCCCGCGGACTGGCGATGTCTTCCGCGTCGCAGTCGAGCGGATGCCAGCCGAGCTCACTCGATCGATTCAGAGCGATGTAAGCTCTGCCGCTCGTACCAACGGCGGTTACGCCGCCCCTGCCGCCAAGTCCGCAATGCAGTCCGAGATCTGGAAAAACCGCAACAAGAAGTGGGTCGAGCTAGACGGAGAAGGCGTGCAAGAAAAGCGCAAAGACGCTCCTCCCCCGCAGATGCCGCAGGTCCAGAAGCGCTACATCCCGCACGACTAGAAGCCGTTTCTGCGAATGACTTTGTAGCTGGTCCCGGCGGTGCGTGAGCCGTGGACGATGCCGTAGCTGCAACCCTTCGCTTCGTACGCTTTCATCCAGCCCCACGGGTCGCCATTGTCGAACAGGAAGATGTGGCCAGCGCCGCTCTCGTTGTAGACGAACGCGTCGCCTTGCTTGGCCGATCCGCGAGACACCGTGCGCCACTCGCGGGTTTCATTGTCGAAGTTGTACGTCGAGTACGGATGGCTACACGTCGACACCGAGCTAGGCCCCGGAACTTGCCAGACCTTGGCGACGTAGCCCGAGCAGTCCGCTCCATAGCTGCCGCGATGTGTGCAGCCTGGGCACGAACCAGTGCAGCTGCCTTTTTCTGATGAGCCCGGCTTCCAGCAGCCACCGCCCCACCAGTACGAAAAGCCGACGCCCGACTGGGCCCGTGAGATCGCATCTGCTACGCCGCCGGTTAGACTCTTCGGCGTCAAATAGTCGCCAGAGCACCAGCCGGTGCGGCTGCCCCAGGTGACTTTGTACCAGCCGCTGGACGCTGCTTGCACATCGACGACGGTGCCGCGCGGCATGCTCGCCAAGACGCCGTAAGACGTTCCCGGCCCGCTGCGCAGGTTCAGGCTGCTCGCGGTGACCTCAGCCTTTTCTCCGACACGTGCGGACTCGGCGGAAAACTCCGTGTTTGGGGCATCGGCGACCGCATCCCCGAGGGCCGCGCCTGTCTCCGGTGACAGCTCACTGCCGCAGCCTTGCAGCTCCAGTACCGCCAAAAGTCCGATTCCCAGCGAAAACAGCGCCTTACGCATCACAGCCTCCACAGCGACTTGCTGCCTCTTGATTGCAAATCGCTTGCCAGCTTGTTCGCGCGTGGCTCCGGCGCTGATTCCATGATCGTGCGGCTCAAGTAGGCGAAAGCCTGGGGGTTTTCCCCCCACCCTGTAGTGTCGATCCCGCAGTCGCCTGCGCTGCACCCGCAGGTAGGCAGACAAAACGCATAGAAGTGCTTCTTTGCCGACGCTGCGGGCTGCTATAATGGGCCAGCCACAGCATGTCGAGCAGGCGATTGCACAGTCCGTGGGGGCTGCTCTTGCTGGTGACACTCGGGGGGACGCACGCTGAAGGAGCCGATCGACACGGTCGCTTCTCGGCACCGCTGCACCGTCCGACGCTGTCGCCAGGCCAGGGCATGCGCCCGATTGTCGGCAGCCACGAAAACTGGCGGCTGCGCAAGCCTCCATCAGAGGGGCACACGCGGCGTCCGTGGGCCGCTCGTCCGCCAGCTTCGAGCGCCCACAAAACCGTCGGCAAACCGGCCACGGGGTCGGCTCTGCCCACGCAAGCCAAGGTTCATCCTGGCCAAGTGCCAACGGCCACTGCCAGCAAGCTGCCGCCACTTGCCCCGGAGTTCGAGCCGTCCCCCGCTGGCGAGGTCGCTGTCCGCTGGGCGGTGCCGAAGCGGCGCGACTTGGGCGTCAAGGTCCACGTCGCGCCGAGCTATTCCGCTCACACCATCGGCGAGCTGCGCGGACAGTCCGCGATGCTCGTCGGGCAGCCAGTCCAGACCAAGATCGGCCTGTGTCGCACCTGGCTGTCCGCTCTACCAACTGGCTATGTCTGTGCCGCCGACGTCGAGGTCGAGCCCGGTTTCCTGTCCAATCCACCGGCGCAAGAAAAGAGCACCGGCTGGCAGCGGCTCCGCTACGGCGTCGTATCCGCCCTTATCACCAAGCTGCGCGGCGGCGGGAGCAACTATCTGCGCCAGATCCTCCACAAAGGCGATGGCGTTACCGTCACGCAAGAAAAGGGCGACGAGGTCCAGATCATCGGCCACAAGTGGCTGCCCCGTCGCGATGTGCAGCTCTACGAGCCCCCCAATGCGCCGCCGGTTGCGATCGACACTGTGCCGCCGGGGATGCGGCTGGGCTGGGTGGTGCCGCCGATTGATGAAGAGAGCGCGCCGGTTTTCCTGCCCAAGTCGGAAGGCGGGCCCGTCGCCTATCTGCCTCGCTACGCGCTGGTCTACGTAACCGATGGCAGCGATGGCGCTCCGGGTCGGCAGTCGATTGTGCTGCCTGAAGCGACGCGAGCCGTCCTGCGAGCGCCCGGGTCCAGCCGTCCAGCCTGGGTCTCATCGACACAGTTTGACGTCGAAGTCGGTCAGCTCCGGCGCATGATTCCTGCTTCGCCCCCGGCTGGTCTGTTGCCCGACGAGCGCTGGATCGATATCCAGCTTTCGCAGCAGGTCGCCACGGCCTACCAAGGAACCAAGCCGCTGTTTGCCGCCTTGGTTTCGAC
The DNA here is from genome assembly GCA_964437195.1 of uncultured Myxococcales bacterium. Classification (GTDB taxonomy): domain Bacteria; phylum Myxococcota_A; class Polyangia; order Palsa-1104; family JAEUJZ01; genus JAEUKA01. The sequence goes on along the minus strand of CAYTGC010000163.1, from coordinate 3,433 downwards.
CGGAGAGCACGGCGCGACACCGCCCGGATCGTTTTTCATCTATCGCAAGTACTTGACGCAGACGATGGCCAACCTGAGCGGTGCGGCCTCGCAGTACGATTTCCGCGAGGTCCCGCACGCCCAGTTTTTCAATGGACGCATTGGACTGCATGCTGTGCTGTGGCACGACAAGCTGGGGCATGCCGTCAGCCATGGCTGCGTGAACTTGAGCCCGCCCGCTGCGGCGCAGTTCTTCGCCTTCACTTCGCCCGATCTGCCGATTGGCTGGCACTCCGTGACCACTGCCGCGCATCAAGGCGGGCCCGCCCACACCCGCGGCACCCGCGTCATCGTCCGCAGGTAACCGCCACGACTTTCGTTGACAGTCGGCCCGTCGGAGCGTAATCACTCTACGGAAATGAACAAAGCGATTCTCGCGATGGTGCGTCGTGGCAAGACGCTGGCGTACTCGGCGATTTCTTCTGATACGGGCAACTTCATCCCGCCAGTTCGGTACACCAAAAAAGCGGTGGGTTTTGTAAATGACCTGCTCGGTAGGCCGCTCGCGTCGGAAGACGAGCTGGACCGTCGGGATGCCGAAGCGGCGCGACTGGAAGATCTGGCCGAACGAGCCCGACGTGGCGATACGGCCCAAGCTGCGAAAGAAGCTGCGCCCGTCGTGCTGTACGTCACCGATCAGTTTGTGCGCGAGCGGAAGCGGATCGAAGATGTCCTCAAAGGTCGCGGCATTCCCTATCGCGTGCTCGACGTGACCGATGACGAAGCGACCCGAAGCTGGGCACTCACCAAGGCCCAAGCGACCGAGTTTCCGCTCCTGTTTGTCGCAGGCGAAGCGCTTGGTGGTTTTGAGCAAGTGCTGTCGCTCGATGCGACCGGCGGCTTGACCAAAAAAGTCTTCGGCTAGCGGGGCGGGCGTGGAACTGCGGACGCTACACATAGATGGCAAGAGCCGGACCACGAGGGTTTTCGCGACCCATCCCGATCGAGTCGTCGATGTCACGCTGTCTGAGGACGTGACGACGCGGCTGCTTCTCTCCGGCCAGCCCTTCTTCGACTGGCTCGCGCGGGTGGGCCACCTGACGCTGGGGCAGCTGCCTGAGCAGCTGTGGATCGACGCGGATGCGCGATCTGTGAAAGTGCAAATCGGCGCGCAGACCCTCGCGGTCGACTATCTGCTGACCCAGAACCTCTTGCGTGAACTGGCGCGGGTGGCTCGTCGGGAAGCGGTGGCCCGCAAGCCCGATCCACCCGGACTGACCCCGGAGTCGCGCTGGGAGTACCTGTATCACCACGGTGGCGACGGCTGGGAAATGGGCAAGGCCACGCCTCCACTTGCCCGCTACTTCACCGAACATCCGCCGCCGCAAGGGTCGCGGGCGCTGGTGGTGGGCTGCGGGCGCGGGCATGAAGCCGTCTTGCTTGCCCAGGTCGGCGGTCCCAGCAGTCGCGTCGTCGGAATCGACATTGCCCCAGCGGCGGTGGCGATCGGGCAGAAGCAGGCGGACAAGCACGGCCTTTCCGATCGGCTCCACTTTCTTGCGCAGGACTTGTTCGTTTGGCCCGACACCGATGCGAGCCAGCGGGCTTCGTTCGACCTTGTGGTCGAGCACAACTGCTTTTGCGCCATCCAGCCGGGGCGTCGAGACGACTACGTGGCCGCGGTCAGTGCGCTTGTGCGACCCGGAGGCCTACTGGTGGGCCTGTTTTATCCGCACGACTATCCCGGTGGACCGCCCTATGCCTCGACGGTGGAGGAAATCCATCGGCGATTTGAGGGCGCGTTTTCTATTTCCCACACAGAGGTTCCGACGGATTCAGCGCTGACTCGTGCTGGACTTGAGCTTTTGCTCGTCGCCGAGCGGCGGCCATCCGGCTGATCCCCCAACTGCAAGGAGCTGCCCATGCCCTTTACCGGCGTCGATTATTTCCAAATCAGCGATCTGCTCAGCGAGGAAGAACGGCTCGTCGTCTCGACCTTCCGTCGTTTTGTCGACGAGGAGATCATGCCCGTGATTGGCCGCCACTTCCGCGACGGGACGTTTGACCGTGACTGGCCACGCAAGCTCGGGGCGCTTGGCGCGCTGGGGGCAAACCTCGTCGGCTACGGCTGTCCGGGGCTCAACGCGGTCGCCTACGGTCTGATCATGCAGGAGCTTGAGCGCGGCGACTCCGGCGTGCGCAGCTTTGCCTCAGTCCAGGGCGCGCTGGTGATGTATCCAATCCACGCCTTCGGCTCCGAGGAGCAAAAGCAGCGCTATCTGCCCAAGCTGGCGACGGGCGAGCTGATTGGCTGCTTTGGCCTGACCGAGCCTGACTTTGGCTCGAACCCCGGTGGCATGCGTACCACCGCCAAGGAAACCGCCGATGGCTATGTCCTAAACGGCGAAAAGCGCTGGATTACGTCCGGCGGACTGGCCGATCTGGCCGTGGTCTGGGCCAAGTGCGACGATGGCATCGTGCGTGGTTTTGTTGTCGATCGCGGTCAGAAAGGCTTTTCCACCCGCGACATCCACGGCAAGTTCTCGCTGCGCGCCTCGGTCACCTCGGAGCTGGTCTTCGAGGACTGCCTGGTTCCCAAGTCGGCGCTTCTACCCGACGTCAAGGGCCTGCGCGGCCCGCTGTCCTGTCTGAACCAGGCCCGCTTTGGCATTGCCTTTGGGGCGGTCGGCGCGGCGATGGCCTGTTACGACGAAGCGCTGTCGTACACCAAAGACCGCGTGCAGTTTGCCGGCAAGCCGATCGCCTCGCACCAGCTCGTGCAGCTCAAGCTCGTCGACATGCTGCAAGAGATCACCAAGGCGCAGCTTCTGTGCCTTCAGCTTGGTCGGCTCAAAGAAGCGGGCAAGGTTCGTCCGCAGCAGGTCAGCCTCGCCAAGCGCAACAACGTGAAGATGGCGCTTACGTGCGCCCGAAATGCCCGTGACCTTCTCGGGGCCAATGGCATCACCGACGAGTATCAGAGCGGTCGCCACATGTGCAACCTGGAGTCGGTCTTCACGTACGAAGGCACCGATCACATCCACACCCTGATCGTGGGCGAGGACATCACCGGCTGTTCGGCGTTTTGATGGGCGGGAAGCTAGCGGGCGAGGATGCCCGGGTTTTTGACTTCAAGCTGGGTCAGGATTTGGTCCACCCGACTTGAGTCATCGACGCAGGCCATGATGCCATCGACATAGACGATCGTCTTGCCGGGCTGGCCTGCGACGCTGCCGACCGTGATGTGTGGGTGCAGAAGCGATGCGTCGCAGCGGGGCATGCCGCTCAAAAGGGCAGGGCTTGCCTCGGGGGCAGACCCACCACAGCCAACCGCCAGCACCGCCGCAAAAAAGAGCAGCGTGCCTTGGCGGATGTTGCGACGAGCCTGCAGAGATCGAGTCGTGTCGTGCATGTCTCTTTCCGCCATCCTAACACCAAGCCGACGCGATCAGAG
>CAYTGC010000162.1:0-11455 GCA_964437195.1 uncultured Myxococcales bacterium | reverse complement strand
CGACGAGAATCATGTCGATGCCGATCTCCTCGAACGTCAGCCCTTCGCCGCCCGAGGCCATCTCGGCGGCCCACTGTTCGGTCGCTTCCGCGACGAGCGCCCGGTTGCGTTCACTCAGCGAACTGAGTTTCTCGACGATGGCGCGGAGCTTCTTCTCTTCCTCAAGCTGCTGACGGAGCAGTTCGGCGGCGATCTGTTCGCGGATCTGAGCCTTGGTTTCATCGTCGGCCTTTTCCCACACCTCTTCGCCGACGATATCAGCGGCTTTCTTGTCACTGACCTTCGGCGGCGTGGCGTCTTTTCCTGAGCGCTGCCGCTCGATGGCTCGCTCGATGATCTCGCCAAACTCACGCGCCTTGAGCTGGACCTTGCGCGCCAGAATCGGCGTGCTCTGCGCAAACCGCTTCCAGGCGTCGAGGCGCATGCCGATCGTCGGAAAGAACGAATACGGCACGATCGCGACATCGTATTGACCGCTCTGGAACCGTCGCCACTTCTGCTCGCGCTCTTGCTCGGTGTCGGGATTCGATACCCAGACGCCGTTGCGGTCCAGTCGTCGAGATGAGCCCACGACGACGATGCGGTAGTCGGGCAGACAGCGCAGGATGTCGCGATACCACTTCCAGATGAGCGTGTTCGGGACGACGACGAGCGGTCTACGGCACACGCCCCGCTCGCGCTGAATGGCGAGGGTCGCGATCCCCGAAAAGGTCTTGCCGACGCCGGTATCGAAAGCGTTTAGCCCGCCGTTGTAATGAACCAGCCGACGGACGACGGCGCACTGGTGTGGCTTGAGGGTGATGCTCGTGCCCCAGCGCGCTATCTGAAGCGGCGACGAGTCAAACTTAGGAATGATGAAGTTCCCGGCGATGGCCGCATACGCCGCCTCGATGACGTCGATGCGTTCCTGCTCGCTCGCGGCCCAGGTTCGGAAGTGCGTCACCTTCGTGCTCGTGTAGAGCAGTCGCACCCGCTCCAGCGCTTCTTCGGCGCTCTCTTGTTCCCCTTCGTCGTCGACCAGCCGCGTGTACGGGGGCCGGAACAGCAGCAGGTCCATGTTCAGCCAGCCAAACAGCACGGCAGCCTCGGTCTTTTCACCGATCTTCGATTCGAGATAGGCGTAGGGCGTGCCGACGAGCGTGAGCATGCCGTCCTCGCGGACCAGCTCGCCGACTTGCTTGCCAAGCACCTCGCTCATCCACGCCCGAATCAGCCGCACCGGCATCCAGGTCAGTCGCGGATTCGGATCGATGTCCGCGAAGTTGGGAAAGCGCATGATGGACCGCAGACGAGCCACTTGGCTTGCCGCAATCGGATCGGTGCGAAACCCGACGGCACGGGCGTAGCGCTGCCCGACGAGGCCGGTGTAATAGGCGTCCTCGTGCATCCAGACGGGCGGCGACGTGAAGTCTTTGGCGAACGCTGCGCGAACCAGCTCGGCCTCCATCGTCGCGGGGTCGGGATTGCCAAAGCCGAGCTGGGAGCGGAACTCACGCAGCGCAAACTCGGTGAACGGGCCGCGCTGACGTTCCAGCCAGCCAGCGGTATCGGCCAGCGAGTCACTGCCGGTATAGCGCTGCTCGACGAGTGGCGCTTGCGCCAAGACCTCAGCGATCTTGCCGTCGCGCTGCCAAATCGAAGTCAGCGCAGTGATGCCTTCGACCTCCACAAAGCCATCCAGCTCGCTCACCCGGCTTTGCGCGGTGAAGCTCAGCACGTCGTCGAGCAGCTCACGGTGCATTGCCCGCGCTTGGGCCAGCGACGCCAGATCGCGCTTGGCCACCAGATCGAGGTACTTGCCGACCCGCAGCCCCAGCGACGACGCCACCGAAACCGATTCCGGGAGATCGGCCTGACGCTGCCGCGAGCGCCGCACCGCTTGCGGGACCACCGGGGTTGGGCGAGTCACCTGGCAGGTTGTGCAGCGCTCCCGAATCGTCGGGGACGGCGGCAGCCCGACGTAGGAGCCGGTCACTTCATAGCGGAACGCATCATCGTCCGGATCGCCAGGCTTGCCGATTTCTTCTCCGAGAACGTGATGTTCATGGGCCGCAAAATACTGACCATCGACGATGAACTGGTCATCGGACAGCACCGAGTGGAGCAGCCCGCCCCGCGCCTCGACGACAATTGCGTCGGTGACAATGCCTGCCCCCGGATAGATGTTCGAGGGCAGCCGAAAGGCAGCCAGCAGGTGGGCTTCCTTGATGAAGTTCTCTCGGAGCGCCACAAACTGCGGCGCCTTCGACGACAGAAATCCATACGGGATGATGAAAACGGCAAGTCCACCCTCGGCGAGCAGTCGAAGGGTTCGCCGCATGAAGTAGATGTGGGCTTTCTTCTCTCGAAACGCCGTGTCGGGGTCGATGGCCGCTTCCGCCCCGCGCTGCCCAAACGGCGGATTGCACAGGACGAGGCCAAACTTCCCATCCAGCCGTCCCGCCGTCGCTACAATCCACTGCTCAAACGATGAGTGCAGCACCGTAACGTCGGGCCGCATCCGTCTCAGCAGCGCCGCCGAGATCTGGCTGTATTCGATGGCGGTGAAGCTCAGCGACTCAAAACCGGGAATCGAAAAGGCATTGAGCAGCCGACCGATGCCCGCCGATGGCTCCAGCGCCAAGACCTCGCCCTGGTGGCGCGGCAGATGCGGGATGCGTGGCAGAAGCAAGTGCGCCAAGTCCAGGCACAGCTTCGTCGGTGTGTAGTATTCGTGCAGGATCGCTTTTTCGTCGGGAGCGAGCGCCTTGGGCAGATACGTCTTGGCGGTTTCGACCGACAGCCCGCCCCAGCCGGTGTAGCGAATCAGCATCGCCGCCTCACCCGCCTTGGGCTTGTCGAGCAGCACCGCAATCGCCTGAAAGTTGGCGAGCGTCCGATCATGCGGCGTGCGCGGCTCCTCTCCCCGGACCAGCAGTTCGTGTAGCTCGCGCGCCGTCGGGGCCAGGTTCGGATCGGGCTTCGGCAGCGTCACGTAGCGGTCGCGGGGCGCTTCGGTCTTCGCTTCGGAAAGCAGCCGCAGCCGAATTTGCAGGCGTGACTCGGCCTGCTCCTCGCTCTGGATGCCCTCCAGTCGGGTCTGCTGAAGAAGCTGCTCGCGCCGCTCGGCGTGTTCGTCCGTGATCGGCAGCGTCTCTTCGGGCAGCGTCCGGCCAAACCACGTCCCGGCCAGTTCGGTGAGCACTTGCGCCGTCGCGTCGTCGTTCCAGTACGCGGCTTTGGCAAACCCGACGAAATCCTCACGCCCGAGCACCTGCGGCAGCTCGGTCAGACCGTCAGCCTCAAACACCACCAGCCGGTCTTCGCTGACCGATGGAACCAGCCGATACACCGTCCGACTGCTCGCGAGCAGCGGCTCAAACGCCAGTCCATGCGCCGCCGCAAGCTCCTTGACCACCTCGGTCAAGTCGGGTCGATGCGCCAGCACGCGACTGAGCAGCCACTCTTGCTCCTCGCGCACCGCCTTCGCCATCCACGCCCGCACGCTCGCCGCACTGTGCAGGTGCCACTTGCGCTTGTTCTCGTGGTCCAGTCGCTCGGTAAGCGGCTCAAGCAGCGGCGAAAGCGTCTGCGTAAACATCGCCTGCACCGACGCGAAGTGCCGCTGAAACCACGACTCGGCGTAGTCCGTCTCAACCCCTTCGGGCGGATTCTCGACGAGGGCATTGCGAATGCCCTGCACGAGCCGATATGCGACATCCTGCGCCTGCATTAGCTTTTCGGCTTGAAACCAAGCTGCTCAAGCTGCTGGGCGAGCGCCGCCGTGATGGCCTGCTGCATCTTGGCGTCTTTGTCCTTGTCCGGCCCGACGACGGCTCGCTTGCCCTTCTTTTTGTCCTCGTCGGGCGTTGCCGCCGTTGGGGCCGCTGCTTTCTTGGCAGCCTCCTTCTTGGGCTTGGCCGCAGACTTCTTGGCCTTCGGCGTGGCGACGATTTCGGGCGCATCGACGGGCTTTGGCAGCGCCGGAATCCCTGGCAGATGCTTGGTCCAGCCGTAGTTCGTTTCGGCCCGCGCCACCTGCGCTTCCAGGGCCGTCGACCGCGCCACGTCAATCGCCTCCGCGAGTCGCTGCTGGAGCGCGGCGAGTCGCACCCGCTTGGCTTCGGCTGCATGCTCGGTGCGTGGCGGATTCGTTCGCAGCTCATCGACAAACCGCTTGATGTCTGCGTTCACCTCCTCGGCGCGCTTCACCGCTGCCGTCGAGAGTCGCTTCTGTCGCTCGATGACCGGCGACTCCCGATAGGCCGCCAGTCGATACAGCGACCCCCGAGGCGCTTTCACAGGTGGGCGAGCGATGCCCTTTTTGTACTCGACGCCAAGCGCCGCTGACGGAAACAGCGCCTTGCCGTTGCATGAGCACGTCGTCTGCGCGGTCGCTTCCGCCGTTCGGCCTGCCCGCCACAGGTCTTCCCATATCGGCTTGAGAACGGCCAAGTCCTCGTCCGTAAACTTCGCATTCGGATACGTCTCTGCGAGGTACGCCAAGATGTTTGCAAAGAACGAAGCCGGTGGCTGTTTCTCGATTCGTGAAGGAAGCGTTTTCATCCAATCCTCCGCAAGACTTCGACGCGCAAGCGCTCAAGCAGCGCCGAGCCTACTTCTTGCACCAATGTGTCTGCCGCAATGCGCAAGGTCCGGGTTTGAAGCTCACTGACCGTGTGATCGCTAATCTCCAGCGGAGCCCCGCAATGACCGCAGACCAAGCGCTCACGCCGAGACGGTTTACGCGCAATCCGGTTTGCTTCCCCACAGGATAGACAGAGCGATGCGCCTATCTCTGTAGCCCAGGCTGCCCGCTGTTCATTGTATTTTTGTCGGCATTCCTCATCGCCAATCGCCGCATAAGCTTCATTGACCAAAGCGGCTTGCTCTTTGCTACCGCCTTTGTCTGGATGAGCGTGCTGCATGGCCGCCAAGTATCCGCTGCGTATCTGGCTGCTTGTGCTATTTGGTTTGACCTTCAGAACCTTCCAGTAGTTGCGCATCAGCCTTCCCCGGCCATGTTGATCAGCTTCACAAACTCATCAAGCTTGTCGGTACGAATCATCTCAGCGAGCTTGCCTGTCTCTGCAAGCGCACCAATCGCGCCGCTCTCTACCAAATCCAAAAGCTGCTTCTTGGTAATGCTGAAGGTCTTTTCATCTGCGCCATCGCTCGGCGTGCTTGCTCCTTGCGCGCCGCTTTGCGTCGGCTCGGTTCCGGGCTTGTTGACATATTCGCTCAGCACTTCTTTCAAGCCGAGCGGACCACTGACGGATGCCTTTTCGAGCATCTTCAAGACCGCTTGCCGCTCTCTGCGATTGGGCTTGCGTTTGTTTCCTGGGGACCAAGCCGCGCCGACTTTGCCCAGCGCTTGAAACAGCGCTATCGCAATACCTGCATAGTCAGGCGGTGGCGGTGGTGGCGGCGGCGGCGGTGGCGCAGGCTGAAACTGCGGATCTTTGATGCGCCGGACCACCTCGTCGGAAAGCTGAAGCATTCGCCGTGTGGCCACATCGACGAGATCAAGCTGCCGAAGCGCCTTTTCTTGGTACGCTGTCTGCGTCGCAAACACCTCGCGCCGCATCGCGGAGTTGAGTTGAAACGCCTCGCCGACCTCGCGCGTGTACTGCGCTTCCCGAAGCACAGTCATCTTTTCCATGTCGATGGCCGCGCCCGCTGCCTCCTCGGCTTGCAGCGTCATCGAGCGAAGCTGCGTCGCCTGTGCCAGCGCCAGCTCTCGACCCAGCTCGGGCTGGGACGCACCATCATCGTCGTCGTCCTCCTCGTCCGCTTGCAGTTGGGCAGGAAGCGGCGGCGGCGGTGGCAGCCCGCCCACGGCAGATGCCGGTGCCGGCGGTGGTGGTGGCAGACCACCTATCGGGCCAGGCGCAACTGTCGACGAAGCAGATCGAACCGTGGCTCCCGCCGATGGCACCGCACCAATCTGGACCCCTGGCAACAGTGGTCGTGGCGTCGGAGTTGCGGCAGGTGGTGCCTGTGCCGCAGGTTGCGGAGCGCTTGTGCCGGGCGGACTCGGTGTCGCGTTCGGCGCGGATTCGCCGAGCAGCATCGCCGGTATTCGCGTCCGCGTTTCCCGACCCTCGTGGTCGTACATATTGACGAGCACAAGCCCCATCAAGTTCGACGGAACATTGGCTGGCCGGATGTAGCCCTGCTCTGGAATGCTGTAGGCGCCATTTGGTGAACTCACCAACAAGCGCACCAGTTCCTCACCGGCCAGAAGCATTGAACGTATTGTATCTGCGTTAGCCATGCTATCTACTCAGTTTTGTGGATGAACGCCCGCCATCTGTAAATCGGCAAAATGTCTTGATGTATTCCGCAGGGATGAAAATCCGCATCTCGGAATCACGAATGAGTACCTGCCCAATATCGAAAAGCTGGACCCGGTATCGACCCGGTATCGGAAGCGGAGGAAATTCCGAAAATGGCAGAGGCATCGATTCTGCGGGGAAAAACCTCCAATAGGTGGAGAGCCGTGTCCCCAATCGCACGTAGAAGGCATTCCTTCTCTTCCCGAATTGATTGATCGCTACGATTGGGTCATCAGCTACCACCGCATCACTCAGGGTGTATTGTCCGAGCCGTCTGCATTCCTCTGAGCAATACAGCGCGCAACTATTTAGAAATGGTGGTGGTGGCAACCAGATCTGACAATCCCTGTTTCGGCATCGCCGCTGCATGATGATCATGTTTTCGCGATTCTTCGCTGCACGTCAACCTGCCTGCGATGATAAACTCTCAATAGAGCCGTTGTTTTATTGCAAACAAATGCAGCCCCAAAAGTGAGTGCGCGAAGCCCTAAATCAGGTAGCTGCATCCGCCTGGTTTATTCAACCACCTGAATGCGCCTAGGTGATTCAGGTAGCTGCATGCAGGTAGCTGGATCAACCAGCTAATACAACCACCTGGATCAACCACCTTTGTGATTGACCATGTAGGACGCTGTAAGTTCTCTTTGTAAATAATGCAATATCTCTCAATCATGGACGATCTTGCTTATGGCGTAAAAATTGCAAGCATGCGAGATCGAGAAGTTATCTAAACACCAGAACAACCACCTAAAACAACCACCTTGTACAGGTAGCTGTATGCGCCTAGCTGAAACAGCTACCTGAAGCAGCTACCTGCATTCGCCTAGCTGAATCCGCCTGGTTGATTCGGCCCCCCGAAGCGAGCGCCCACCTCGCCACAAGATCGAGAGGTTAGGTTCACGGCAAAATATTTTTCCCGAGCGGGCACCAGACTGCTCATTCGTCGACCATTTTTTTCGCAGTGTGCAAAGTGCTGAATGCGATCACCTTTGCCAATGAGAACGCAGGATCTCATGTTCACCGACGATAACTTGAAATATTCTGGCGTGGAGATCGCCTTACCTAAGAAGGCTCCAGGGGCCATAAATTTGCGATTTTATTCGCATCTTACAGGGTGCGTGGTTCGGCGTTTTGGGCCGCTCACACCAAGCGCCCGTGAACGGTCGGCCTTCGCGGTGCGATCTCAAATCAGCAGCACTGCCCGCTTAGCGATGCCGTCCGGTATTGCGTCGCAAACGATGAAAGCCGTGGCTAATGCCGCGCCCTCGCCGTTCGCCCCTCATTGCTGGCAATGCCTCAGTAACAACTCGCCCGTGAGGAGCTGCCCATCATTCCCAGGGAACACCTGCGCCGTGCCCAAGGTGACCCTGCACGTCTACGGCTGAGCCTTTCCGTCACTGGCTCCGCCGTCCGAGTGCCTGCGCTCTTTCCAATACGAGCATCGAGTCCCAGCGGCCATCCCGATCCGAGTGAATGAGTCGAGGGAAAGCAGGAAGCTGTCCAGCTGCCTTGGTCGACTCCCTACATGCTTGCCCGCACCGCGTCTTTGCCTGGCACCTGGTCGGTTCTGTGTCAGGGTTGCTGCCCTGGCTCCTTGCCCCATGTGGACAGTCCGCCAGCGGCCATCACTTCGCCAACCAACCAGCGGTACGCCAGCACTCCCGGCCACACCGCCGATGCACCAACTCGCATCGCCCCCTACCACATCCGAGAAAATATGCAAGAACAACGGGTGTTGGAATTGCCGAGAAGCGTACGGCAACGTTCGCCACAGACGAATAGGAATGTTCAGTAGCGGCTGGTCAGGAAACATGAGCAATGGCGTTGTCGCGTGGATGGCTGCGGATATTGGGTCAGGTCCGCCTTCCTCGCCATACTGGTAGCGTCCGGTGGGGAAATCGTTGAATGGAGAGTCGTCACGTCATCACATGGCGTTCATTTCTGAGAGTAGCACGGGCCACCAGCTTCGTTTGTATCATAAGGGGTAAGCCAAGTCAGATAACTTACCTTATCAAAGGAAAACGAGCTTGACGGTGTCCTACTCATCCTCTTCTGTGGCACAACATCGCGCACTTTACAGTACGCATAGTCATGGTTATTCCCATCCCATCGATATAAAAGGTACAGGGCAGCCGTACCTCCATCGTTTCGACCTTCCGGTGCATAGAGGATACTATGGGTCAAAACGCCTTTGTAAGCATCGAGGTGGGCTTCGACTCCTGGGCCGGTATTGACGCCCTGTGCGCTCGCGAGAAAGCTTCCGGGCGCCATCGTCGCGTTCGCAATTTGCTTTGGAATGTTAAACTTGTCGGCTAACAAAGTCACTAGCCGATAGACTGATTCAAACTGCACCGCACTTGGAATCGCGAGTTTCTGACCTATACAACCCATCCAGTCAACTGTGAGAGTGTCGAGCGCTCCGGGAGCAGGACAATTTTTCCCATTGGCACCATTGGCTATCTCAATACCGACAGATCTCTTGACTAGTTGCGAGTGTGCGTACCTTCGAGACATGGGCGCGACCTGATAGATGGTGCCGTCTCTTGCCACAAAGAAATGCACCATGGCTCTAGCAGCGAGGAATGCACGATCATCACCCGTCTCATGAAGCACAACCACAGATGGCGTCGGATTACCTGACTTTATCGTAAACTGGGCAGTTTCCCACGACCGCCATGCCGGTTGTTTCCAATCGGGGCTAGTCCAGTTTCGCACCTTAACGCCTGCTATTGTCTCCTCGGAGCCATCTGGAAAAATGACGACATCCGATGCCGCAGGTGCCTCATCCCCACCTGCCAAGGCTTGCATGGGTGACAACAGGAGTAAGCTCGATAGTACCGTCAAGCAAATTTTGATCCTCTTCATCGTGGACTCCTTCTTTCAGCATCCTCGTTGGCTGTGCTAATTTGGATAGCGTGGAACAGCGATCGGTCCCTCATCACTAAGCGCAGGAGCAAGGTGAGGGTCTTTTGAATGCCTACGGCCTTCAAACTGTTTCCATCATTAATATAAATTGGAGGCGATTTGCTATAACCGTATAATTCTCTTGAAGTGACTGAAAAGTGCCAAAAATTATCACTCTTCGTACATTCTGCGCAAAAGCCGCCGACCCAGCCTGTCGAGCCTGACGAATTTAGTACATTAGCGGAATCGAAAATCGCAAAACAGGACAATATCGGCCATCCATCCTTTCCAAAAAGGAAGTTAAGGCCATCGATATATCCACCACACAAAGACCGACGGCCCTTTCCTCGAAGTGGATGGCTGTACTGAAATCACGGATTGGAAAACTAGCCACAGACTCCTCTGAGCAGGGAATCGGGCCGTGCTTAAAATTCAACAGCCAATCCTTGATCGATTCCATTCTCAACTCCATAGGATAGCCTTCGAGTCTCATTGAGTTCCATATTGAAATAATGCAATGGATAAAACGATTAGCTAACAATAAATCATCCAGACCCGCTTTTCTGTGCTCGACACCTTCTTCTTCGGGAAAGGGGGGTAATGTGAGCAAGGATGTTAATGAGTATAGACAGACAGCCGGACCTTTTCCAAATTTACGTTCTTGAATAATTGGGATCAAGCCGATGCTGGATAGAAGGTATTCCCCGCGGAGGTCTAGGCCAATCTCAGCGGTCCTCCTGTGCTCGCTCACGCCATTGCCTGTTTGTAGTCTTGCACAGGGAAGAGACTCGTCACCGCGATTGCTGCCGCATAAATAATTCGGCATACCAGTACTAAAAAAACTGCGCAATATTTGGCGGCCAATGAAATAGGTAGATGCCACCCACAGATACTGCGACTGTGAAACGATTCCTTCATCATGGCCACTTCCGTCTCGATTCCATTCACCGTATGGCTCACGCCCAAGGATACGGGGCAGACACAGTCCAAGATAAGCGGATTGCGGGAGTGACCGAAGACGGTGCCACTCCGGTGAGGGGACAGCATCCTCCACCTCTTCTTTGTAGCGATGCTGCAGCAGCCCAGCATACGGTTTCCCCTCGCTGTCAACTGGCGCCAGATTGAAAAAAAATGGTGCAAAAACCATCTCAGCCACGAGAGCGACTTTCTCTAGTAAAACAGTATTGGTCTTATTCATCTCAATATAATATCCGGTGACAACCGCCGTCACTGGATTATAGGAGGTACCGTCGTTGATCAACTCTTGCAATCGCAAGAACAGTAGCGATTCACTTACTGGCTTTTCAGCCATAAGATCGGACCGGAATTCATCGAGACTAATACTCAGCATTCTCACTGTCATCATATTATGTGATAAGTGGAATGCCAACAGCGCTAATCCTCGCCATCGTGCCTCATACTCTTGGAAAATTGGCGCATGAAGAATTTCATCGATCTGTCGATGCAGCCTATCGGCGAATTGCCGAGATTGGTCTGCTAATGCTTCAATCAGTTCGTGAGAGTCCCGCAGGTAGTGAAACTCTGTTCCAGCAATTTCCGCCAAAAAGTTAGCCGCAACCAATAGCTCCTTCTGATCAAAAATATTCATCATTTCAAGCAGCTTAACAGATAGCAAAAATCGCTCCTGATACTGGCTTTCTGTCTGCGCTTGAATAACATTTTTAAAGAATGAATCAATATCCGCTCCTTTTGAAAGGGCTAATCTTTTTAGCAGAGAACTAACAATATTATATTTCTCAATGTATTCACGAAACATACGATTCTCTGCGCATATGCTGCTGGAGATCTGCTTGATAATTCCTAAAGGGGTTAGGTCATCGAGAGAGCAGATTTGGAGTGTCACCGACAACGATGCGTGTCCACCTATTTGCGACGCAGATATCACGTCTGGAACCGAGAAGGAAAGTCTTAATGGTGAACTAGCCAAGAGTAAGTCTATATCTTTCCCACAGGTGATTGTGACAAAAGGCCGTTCTCGCAATGAGAATTTAGGATGAGGGTAATACTGATCTAGGGTAACAATATGAGGAGGGAACGACTGTTTTCCATCTATTACTCTGTGGTCAGGTCGATAAGCAGGCATGAGGCTGATTCTTGGCATTGTGAAGTCCTCCCTAGCAATAGAAGCCCTATTCGCTGTGTCGGCAGTGCACTAAAGGATCGTTTCTTCGCCGTCCAACACCCCAAGGCGCTGTGGTTACGGTTTGCGTACC
>CAYTGC010000161.1:0-11457 GCA_964437195.1 uncultured Myxococcales bacterium | reverse complement strand
TTGTCCGGTTGCACCTCAGATTGGCACTCGTCCGTCGACAAAATACAGTCTGATCTTGCGTCCCTGGAAGTCGGTGGGAACACTCCATGTAAGCGAAAAGGGGGCGTTTCCGCGAACATGGAGACACGGCACAAGCCCTGTCACTTGGAGTGTAACGGACCTAGCGTGAAAAGTCCGAAGTCGCAGCGCTGGTCTTTCCGGCCATCAGATCCGCCGCGAACTCCGCGTAGGTACGTAGCGGAAGTCCCAGGTCTTGGTGGTCACTCGACGTGTAGTTGAAGCTGCCTTTCGCTTGCTCGCGGAAACACCACAAGACGTGCTCGCGTGGATAGTCTGGAACTCCCATCTGCCGCATCAGCGCATCCAAATCGTCCAGGTTCGATTCGACGTACTTGATCGGACGACCCATCACGGACGACAACGTCTCGGCCATTTGGCTGCTGGTCAGTGCCTCGGGTCCAGTCAAGTTGAAAGCGCGGTTCTCATACCCCGGCTCCGTTAGAACCTTCAGCATTGCAGACCCCGCATCGCGTACGTCGATGAGAGGAATCGGTCCGTCCCCAGCAGGATAGCTAAGGATTCCCTCCTGCATGACGAGCGGAGCCGACATCCAGAAAAAGGTCTGCATAAAGCCATGGGGCCGAACGATCGTGTAGGAAACGCCGGACTCCCGTAGCGCGTCCTCAACCTCGGCGTGCATGCGCAGATTGGGACTCTCAGAGCCGCGATCGGCAGCATAGGCTCCGGCTTTGACGATGTGACGGATCCCCGACGCCTTGGCTGCGGCAATGAAGTTTTTCTCACAGCGAGTCAGTCGAGCATCTGGTGTACAAACCAGAAAAGCACGATCCGCGCCTGTCATCTCGAATGCTGCGCGCAGGCTGTCGGGCTGTTCGAGATCTGCAAAAATGTTGGGAATCCCTTGCGCGGTGAGCTGTCTCTGTCTCTCCGGGCTTCGTGCCAGCGCAACAAAGGGAATCTGTTTCTCCTGCAGTCCAGAGATGATCTGACGACCAGTATTCCCATTCGGTCCAGTGACGATGATCATGATGCCTCCTTGTGATGGGCTCCGAAATCGGTACTTTGCGCGGCTCGTGCTGACGTGAATCGCAGCCGCTCCGCCTTTGGCAGATAATAGTCTACATCAGCTTCTCCCGCTGCGGCACTCCCGTCGAAAGCTGGTGTCATCGAAGTCATGGAAACGGAATCATTCTCCCGGCGTCCTCGTCCCAGAGCTTAAAGTGAAACGCCGCAATTCCCTCACGGATGCCGATGTGAGCAAGCCAGACCGTCGGCACGATCACCCGCACAGCATTCCAGATTCCGACAGAAACATGCGCCCACAGCAGCGCCAACAGCAGGACTCCGTTTGTTGCCAGAATGCTCTGCCATTCCTTCCGATACTTGCGGGCAAGATCCCAAGGCAGTCGATGCTTGATCCAAAACAACAGGACCGGACCCATTCCCAGCATCAGCAACGGACTGCGCGCCAGCCGATACCCGAGCTGCTGTGAAGGAGGGAGGGCTTCATATTCTCGCCGCGTCAGCGTTGTGACATCCCCAAGTCCGCGTCGGTCCAGATTTCCTGATGTGGCATGGTGCGCGTTGTGGGTGTGCTGCCAGTAGCGATACGGCGTCAACGACAGGGCACCAAGCCAGAACCCACACCAATCATTGGCCTTTCTGGAGGGAAAAAATGAACCATGCCCACAGTCGTGCGCAAAGACAAATACGCGCAGCATCAGGGCCGCTGCAAGCGGAGACAGGCCCAGTGCGAGCAGTCGCGAGCTTTCGACCACCTGCAACATCAGCGCCCATATCAGCGCGAGGGGAATCAGGGTTGTCGCAAGCTGGCGTAGCGCTCGACGGGTATCTGGCTTGGCCTGCGCAAGCAGCTGCTGGGTCACGTCGCTCAGCATGCCCGACTCCGGTCGAGCAGTGCCCGCATCTCATCACGATTGAGATCAGGCACGATGGTTCCAACGAAACGAAGCACCGGAGAGAGCGCAACCTCGGAAGGGAATGTCTCGATGTCACTCTGGGGATGAAGCGGAAGCCCCGCTCGGCGAAAACAGCGCGCAACGTACTGGGAACAGAACAGGGCACGCGGCTCCTCACAGTCTTCTGGAAGCTCCATGCCAGCGACGTCGTTTAGGATGGTTCGCAGCAGATCGGTATGAGCATAGGACAAGCCAAGGTTCACTTGTGCTTCCTCAATGATCCGAACGACCGTTGACGAATCGCGGACATCGCCACGAATCTGATACCAGTCGACTTCCCCCGGATAGCTGTGCAGTGCCATGCTAAGTGGAACCGCTTGGATGCACGCGCCCTCCGCATGCAGCAGCATGGCCCGACGGTGCCACCATGCAACCAAGCCGCAATGGGAATAGCTGCTACGCGCCCCAACCTGAAGCATTCGCGAGATCGGACGCGTACCGCGAAAGAGCAATACGTCGGCATCCAGAAGCTGCTTCCGCACCTGCTTGTAGGAGAGCTTTGGACCGCGCGGCGCATCGAGATGCATACCCGGCACAGAGCTTGTTGAGGTCAGCATTTTCGATGGTGAGTCCGTGCTCTTGACATGCTTGTCAAGGAGCGTGATCAGCAGATCGCGATGTCGACTCAGATCCTGAATGGTCAGGCGTTCCTGGTCCGAGATCGCGCTGCGCTGAGACTGGAAATCCAGAAGGGAAGTCAATGTGGCGATGGAGTCACGCAGATTTTGAATGAGTCCTCGGCGATGACCCACGCGGACCCAAGAAAGCAGCGGTAGCTCGCGTGGCCGACGCAGCAGCAGAAAGGAAAGTACCCCGCAGAGTACACCACCTATCAAGGACACCATCCCGCCATGTCCACTCCAAAGCACGAGCAGTGCAAAGATGATTCCGACCACGATGGCTGTCCACTCACGGCGCCACCAAGGTTGACCGTGCGATCGGCTTCGCATTCGAATTCCGACCGCGCGCAGCCGCACCTGTGCTCGTCGGAGGATGTTCTCTGCAACAGGCTGCGCGACCCCTCGATGACGAAGCGCGCGCGCAATGCCAACAAACGCTTGGAGCGAGCGGAGTTGCTCGTCCTGCAGTCCCAGCACCAGCTGCACTTCCGCCAGGATGGCGCGCTCCTTCTCCGTGACTCGATCATCTGCATGCGCGATTTCGCTCAGCAGAAACAGACACTCTAGTCGTGCATCATCACCAAGCGACGCAAGCGGAACCAGATATTCCCGAACACCGTGATCGTGCAGAAGCTGCGCATGCGCATGCATGCGGGACGGACCATCAAGGCCGCGAAGATCGAGCAGCCGATACATCGACTCTGCTGCATCTGCATCCAAGTCTCCATCGGCACTGGCGAGGGCGAGCGACACCGTATAGACCGCCACGCGCTGCGGCTGCGGGAGCTGCGCCAGAGCGCGCAAGTAGTCGGGCCGTTGCCGACTGGGTGGTGGCCCAAGGCCCGCAGGAAGGGTTTCCGAACTCATCAGGATAAGTAAACCAGCTTATCGGATCATGGGCCACTCCTCTGCAACTTCTGTGGCGAACCCTTGCAGAAACACGCGCGCGATACACGGCGAGTTCCGCGCCACCGTCTCAAGAAAGCCGTTTCATTCGCCGCACGACAGCTGGTCTCGCGTACGGCCCGGACAAAGAGCGGACCATCTGATGTCCAATTTTGGCCATCATCCGTCGAGAATATTCGTCGCGGCGCGACCCACTTCCGAAATATCCTAAGACATGATGCAAAAAACCATTCAGACTGTTCCCTTCCTCTCTGCATTCCTCTTGTGCACAGTCGGCCTCGCGGCGTGTACATCCACCCCAAGCAATCCGGCGCCGATGGGAAGCGGCCCGGACCCAGCAGACATCGCAGCGCTGGCGGCCTACAAGCCTGCTTCAGCCATCCGTCATGTCGTTGTCATCGTGGAGGAAAACCATACCTTCGACAACTACTTTGGCCGCTACTGCACAGGCGGTCCCGGTGTGTCGTGCGCAAATGGTCCAGGCTGTTGTGAGTCTGCCCCAGCGACGCAGCCAGGCCTGACCGGCATGGTATCCCCGGTGCTCCTTACCAGTGGTTCAAACTTTGCGCTCGATCGCAATCACGAATCGACCTGCGAGCTTGATGAGATGCACTGGGATGGGACAAAGTACCTGATGGATCGCTTCGTGTACGGAGCCGGTCCAAACTGCTCGATTCCAGAGAACTTCGCGCTGGTCGATCCGACCCAGGGAACAGATGACACGGGTGTCACCTCCGTCTACTGGCCGCTCGCACGAAAGTATGCGCTGGCGGATCGCTACTTTCAGCCAGTGATTGGATCGACGTCGTCCAATGACATGTTTTTGGCAACTGCGCAGTTTCACTTTGTCGACAACCAAGCCTTTCCGCAAGCGCTGGGAACCGACTGCCAGCTCAGCTACTACAACTATCTTCCCCCTCCACTCCGCAATCGTCCACCGTCAGTCATGTTCAACAACACCACGATCGCAGATCTGCTGATCGAAGCGGTGCCCGGGCTTCCTTTTGCCCACTACCACCAGGGCTACGCCTCGATTCACAATGCAGCGCAGCAGGGAACGCTCGACAAGGACTCCTGTCCACCGATTCCTGATGACTGCAAGGTCGCCGCTGCCAAAGTAAACGCCGCTGCCTGCAGTTACGATCCGTCCGACAATCCCTTCCGCTACTTTCCACAGTTTGCCGATGGATCGATGTACGCGCAAAGGTACCTGAAGGACTTGGGACGTCTCGAAGGCGACATTGCTGCCGGAGGACTGCCTGCGGTCACGTTTGTCAAAGCGCTTACGTACACCAACGAGCATCCTGCGTGGAGTCACATTTACGAAGGCACCGCGCTGGTGCAGAAAGTCATCGATCAAGTCCTATCCAACCAGTATGGCGAGACGGTTGATGGAAGATTCATTCCTTACGCCGACTCGACACTGGTACTCCTCACGTGGGATGAAGGCGGAGGATTCTACGATCATGTCGCACCACCCCGCCAGGCTCCGATCGACGGACGCAACTACGGAACCCGGGTGCCTCTCATTGCGGCAGGCAAGTTTGCGAAACGGAACTTCATCTCGCATGTGCAGTTTGAACACTCGTCGATCGTGAAGTTCATCGAGTGGAATTTCCTGGGAAAAAAGAGCGGGCAGCTGTACGGAAAGAACAAGCCATCCCAGTTTGGGAATGCCACCGATCTTCCACGCGATGGCGTCGTGAACAACCTGGGAGACTTGCTCGATTCAGCGCAGACGCAGATCACAATTCCCAGCGGAAT
This sequence comes from uncultured Myxococcales bacterium, assembly GCA_964437195.1. GTDB lineage: Bacteria > Myxococcota_A > Polyangia > Palsa-1104 > JAEUJZ01 > JAEUKA01. The sequence continues at coordinate 6,167 of CAYTGC010000161.1, read as the reverse complement.
CAGTGACCAATAAGCACGCAGTCCCTTCTGTCTGCGGACAACAGCAAGCCAGACTCAGCACGCGCCCGAACGCTCATCCAGCGGCTCGGTCAAGAGCGTGTTCCCCCACAGCGCACGCGCCATTTGATCGAGCAAGGAGTGCGCCTGTGTGGCCGTTGGAAGCCCAGCCATCTGGATCAGTGCGTCAGGCAACGTCACCGAACATTCGGCCCGAAGTGTCTCGATAGCACTTCGCCGCAGGCGACAAAGACGGATGCGATCGGCTGGGCAAAGGAGAGGCTCTGCCCACTGTGCAACCTGCCAGGAAAGCGCCGCGTGACGCGTCTCGTCTTCCGCAATGCCTCGCATGGCGTCTGCAATCGCGTGATCTTGCGCGTGAAGTGACTGCCAGTGCGCAACGAGCGCTGCAAACGTCTCGCGCACACAACCCTCTACTTCATTCTCGGCGGCCATGTCGGCCAGCAAGCGCGGCGCACTGCGAGAGACCTCAACCTGTCTGGGAATGGCGGCGTACTGCTCGGCGAGCGCAGTCATGATCGCGGCGTGCCGAACCTCGTCCGCTTGTGCACGTTCGGCTTGGACGATGAGATCGGGGGGCGCTCCGTACGTGCGAAGTTCGTCCGCCATGATCGAAAACGCAGTCACGGCAGCCGCTTCGAGCCGTGCGGAATTTGCAAGGTAGTCGCCAAGCGGCCCAGCCCCAGGTCCGCGCTCCGGCTCAGACAGTCCCGCTGGTCGTCGACCAACCACAATGCAGGGCTTGATGTTTACGCAGCTCTTCACCATCAGCGTACCGGCTGCTGAGATCGAGATCTCGCACCGCTCTGTCCCAGGCATCAGACACCCCGCCATGGTGTGAAGCACCGTCATGTCGTACCCGGAGGCCACTGGTCGCGTATCCCAGTTCTGGCTGCTGGGGCAAACACCCGGCTCTTCGCCGAAGCCCTCGAAACCTGCCATCCAGGCCACAAGCTGCGCATCTTGGACCGTATCAATGGGAGCAAGAAACCCAGCCAATTCCGCTGCGTCGTGGAGGACATGGGTCGTCTCTCCCATGGTGGTTGCGACATAGCGAACATCACAGGACCCTGACTCGCAGAGACTGCGAAACTGTTGCGCCAACGCAGACTGGCAAGCGCCGACATTCTTTGCATCAGAACACTCACTACCAACGCGAACATGGGGCCTTCGTGCAAGCTCTGTGGGAGGAGTTGCGCAAGACATGTTGTCCAGCAAGCAAAGCGGAGCAAATCTGCCAGCTTCCAGAAACGTTGTGGGTTGTGCGGGCGACAGACCAGACGCGCCGAAAACCGTCGTCGTGGAGCACAATGGTCCTGGCAAGCGCGGCGCTTGCGTAAGAATGGGAAGCTGGGCAGGAGGTACAATCGTCACCGGACTGCTCGACCCTGTGCCACAGCCCGTTCCCATCAGTGCGGGAAGACACAATGTTCCGTAGAGGATGTTGGAGAATAGCTGACGTAGCTGCTGCTCGTTCATGATTCCTCCTCCAGTATCTGCCTTCCACAACAAAATCAGCCGCCACCACGACAGCCTGCATCGGGCTTCGTTGCGCTCAGTTCCCAGTGCTTCTTTTCATTGACCATGTTGCGTGTCAACAACAGACAGATGGTGGCACCGCGCTCCCTCCCCCGGATTCCGAGACGCGAGGGGCTGTGGATCGCAAAGGCCTGGCGCGAGTGGAGGGCCATCAGCTCTGGATGCTGCACCCAGACCACCTTGCCACCAAGAACGAATCGCGGATCGACAGCAGCCACAAGCGCTTGCCCGGAGTAGCGCGACAGGGGTGTCACGAACTCAATCTGCAGCTCGATCTGTGTCGATCGGCGGTCTGCTGTCTGTGGCGTCTTCGGCTGGGTCGGCGGAGCACTGCCGTTGTCATCAGCGCGGGCTGAAGCGTCAGTCACAAGGACAAACGCCAAAAGGAGGACCGAGCCGACTGCTTGCGCGTTCATGTCTCGATCATACACCGCGCAGAGTTAGGTCATCGACCAGGGAGACGCTGGTCCTCGGCAGGGCACAGCGCCAGTGCGCCCCTGGCCATCCATCCGACAAACCGCAGATGTGGCATTTGACCGCATGGGAGCCGCTCGGGAAACCGCTTAGCTGTGTCCGTCCAGTCGCAGCCGGGTTAGCAGCTCGCAGAGAACCGGGGAAGGAACCGCCTCGCTGTCCTGCAACCAGTCTGGACTCGCGTAGTGAATGCCAAGAGCTTCCCCGCTGCTGAGGTCCAATACGACTGAACCAGAGTTTCCACCGAGCGTCGAGCAGGAGTGGCGCAGAATCTGAAGCGGCGCCTCTGTGCCTCGCTTGGAAAGCTCGGTCAACAGGCCAGGCTGTACCAACTTGCGGCCCTGGTTCGGCAGAAAGCTCTCATGGAGAACCCCCACAATGCGCTGATACTCTTCCTCTGTGAGATCGTTCGGCAACGTGCTGAGCACATTGCGCTGGTAGTCCGGGTAGCCGATCACCGCAACAGCGTGATCTTTCAGTGGTGTTGGGAGTCTGCGGGCGAGCTTGATCGGTACTGCGCGGGCCCACGCAGTTGAGGCCGCTGCCTCGATGCTCAGAAGCGCCAGATCGTAGCTCTTGTCGATGTGGAGCACATCAACGACAGCCGCGCTCTGCTGCATGGGAATCGGCGGTTCACTGATCCGCTCTCTTCCGTCGACAAAGACGGACTGCGGAGAGCCAAGCGCAAAGGAGAGTTGGCGATCTTTGATGTTACAAAACAGGCTGGCGACGTGACGGTTGGTCACAATCACCCCGGGCAGAAGGAGCCAGGCAGTTCCCAAAGGACGGACGGAGCCGCGTTCCGATCGGACAATGCAGCCAACAGATGCCGATGCACGCGCCAGAAACGGCTGCGCGGCCAGGAGGCGGTCTTTCCAAAATGCGCTGTTTCCGACCTCGATGGCGTGCTCCGTGATGGGAAAGGCAGGAAACGCCGCCGAGCTGACAAAGAAGGTGGTCGCTGCCACATCTTCCAGTGCAAACCGCGATGGATTCCGCAAGACTTCTTGAAAGGAAGCCAGGGTTCCCGGGGAGTGTCTCTTTCGCCCTTCCCTGCTTCCAAAAGAAGCCAAGTGCGGGCCCCGGAGGCTCTGGGGTTCACGGACGGCGCGAAGCCGATCGCCATCCAATGTTCGCCTGTCATCGTCGATCAGACCTGCGTCGCGATCAGGCGTACTTGTATCCCGATCAGGCACGGCACCTCTGTCACAAGCGGACAGCAGGCGCTCGAGATCGCCCCTCAGTGCGAGATCATCGAGCAGTGCACCCATTCGGATCGATCGGTCAAATAGCTCGTTCATCACAGAATCCTGGCTCAAGCCACACCTACGTCAGGCGCATCCACTCCTGGAAGGTCTGGAACACTTGCATGTTGATCCGTACGCCTTGGTTCCCAAGCAGCGAACCGACCGTATGCACGGCGACAATCAGGTACTCACCATTGGATTGGATGAACACGCCACTGCCGCTCTCGCCCGCGGACGTGTCCACCGAATAGGTCACAAGCTCCTCACTGACGCTGTGAATCTGGTTCTGTCCCAGCCACAGCTTGCGACCAGAGCCAAGCTCGGAGTCGCCTGGATAGCCGGCGATGGCGACCTGGCAGCCTCTCAGCTCGTTCGTAGATAGAACCTTCAGACCGTACGATCCGGTCTGCGCCGCCACATCCCGATTGAGGATGATCATTCCGTAGTCATGGAAAGCCGAGTGCCGACCTTCCAGGTATGCCGAGGGACACAGACAACGAACCGCCATAAACTGCCCAAAGGGCTCGCTATCGCCGCATTTTCCCGGGACAAAGACCACATCCCGCGCCCAGCCTCCCCGCTCCGCAGAATAGAGATTGTGGGCAGCCGTAAGGACGTGCCGTGAGTTTATCACCGTTCCTGAGCCAATGAAGCTGCGATGGTTCGGGAAGGTGGTGATGATCAAGCCGTGCGCGGAATAGGGCCACTCCCTTGCAGATGCGATCTGGATCCGATCCTCTGAGCCGATCACGTACTCCAGCTGCGTCAGTTCCCAGCGCCAGTCTTTCGTCATTTTTTGGGAAAGCTCAGACTCCCTAAAGTCAGCGCGAATTCCGCTGGGCAGCGCCCATTCGGGCGCCATCGGCCCCAGCTTCTGTGAAGCAGGTTGGGAGCGCATGACAAGGCCGTCTTCTGGACCCACACTCAGCTGGCCTGGTCCGTTCGATCCCCGGTTTAGCACGCAGGAAGAAGTAGTCGCAGCCATTCTCGGTGTCCTCTGTTTTCTGACCGAAGTCTCTGTCTACTTCACGAGCATCTTTGCGAACAGCTTGACAAGAAGATCGTCTGTAAATGTTGCGCCAACAAAGCCGTTCACACCGAAGTATTCCTCCGTTGCGTTGTCGATGCTAAAGCTCGCATTGTCAGGAGGCATATCCCCCGGACTGAGACCCCCGGTCAGACGCTTGACCTTGCCGATGTGAGCCCCTCCGATCACAGACAGTCCCGAGATGGGCTGCCACTGTCCGCCAACGAAGAAGTGGGAAAATGGTGTCTTGGTAAGGGGCAGACCGATCACAACCGATGGGAACACATAGTTCACCCATGGGCACGCACCACTCACACGGGTTGCATTGCCGAGGCTGCAAAACTCGCGCTCGTCCACTCCCTGCCAGTAGTGAGACAGCGTGAGCACCGGCATAAGTCCTGCCGCATTGCTCGTAACTTGGATCTGCTGCGAACCATTCTTGTCGATTCCAACCCGATAGGAAGGCTCCTTTAGGAAGGAATAGACTGCGCCCACTCCGAATCGGGCATAGCTGCGTGAGCGTGCCTCAAACACGAGCGTGGCGACGGGCTGCGGCGTCGTATACGCCACGTTGTAGCTCGTCGGTGTGGTGTCTGTTCCCTCCGTGACGTTTATCGAAGCAGTGCTCGCGTAGATGGTCACTTCGATCCTGCGGTCAGACTCTCCCGTCCTCCGAAACAGGTTCCGCTGGGCCCCCTGAAAATGCGTGAGCAGCTTGTCAAAAGCGAGCGCCTGCTGCTTCAGCTGCTGGATCAACAATTCCTCGGCGCTCCCAGGATCGGGCAGCGAATCACGAGAGGCAGAACCTAGCCCTGTGGGTACGTGCATGGCCGTGTTGGCGCTCGGACTGCCCGATGGGTTTGCCTGGCCTGGTGGTCGAGAGGGCAACGTTCCTGGGGACGTTTCAACCTTGGGCGAGGCAGGGGCTGGCGTTCTCAACGTCGAGCCGCTGTTTTTTTTCTGTTCGGCCAGTTCACGCTCCGCCTTGATTCTGGTTTCCTCTGCAGCCAGCGCAGTGGCGGCTTCCCGCTGCCGTTTCGCGATCTCCTTCATCTTGTCGATCTGTTCCCGGAGTTCTCCCGCACTTGTGAGTGCTTGCCGCTTCATTTCGCTCAGCTCCCGCAGAGAGGGCAGCTGATTTCCGGTGATCGACTGGTCAAACAGAGTCCGCAAAAGCAAGTCGTTCGATGCCACCTGATTCTTGAATCGCTTAAAGCTCTCTGGCTGATCTCTCGTTGGCTCAGTCAACGCATAGTTCTCCTTCGCCTGCGCCGACGAACGTTTTATGATCGCATCAGCCAGCGCCAAGATGTCTGAAGAACTTTCGGACCTTGCCGGAAGCTGCTCCACCGAAACCGTGGTTGAGTACACCTTGTTCTGGTCTACGTTGGTCAGACAGAGGAGCAAGTCCTTGCGGTCGTACACGACGAACCGGTGCGCATTCCCAGTGCGATCCAGGGTGAGCCCACGGACATTGAACGTGTACACATTCTCTTTGTCGCTGCTCTTGTACTGTGAACAGTCAACCAGACCGGAAAGGGGAACCGGCGCAAACTTGGACTCTTCTGCAAGTGCAGGGACAGCAGAAAAGGTTGCCATGATCAGGAGGAAGACGCTGCATGCTCGCACATCAAACATCGGAAGCTCCTTCAGGAACAGAATAGGACCACACTCACGACGGTGGCGAGGCACAGCGTAACGCACTTAGAGTCCATGATCAACCGGGCGAACGGTCACTCCTCCGCTCGCATTCGCAGCAAAGGAGCGCACCCCAACCACAGATCGGGATGACTTCCTCGATGTATTCCCTCACATCTGGGAAGTTTCGTCAGCACCAGCACCGGGCTTGAGCTTGTCCGGTT
>CAYTGC010000160.1:6906-11511 GCA_964437195.1 uncultured Myxococcales bacterium | reverse complement strand
CGTGGATCAAAGTACAGTTCGGGCAGGCGCGACCAGGGCCACAGTTCGGCTTGAAACCAGCGGGCAAAGTCCGCGACGACCTGCTCCTGATTGGCTTCCTTCTGCCAGGGCATTCGCTTGAGGTTGCAGAACAGCCGCACCCGCAGCTTGGGTAATTGTGCCATGCGCTCTGCAAGGGGTCTTAGCAGGGGGTGTCCCGGCGCTTCTCCCTCCCTTCGTTTGTGTCCCAAGTTGTACGTCGAGACCAGCACGTATCTCTGAGCACTGCGAAACAGCTCGTGGGCCACCACTGACGTATCGCGGCTCCCTCGAACGTCCAAGTCAGACCACACCAGTTGTGGCTTCGGAAGTGACTCCTGGGCTCTCCGAGCATCGGCCAAGAGGCGCAGTGTCACTGCGGCTTGATCGCGATCCATTTTTGCGTTCTTCAGCTCTGTGAGCAGTCTGTCGATAGCATCTGCGTCCTCAACGCTCAGCAACCGTTGCAGCTGGTCCCGGCTGGCAGCCATCGAGAGTGCTCCTCGTGAAAGGGCGGCTGCGATGCTCAGCAAAGCAGACGATGAAAGCCGCTCGTACCCAGCACTCACAGAGTCTCTCCAAAGAACGCGACGGCACTTTCCTCAACCGTTGGAACCACCAACGCCCGGTCTAGTAGCTCATTGCGCCGTTCGCACGATGGCTCGGCAATCAGCAGACAGCCATGACAAGCGGCTCCGAGCAGCGGGCGACCATCGTAAGGATCGTCGGGAAAGTGGTGTGCGCACACTGGGTCGTTGCTACACAGGGTGCCCAGCTCAATGGCCGAGTTCAGGTGGCGATCAATTCTCCGTCCGATTTCTACCAGGCCCCCGAGAGTTCCTTCCGCGTCCGGCGTTCCTGTATAGAGCAGCAAGCCATACGCGGGGTCTCTGGTTCCGCGCACTGCTGAGCGAACGTAGATCCGCTCCCGAATGCTGGCCGAGGAATAGCCACACTCCAGCGACACTGCGGTGAGAAGTAGATGAGACAGAGAGTGCAGCAGAATGTACGGCATGCACACGCTGGTTACGAAATCGATCGAGAAGTCAGTCTTGTACTTGTCCTGAAGGCCGTTACGAAATTTGGCTGCACGCTGTCGGACTGCGCTACGACGGGACCAGCGCTCGACCGCTTCCGCATCGAGAGAAAGAAAGACTCCCTCACCACGATTTTCAATCGCAGGAAGCCACTTTACATCCAAGGCCAGATTGGCCACTCGAACCTTCAGGTCAAGGTCTTCCCCTAGCGGTTCGGTCGGTGCTTCAAATCGGGTGAAGCCAACCTGCGTAACGACCTCGCGCAGCCGATGCGCGAGCACGACACGCTCGATGCGTGGCGGCAGAGCGATATGCAGGCGTCGAGAATAGAAGTCCCCTTCGGGTACGTCTTCTCCCAGCTCTTCAGGAACGGAAAGGAAGGTGGTTAGCTCGACATCCTTTAGGGAGGGAGGCGCAACTTCATCAGTCTGAACCCGTCGCTGGCACTCGGCCCACACCCGATCGTCGTCGATTCCCTTCAGGCACTCCGCCACTCGCTGCTTCTTCCGCTCCCTGCGGACATCCGTGACGCTCTCTGCATATTGCAGAAAGTCATCCCATACGGCATCGACGGCCCGTCGCAAATCCGCATCCGCATCTGGTATGGATATCGCCCTCTCGACGACGGGAAAGTAGGCGTTGCTGGCGTGTCGAATCAAGAGCCGGTTCCCATGCGGTTTGCCATCTTCCCCCTGACAAACCTCACGCGCAGCTGGGCCGAGCCACAATCGTTCGCCCTGACACAAACCAAGCACGGTGTGCTGATTCGCGCCCCCTTGTAAACGGACCAGCGGCAACTCCTTTTCGCAGGCTTCGCAGCGGAGGTACAGCTCAGTCAGGTCGCCGGTCGTGCCGCGTTCATCGAGCCAGAGCAGCCCACCACACGACACGCCTTCCCCATGCACAACTTTGCGCCAATCGATGTCACTGATGTGGCCATTGGGGCAGCCTTGCACAAAGCGAACAGGGACCACCGGCCAGCGACGAGACTTCCCTTTGAGGTCATCGATTACGAGTCGTCCTTGGCGCAGCGCGGTGCGGTGACACAGAGGCCGAGAGCGTCCATGACTTTTGCTAATCCGCTCGTACTGAGCCACAAACCACTCGGGGAACTCCCAGGCTGCCATCCCGGCAATGCCGTCATCGCGATCAGGCCGCTCTGGCACAGGGGGCGCACGTAGCTCCAGCGCCGGCAGACCCAATCGCTCACGCAGACTGGCGAGCAGCCGAGGCTCATGGATGAGCGGTTTGTCTCCGGGCCAGTGTTCCAATCCTGCAACCAACACGCCATAGTCGGGCAGATCAACCAGCGCTCCTGGACCGTAGGTGGATACAACCTGACTCTGGCGAATGCTTACGCGGCTCATTAGACCTCCCCTCCGTCCAGGCGCTTGACCAGCACCGGCACCTCGGCTTCTACATCACGTAGCGACCACTGCGCCTTGAACTTGCGCAGCGGTGACTGAGGTGGCTCCCGTTTCAGGTCTGGATCCAGCGGTGCATGGAGAAGCGCCTGACGACTCGACACCTCGTGCCAGTACTGAAGTCCGCTCTGCGACTCCGCCGCGCGAGCGATTCCCTCCCATGCATCTAGCAGGTCGGCCAGCCGAGCCTCGACCTTGTGGCAGAGCTCTGCTTGCTCTTCGCTCGAATCGAACTTGCGATGATTCTCTGCCCGTTTCCGTAGCCGCTGACGAACGAAGTCGAGCTTGCTGCGATGTTCGGGTAGTTCGCCTGCCGCGATGGGCTTGGTCATGGCTGGTTCCCCATGTCGAGCCAGCGTGACCGTCACTGCAGCCAGTCCGCGATCGATGGCGCGCGGCGCAAAGGGCGTGACACTGGTGGCTTCCACTGCACGATAGAAGGTCTCGTGATAAGCCTCGAAGCGCTCGTAGTGAGAGCGGTCACGCGGCTTGTGGACATTCAGGAGTGTCACCACCAGTCCGGGCTTTGCCTCTTCGCGACCGACGCGACTGGTTGCTTGGATGTACTCAGCTGTCATCTTTGGCTGGCCCAGCACCACCAACAGCCCGAGCCGCGAGATATCCAGACCAACGGAAATCATGTTGGTGGCAAGCGCGACATCGACGTGCTGGTCCGATGAAAACGGCAGGGACAGATGTTCCTTTGCAACCGACACCTCGCTGGTGTCGACTCGCGAGGTCAGCTCCAGCGTCTCGAATCGGATGGTTCGATCCGTAAAGTGTCCTGGCGGTTCGTTCATCCTTCGCCGTCGTCCGTAGCCAGTGAGGCGTCCCCGTACCTCATCTTCGACGATGCGCCGACTGCCGCCCAGTTCCCGCAGCGCATTGAAGTATCCCAACAGCGTCATATAGGGGTCGGCTGGGTTGTCGGGATTTTGCGCCCCTCCTGCGGCTTCATAGTGAACCTTGGCGGCAGACAGCAGCGCCAGATAGGTACGCAGCAGCACGACCTTCAAGCTCCGTCCCTGCGCCGCCACTCCAACGTAGAGGCGTGGCTCCTTTTCAATCGGGCTCGCGGTCCGCGCAAAGAAGGTGTCCCTGCGATCTGGCCCTGGCGGAGGAAACACATCGACCTGGCTCCGACCAAACAGTGCCCGCACTTGCGCCTCAGCCCGTCGCACAGTAGCCGTAGAGGCAACGATCTTGGGTAGCACCAGCTTGTCGCCGACTTCGCGTGTGCAGAGCGCTTCTACCGCCGTTTCATACAGCCCAACCATGGTGCCGAGCGGTCCACTGATCAGATGCAGCTCATCCTGAATGATCAGCTCCGGTGGCAGCAGTGGCTTGGGCAGTCGCGTACCACTTCCGCGATCCCCTGGACCGTAGAAGCCTGCCGCATCGTAGCTTGTGACCTTCCCAAACAGCTTTCCGGGTGCAGCCAGCCAGGGCAGTGAAGCAAGCTTGTCCACCGTCGCGATCAGGAAACACGGCAGCCGCCGATACAGAGGCTCGTCGATTGCGACAATCGGCAGTGGCCGATCGCGAGTAAAAGCGCAGCTTGGGTTGGCGCAGGTAATCTTCAAGTCCGTTGGCTGATCATCGTTTGGGACCAGATTGAACGACCCTGTTCCGAACTTGTGACCGCACCATGGACACTTTTCCAGCGGAATGGGAACAGGCCGGTTTCGACTGTCGTTTTTGTACGCCAGGGTCTTGCTGCGTGCACTGCTGGGGTCGATGTCTCCCTTTTTGCCGAGGCGATTCGGCGTCGCCTTGCGACCGACCCACAGTCCGATCTCGAACGGCCACTTGCCCAGCTTGGCCGGTGCCTTCTGCCGTTCTAGCTCCAGCGCACAGATCAACCCAGCAGCTCGGCCCAGCTGATCCAGCGTCAGCAGCCGCAGCGTATAGCGCATCAGCACTGCGACACCCGCTGACGCCAGCGATGGATCGCGCAGCCGTCGCAGCACCAGCGTAAAGGCCGAAAGGCCCAGATAGGCTTCCGTCTTACCACCGCCGGTTGGGAAGAACAGAAGGTCTACCACCTCGCGGTCGGCGCTTTGGGGTTCCACGATGCCGCGCAGGTTGAGCAGCAGGAACGCGAGCTGAAACGGACGCCAGGCGGG
>CAYTGC010000160.1:5208-6806 GCA_964437195.1 uncultured Myxococcales bacterium | reverse complement strand
GTGATCCACTCTGCGTACGCCACCGGCAGCTTGCCAAGCTCCGCAACGACCTCATCGGCGCTTGCCATGTCGGCCAGTGTTTCCATTTGCAGCGTCAGCTTGGGTTGCTTGCCTGCTTCGACTCGCTCGACGGTCGCCTGCGGTAAAAAGGTGGTTCTCACTTCATCGCAGCGACCGTCCTTCACGATCGCATGGGTTGCTACACCGTGGCCCACCGCGAACTCACAGACATCGGCGTACTGCAAGTCTGCGATGCGCTCGTCCGGGTCATCGACTCGCAGACCGCGCACGTTCGCCCTGGGCACAAAGCCCCCGGAGTTCGCAGGCAGAGACACCCGCAGCTCGACTTGAAAGAGGTTCGCCTCTTCGACACGTTCCTCTTCCTTTGGGTCACGTTCATTGACCACGAACACCGATACGGCACGGGTTCCTGGCGGCAGTCCGGCCCGTTCCCCCACCGGGCGGGCGGTCAGATAGATCTTCACGCCTCGACTGTTCGGAACCTCTTTCGAGTCAAGCGGCATGGTACCGGCGGTCAGTGGGAGCTGAATCAGCTCGCTTCGCGGCTCGCGCTGCCAGACCTTGCGCTCGACCACCCCCGACGCACCAGCCACAGCGGCCACAATCTTTTTGTAGTCCCCCCACAGAAGCTCGACCTGTAGCGATTCGGCACTGGCGGGAACCAGGATGCTGACGCCGAGCGACGAGGGAAGATAGACCTTCCGAGGCGTCTGAACCTCTGGCGTCGTGTCGTCATCGCTGGGGCCCGCGCCATCATCGCCCGCAATCGGCGCACCGATTCCTTCGACCGAGCTGGGATCGAAGCGCTGCGACTCCGGCGCCCTGGTTGGAACCAGAAAGCCCGTCAGATACCAGCGCGACGGTGGATCACCCTCCCAGAGCTGCTCGCCAGCCAAAGGATGCCCCGGCCCAGGACCGATCAGATCGAGCGCCAGCGTTGCGACCAGCGCTTTGCGAACCTCTGCCGATGTCGTCATGCGCGCATCCTAGCAAAGTCGGGTCCGCTCGATAGCGATTGCGTCCTAGAACAGACTGCCCTGTCCTCCGCTGGGTTCCTCGGGGTTCTTGGCTGGCTTTTTGGATCGGCTGGCCTTTTTTTCAGGCTTGGGCTTTGTGTCCCCCAAGAACGCCGCTGCCATCTGCTGCTCGCGTTCCTGCTGCGCACGCTCGCTGTTGAGCGCAAGCAGACGGGCCAGCACCTCATCACGGACTTCATCGGGCCAGCGGTAGCGCCACGGCTTCTTGCGCTTGCGGGGGCGTCCCGACTCTGCTTCGTCTTCGCTGTCTTCGTCTTCGTAGTCGAGCAGGAACTTGCACTGGGGCTGCAGGTCCGTCCATCCGTACGCCGCCAGCACTGCACGGTCCATCGCATCGTGGAGTGTCCGCAGCTTCCCGATCTCTGGATCGGCTTCATCGGGATCGTGAAAGCGGTTGTAGGTCGCGGTCAGCCCCTCGTCGTTGCGCACCATAAGATGCGCTCGGTAGTCATAATATTCGCGCCCGACCGCCTCCAGCTGCGGATCGGACTCCCAGCCCACCGGAAATGGGAAGGTCTCGAAGCAGTCCGATGGTGTGTA
>CAYTGC010000160.1:0-5108 GCA_964437195.1 uncultured Myxococcales bacterium | reverse complement strand
TAGCGCAGTCCGGTCGATCGGGTGTCACCCTGCGCGATGGTGTTGGTCGCGATGAGTCCAAGCGTGCCGTTGCCGCGCAGGAGCTTGAATGATTGTCGGAAGAAGTATGCAACGAGATCGGAGCTGCCATTGCTCTCTGGGTTCATTTCACCCAGCCAAGCCAGAAAGGCGTCTCCATTGTGCGTGGAGATGCTCTTTCCACCCAAAAACGGCGGATTTCCTACGAAGGCGTCGAAGCCGGGATTGAGACGGCTGAAGACCTCGGGAAACTCGAGCTGCCAGTGGAAGGCAGGAACCGGACGCTGTCCTGTGCTCGGCTCGCGCAGCTCGGTTACAAAGTCACGCAGCGCTTGCAGGGAACCACGACCCGCCAGGCACTCGGCGACTTTCGATTCCCAGTCCTTGCGCAGCAGCTTGCGCTGCTTGTCGTTCTGGCCGCCAAAGAAGCAGCCGACCACGCAGTCTGCGTACAGCCGGACCTCATCGAGCGCCGCGCTTGCTTGTTGGTGCAGCTGAATCTTGTGGGCATCGTCATCGCTATTGGCGAGCGCTTGGATCTGCTTGCGCAGCGACTCCGCATCAGAGAGCGCACGATCGAGGCAAGTCCGCAGAAGCGGAATCTGCTGGCTCGGCTGCCAGTGGAACGATGCGACCTGCTCCCGCGACAGACCGACCAGCGAGTCACCGTGCCGCAGCGCATGGTCCACAAAGGCAAACGAGTGCAGCCGTGCCAGCGTGGCCAGCCACAAAGACAGCTTGCCCAGATCCACCGCAAACGGGTTTTTGTCGACGCCGTACAGACACTGCTGGGCGACAAGCCTCTGCGCAAACAGCGTCCAGTCTTCATCGTCGGGCTTGTTGTCGGGACGACCGTGGTGCTCCCAGGCGGAAAGTAGCTGCTCGGCCAGCTGTCGACAGGCTTCGACCAGAAACGCCCCCGAGCCCATGGCCGGATCACAGATCTTCAAGTCGAGGATCTGCTGCGGTGTTGGCACCGGTCCCAGCGCCGAAAGCAGCGGGGCCAGCGTCTTGCGCACAATCGGTCCGGTCAGCTCGCGCGGGGTGTAGTGCGAGCCACTGCGGCGACGCTCGTCGGTCGGCTGGAGATACAGGCCACCTTTGGGAATCGGCTGCTTGGTCAGCGGAGACCGCCTGCGTTCCAGCGCAGCCACCAAGTCATCGTGCGTGGTGGCATCCCGCAGCGCGGTCGCCGCCTTGCCAGATAGCTCGACATCGGCTTGTTCCTTCAGCCACTTGTTGCGCTCACTGGCCTTGGCCACAAGCAGCGCGTCCAGGCTGATGACAACGTGCTTGCCCCCCACGCCGAGCGACAGATCACTGGCCCGTTCGAGCGTGAAGCCCATCATGCTTTCGTAGACAGAGCCAATCTGCTCGACATCAAGCGCCCGATACGACAGCCGATCCCCGTCGAGAATCAGCAGTTTTTGTAGCACACGATAGACGGCAGCATCGGATACCTTCGGAACATCGAGCCGTACACCGACCTGCCGGGCTCCGCTGCGCGGTCGGCCTTCCAAAAACGGCCAGCCGTCCGGATCAAACAGGTGTCCTTTGCGCGCCGGGAGCTGGAGCGTGTTGTGCTTGGCCCCATCGAAGATCAACCGGAACAGTACGCACAGCCGGGTCCAGGCACCATAGCGCTGCTCCATCGTGTCGGGAAATCGCCCATCGTCTTGGCGCAGCTTGTCGAACAGCCCGGTTAGGGAGTAGCCGCGAACGTAGACTTCATCGGTTGGCAGAAGCCCGCGCTCCTCGGCATACAGGATGAACACGATGCGCAGCAGCGAGGCCAGCAGACCTCCGTAGACGTGCTCGGGTTCCTCGCGGATCAGAGAATCGAGCAGCGCACCGTGACGGGCAGCACTGGCGGATTCAAAGCCCCGGAGCAGCTCGTTGAGCGCTTCCAGCACCTGGGCCGCCAGCTTCGTCGAGACGACGTTCTGATACTTGCGGCTCTCACGCAGGATGTGCAAAAGCGACTGCCGATGCGGCGCGGAAAACAGCGGGCCTGAACCCAGAAGCATATCCAGTGCCGACAAAAGCGAGCGACCGCCGACTTCCAGCAGCGCCGATAACGGCCAGGTCAGATGTCCCGAAGACTCGCCTCGCGGTGCGTAGACCAGCCGAAGCGCCACGCCATTCCACAGAATCCCCGCAGGCACACCGGTCTCGCGGAGCAAACGCTCCAAACGGACCTGCGGACTCGCGTGCCAGCGACGGGATTCCTCGGCCCCTGGATCATCAAACGAGGTCCGAGGAAGCAGCGTCTGGATCAGCAGCGCCCAGGCCGGACTGTCAGCATCACCCGGTTGGTAGTACAGATTCCGCACGGCGTAGCTGGGTCGCAGCGTCTCGCCAAACTCCGGCAGCGGCACCGATAGCTCCGGCGGCACCGGCGGTCCACCCGACCGTCCGCCCACCAGTGTCCCATCATCAATCGGCCAGCCAAGGACTTCGCGAAGCACGGTCAGAAGGTCCGGCGGCGTCGGACTGAGCGGTGGAAACAGACTACGCAGCGTCTGCTGCTTGGCCGTGATGTTGCGGTCGGGAAACACCTGCGCGGCAACCAGTGCCGGTGCCGATACCACCAGACCGACCGGCTGCAAGGTGTTGATCCAGTCGCGATGAACCCGCAGCTCGTAGTCACTACTCGATTTGTTGTGCGGTTTGGCGCTCATGTCGAGCTGGCTCCCTTAACCCGTCACCGGCCACAGGTACGCGAGCCCGACGGGCTCGATGCGCTGCGCACGAACGAGGTAGCTTTGGCGGATACGGACCGGCTCGCTCTTGAGCTCTTCATCGATCTTCCGCAGACGCGATTCCCAATACCGGGTGTTCTCTGCCAGCTGCTGTTTTTCTTCGTCAGAAAATCCGGCAAATGACAGCTGTGCAGTGTCCGTCTTGGCCTCTTCGGTCTTCTTTAGCTCCGCCTTGATACGTGTTCGCTGCGCGGTCAGGATTGCGGTCATCTCTTGTGACTCGCGCTCACCGCGCCCTCGCAAAAGCTCCGCAGCTCGCTTGGCCAGCACCTGGCATCGCGTCTGAAGGCTGGGCAGTAGCTCTTGCACATCGCGCTGGGCGGATGACAACAGCTTCTTTTGGACCTCGGATGGGACGATGGCTCGGCGGTCGCTGCGATGTCCTTCGGTCAGCGCGTCGATTAGCAGCTTCCACGTCGTGGTTTGCTCCTGTTCAGGCTGGGGCTCCAGCGCCCGCTGACGCCGGTCGGGTTCAAGGAAACGAGCGGACAGGGCCACAATCTCGTCGTGCAGCCGAGCCGCTCCATCGCCATAAAGCGACAGTCGAGCCAGTAGCACCACACGCGGAATCGCATCGCGAGTCTGGCCAACGCAGCCTCGCGATAAATCATCGAGCAGAAAGCCCTGCGCCAAAAAGCGAGACAGCAACCGCTGCACCAGTCGGTGCTCTAAGTGCAGATGCACGACCTTGTCATCCAAGTGCCCGCTGTCATGAAAGATGACCGGACGGACCGGGGCCACCTTGCGCCACGTCGCGAGGTCGGTGTTGCGCGGCCTTGGGGCGCGTAGCGTATCCATCGTATCGGCCCAGGTTGGATCAGCGCCTGGCCGTCGGTCTAGTCGAGGCACCTCGTAGATGTCGCCTTGCTCTGACCCCAGCGGGCGAAGTGGCTCGGCGTCCAAAAGATGCAGAGCAGAAGACAGCACATCCCGCAGCTCTCCCTCATTCAGGTCGAGCGCCTTCTTCGAGCGGTCCAAGATCTCGCGCAGCTCGTCAATCTGCGCCTGAAGCTGGGACGTGCGAGCCCGCGCGCTCTCCAACTCGACATCCACCGTGGGCCGGTGCTGCGGCTGCAAGCGCAGGCGGAGCGTATCGGAGATCTCCCGTCGACGGCTCGGTGCAATACCACCGGCCAGGGTGCTCACGACTGCGTCCTCCAGAACCGGCGGAAAGCTGCCCAGCTCGCGCTGAATCGTATGGGTTCGCTCAACCAGCACTTCCAGCACCCGATCTGCTTCGCGCTGGGAGTACAGGAAGTAGTGACAACGGACTTCATCTTGCCGCTGGAGCTTGCGGTCAATCCGACCATTGCGCTGTTCCAGCCGTGACGGATTCCACGGCAAATCAAGGTGAAACAGATCGGCGCAGTGGTTCTGCAGGTTGACTCCTTCCCGTGCCGCGTCGGTCGCCACCAAGATGCGCAGCGGATGCTCCGCTGGGTCCGCGTTGAAGGCTCGCTTGACCTCTTCGCGAAGATCATCCGGCATACCCCCGTGGAAGGTCGCCACACGCTCGCCACCTTGATCCGTTGCTGCAAGCGCGGATTTGAGCTGCTCGGTCAAGTAGCGCTTGGTGTCGGCATACTCGGTGAACAATATGATGCGTCGCGGCTGCCACTTTCCGGTTGTCACTGGACAGAGTTCCCGTCGAATCCAGTCGAGTAGCCAACGCACTCGGGCATCCGGTTTGCGACGGCTTGCTTCCGCCACCGCTTCCATCTGTGACAAAAGAGCCAGCTCCTCTTGCGTGGGGGCCAGCGTCCCAGTAGCTGCTGCGCTGGCTTGCTCGATGGTCTGTTCTTCCTCAGTCTCCAGCTCGGTTTCGTCCAGCTCTGCCCGGTCATCATCGGCAGCCAGCGCGTCATCGAGAGATGCTTGGCGAAACTGCCAGTGGGCAGCCGTCACCGCACGACCCGAATCGCTCTTTATTCGCCGATCCATGCTGCGACGGTGGGCTCGCAGAGTTCGTGCGAATGCTTCGATGGAGGACAACAGTCGCTTTTGCAGGTTGATAAGAACGAGGCCCTGAGCGGCCCGTGCTGCTGGGGATAGCGTTGCCAGTCGACGCTCCCGCAGAGCCCAGTACTCGTCGAGAAGTCGTGACAGTAAGAGTTCCGGCGTGTCTTCCGGAAGATCGCGGAGGTCGATCTGGATGACCTTGCGCTCCGGAAATCCTCCCGATATGGAACGCAGATCACTCTTGAGCCGTCGCACCATGACGGCATCGCGCAGCCTGGGGTCTATCGGCACGCCACGACAGAATCGCTGCGGGTCTAGGATCTCCATCAGCGCCGAGAAGCTGTTCGAAAGACCGTTATGCGGCGTCGC
>CAYTGC010000159.1:0-11614 GCA_964437195.1 uncultured Myxococcales bacterium | reverse complement strand
GAAGCAACCCCAGTCAGCAATGGCACCGTCTTGGTACAGCCGACTCTTGCGGACGTAAATGGCGACCAGAAGCTCGATCTGATGTTGCTTGATCGAGTCAATAGCCTGGTTGGGGTCTGTCTGGGAGATGGAAGAGGCGGCTTTGCTTCCGCCGTTCTCTATGGTGGACCCAGAAATTCGGACGGAGTGTCGGTCGCCGACATGAACGGTGATGGCACACCAGATCTGGTCACGATCGAGGCAAACGGACTGGGCGAGACATTTGAAATTCTGGCAGGATATGGGAACGGTCAGTTTCTCCGCAGCGCAAAGTACCCCATCGGGAGTGTGGCCCTGGCAGCGGTACTGTACGTTGGAGATCTCAACGGTGACAGCAAGCCAGAAGTGGTGATCGCGGAGCGCTCCGGCAAGCTTGGACTCTTCAAAAATGTTACCCCGTAGCACGTCTCTCTTCGCCGTCTTTGTCCTGTATGTTTGTGCGTTCCCTCAGTTTGGGAATGCCAAGGCAGTCCACAAGCAGATTCCCACCGCGAACGGACAAGAGCGAAGTGCAGGCCTGGTGGCCCAGGGTGTTCTGGCGCTGGCTTCGCGGAACTTTGCGGCAGCGTACGCAGCGCTGTCGGAAGCCTATCTAATCGATCACAGTCCAGACACGCTCTACCAGCTTGGGATTGTCGCCTATGCGGAAGGACAGACTGTCTTCTCGCAGGATCTGATGCGACGGTATCTCGCGACAGTTCCTGCCAACGAAAAGAATGCACAGCAGCGGGCCGAAGCAGAGAGAATCGTGTCTCAACCGCAAGGCCAGTCAAGCGAAATCATCGTGACAGGTTCGCCCGAACAGAGCGTTTTTGTCGACGGAAAACTGGCTGGCATTCTGCCGCTTCCTCTGCCTCTTCTGGTGACCGCAGGAAGACACCTTCTCGTTATCAAAGACAAAACGCAGCAGCATTCTGTGCCGCTTGAAGCAGTCTCTCATCGAGCCTATGAGATCACAGTCCCCAGAGCAGATGAAACCGGCAATGTCTCTCCGAAAAGCCTGTCTACCGTCGTCCTCGCGATGGACGCAGACGTTGCGCAAGGACTGTCTAGTGGTCGTCCGCTTCTGGACAAGGCCATCGCTCAAGGGGGCGCCTTTGTCGTACCCGCAGTGCTGTCGGGCCGCGAAGAATGCAAGTCTGATGAGCGCTGTTTGATTCGGGTTGCCGATCAGTCTTTTGCCGACTATTTGCTCAAGATCGACGGTGTTCAGAACGCCACCAGCTCCGGCGGTACGGTTTCCATCACGCTGTTCGACAGCCAAATCGGAGAAACCGCCGCGAGCAAGAGCTTCCCCTGCAGTCCATGCACTGAGAACACGCTGGCAGAAAATGTAGCGTCCTTGTTTCCTGACTTGCTTGCGCAGTCCAACCAGCGCGGACGGGGATTTTTGCAGATCGGGAGCCAACCAGCCGGTGCACTGGTTCAAATCAAAGGACGGAAAATTGGGCCGACGCCGATTCGCATTCCGCGGTTCTCTGGTCCTGTCGATCTGGAGCTCTCGCGCCCTGGATACAAACCCGCGCAGAAGCAGGCGGAAATCCAGGCAGGACAGACCACGGAGCTTGCGGTTGAGCTCACAGAGGAGCTGGTTGCGCCGCTGGTCCTCAAGCTGCCACCAGAACGACGACCCCGACCCAAGTGGCGAATCGCAATGGGAATCAGCAGCTTGGGAATCGGTCTCGGCTTGGTCGGTTTGGGCGCTTCAGCGCTCGCGATTTCGGGCACTTGTGTGGAAGCCGCTGCACCCCCCGTAGAAAACTGCGCCAGGCTTTACCAGACCACGACTGCTGGGGCTGCGCTTGTCGGTTCAGGATCCGTTCTGGGTATCACAGGTATACTTCTACTAGCGATCCCCGGGCCTCGTAACAAAGATCTCCGACCGATTCCCAGTGATGCAGGCGGACCCTGGGCTTTTGATCGCTAATCATCGGCACGTCCCCAACCGATAGGCGAGTCAATATGAAGTATTTTTCAGATCTCTTATTTCCGTTTCTGTCAACGCTTCCCAAGACCATGCTGTGTGTGTCGCTGCTCTCTATGGCTGGGAGTTGTGACGCACTGTTCGGAGACTTGAGTACTCCGAATCCGGCCAACTGTGGCGCGGTACCAGAGTCCTGTCAGGCAGATGAAGTCTGTCAACCGCAGCGACAAGTCTGTGTTCCCGCACTTGCACTCTATCGCGCCACACCGAACCTTGGATCAAGCAAGGGAGGAAGTACCGTCAGTCTGTTCGGTGACCGTTTCCTTCCGGGGATTTCGGTGGAGCTAGATGGCCAGCTTGTCCCAAACGTAACGTACAAATCACCGACGGAAATTTCTTTCATCCTACCGGAGTCAATACAAGGCCACTTCATTGCCCCCGTGGTTGTACGCAATCCAACCGGACACAGTGCACGCCAGGACAGTCTGTTCCGTTATTACGCCGAACAGCTCAGCTGGAATGTCACAGCAGACAGAACCCGACTTTCTAGTCCCGTCAACACAGTCCTTGCCGGCGACTTCACAAACGATGGCCGCGCAGATCTGCTGTTTGGGAGCGCAGCGGAGACGTCTCTGCAGTTGTTTCCTACCGCACCCGATGGACAGCTACAGACTGCGATTGTCAGCAGCGCAGCCACGAATCCGGATCGTCCCACCACGCTGTATCCGTTCACACTGCCGACCGATAGCCAGCCCGGCGTCCTTCTGCTCTGGGGCAAGCAAGTGCAGCGCTTTTCCAGCGATGGTCTTGGTCACTTCACCGGTCATGGCAGAGTTGGAATGGGAACCTATCTTTCCAAGCTGACGGTGTGCAAAACGGATCGCACCGATGCACGGCTTGTGGTTGCGGTCGATTCGCTCACAAAAGAAGTCTATGCAGTGGCCCTGCGGCTGGACGGCACCTTTGAAGCGCCGGTTCGAATTGCGCAGAGCACAAATGTCGAGGCATTGGACTGCAAGGATCTCGACGGAGACGGCAAAGATGAACTGCTCACTTCGGATGGCAATGACAAGCTGACGATATGGAATGTGAGCCAGCCGGGCGGCATTACCCAGAAGCAGATCTCCACAACCGGAACCTGTGCGCAGATCGATCTGGCGACTGCGGATCTGGATCAAGACGGTGATGTGGACGCAGTCCTTTCCTGTACCACCGGAATCCTTCCGCTTCGCAATGAGCAAGGCAGCCTGGTCATCGGTCCCCTGATCCCGAATCCGACTGCCTTGGGAAGCGGCCTGGTAGCCACGGACTTGAGCGGTGATGGCTGGCCGGACATCATCTATGTCGATCGTGGGAGTCGTCAGCTTCGCGCCATCCAGTCGGATCGCCAGGGCGGCTACCTGTCGCCGGTCACCGTCTACAGCGATGCCGCACAGACCTGGCTCGGCAACCAGCTGCTCAGCGTGGGCGACCTAAACTCCGATGCCAAACCCGACATCGTGTACGCGAGCCTTTCGAGCGGGACCATCTTCGCAGTGGCCATGAACCAGTCCAAGTAGTGGTCCGTCATGCGGGCCCGCTTGAGTCGTGCGGCACCGCTGCGCAGTCGGTATCACCCCCGCTATACTGCGCGTATGTGGCTGCGTGTTTGGGTTGTGCTGCTTGCGCTCCTGTGGATTTTCCCAGGTCACGCAGCCGATGTGCTGCCGGGACCGACGGGAAAGAACAAGGCGCAGCAGCTGCACAGGCTCAAGGAAAACGCCCGCATTCTGTACTACGCAGCGCTGAAACACCGTCGGCGTGACCATCCTGAGCGAATCTCGCAGACCCAGCAGGCCATCCAGCTTTTGTACAAGGCGCTGCAGCTCGAACCGACCGATGTTGAAGCGCGGGTGTGGCTAGGGGAATGGCTGTCGCGTCCCGAGCTGGGAAACACTGCGCTCGCGCAGGCGGTCCGCGAGCTTCAGCGCGCGCGTCAAGACGACGGAACCGGCAGTTGGGATTTTGAGATCGCAACCCAGCTGGGCATCGTGCTGTCGCACCTGGGCCGATTTATTGAGGCTGTGGCGGAATACGATCGGGCGCTGCGGCTCCTTCCTGGGGAGCCGGACTCGCTGCTGTTTCCAAGTCGTCATCAGCAAGCGACGCTGTTGTCGAACTCGGCGGAAGCCCTGATGGCGATGGGCAAAATCGAGCAGGCCATTCGTCGCTATCACCAGGCCGAACAGATCGACACCGGGGATCAAGGCGCGCTGCATGCGCTCGGACTCGCCATTGCCTACGACCGAGATGGCCAAGTGCAGAAAAGTCGCGAGGCGCTGAGCCGTTCACTGGCCGCCGATCCGGGACTTCGCATCTATCAGGGCGATGAGGTGTTCTTCGTTCCCGACGGTGATCGGCACTACTACGATGGACTTATCGCTGAATCGCTCGGCAACCGCGACGAGGCGCTGCGAGCGTTTCGCCAGTTTGTCGGAGAGCTGCCCAAGAGCCGCTATGTCGCCAGGGCACGCGAACACATCGAAGACTTGCAGAAGCTCCCCGGACTGTCCGCAACGGAACTATTGCGAGCGAATGTCCTTGTCGGTTCGCCACACTTTGCGCCGGAAGACAGCAGCGGCGGTGGCGAAAAACACCGCACAGAGGACGAGGTCCGCCGCGCCGTCCACGACCGAACCATGGATCTGCGCCAGTGCTATGCCCAAGGTCTGCGGCGAGCGCCACGCCTGTTCGGGGACATCTTGGTCGCACTCATCGTCGATCCCAGCGGAGCAGTGCTGCTGGTGCAGCCGCTCGACAACAACCTCACCGAGAGAGGCTCGTGGAAGGCGTCGGGAAGCCAGACCTCACCGATGACTCCCTCGGCGGATTTGCTGCGCTGCGTCCAGTCGGCCCTTCAGCGCTTTCGATTTCCGCCCGCCGCGGCTGGCAACGACGACAACGACGAGCTGGCGCTGCCTCTTCGCTTCGAGGCCAAATGAGACTCGGCTGGTTCATCTGGGCGCTTTTGCTGCCTCGCTTGGCGATGGCGGAGGAGCCAAAGCCAGAACCGAGCCACCGTCCCGTCGTTCGTGACTGCCAGCTCGCACTGTGGGGTTGCGCGGGCCCTGCGGGTGGATCGAGCAGCGGAAACTACGACCAGATCGTCTCGCGAGCCCGATCTCAGCTGCTGTTTGGGCAGCTCGACGCGGGAAAGAATGTCGATTCCGTCGTGGCGGAGCTGCTCGAAGCGACGCGGCAAAAACCAGAGCGGAGCGAAGCCTGGACCCAGCTTGCCGTTTTGTACGCAGAGACGGGGGCATGCACCGAAGGGCTGTCTCTGTTTGAACGCCTGCTGACCCTCGCTGACTCCGCTACCGTCGGGGATTCACCGGACGCGAGTGCACTGTCGTGGAAAGAACGACAGTCGATTCAGCTTGGACTCGGCCTGTGTCTGGCCCGTCGAGGCGACCTGGAACAAGCGGCTGCGATCTATCGCCGGATGCTGCTCACCGATGGCCCGAGTCAGCGAGTGCTGTACCGGCTCGGTGATGTGCTGCTGGCCCAGGGATTTCCGGCTGAGGCCGCACCGGTGTTTCAGAGAGCTTGCCTCGAGGTCGCACCGCTGCAGCCGCTCTTCAACGTCGGTCGAAGCTGCCTTGGGCTGCTGGTTGCGCTCGATCGAACGCATCAGCGGCAGCCGACCAAAGTGTACGGCCAGTTCCGTCGCTACGACTTTGCCAAGCGCTCCCTCAAAATGACCGATTTTCTGTCCCCCTCCGAGGCTGACTACTACCGAGCGATGACCCTGTCCGCAAGCTGCGAGAGAGTGTCGCTTCTCGTCCGGTACCTGCAAAACGCCGAGCCGACGGTGCCACCGCCTTACCGAAAACGAGCCGAGGAGCACCTCGCGCAAGCGCTCCACGACATGCCAAACTGCAAGCCAACACCGACGCTGCCGCCTAGTCCAGCAGCGCCCGCAAGCTCTCCGCCGACTCGGCTGCGAGCGGACGATTTTTCGCCGTGGCGCTAAGTGCATAGGCGGCCCAGGCCCGAAACGCGGCCTCTCGCCTGCCCAGGGCAGAAAGACTGGCTGATTCCAACAGCCGGTGTCCAGCGTCGGCCAGAGCGCGTGGCGGATTGGCAACCGGGAGCGCACCACCGCCCAGCATCTCGATCACGATGACAGCCGCCGCAAACACGTCTGCCGACGCGGACGGTGGAGCCCCCAAATACCGCTCGTAGGCCAAATATCCCAGTGTCCCAACCCCGACGCCGCCTTGCTGTGCACCAAGCCGTGACAAACCAAAGTCAGCAACCACCAAGTCTCCGAGCCCCTGTTCCGCCTCGGGCAGCGCATAACGACTGCGGCCATCGCCACGGAAAAGCAGGTTTTCAGGCTTGAGGTCGCCGTGAGCAACTCCGCCTTGGTGCAGGTCGGCCAGCGTCTCTAGCAACTCGACGGCCCGGCAGAGCGCCACGTCGACCGACATTGTGCACGGCTGCAACCGACGACGCAGCGATCCACCGCGACACAGCTCCATTGCCAGCATCGGCGGCGTGCCGTCGGTACCAAGCTCGTCACCCTCGATGGCATACAGCGCCACGATCCCCGGATGGCGTGCCGTCGCCAGCAGCCGCGCTTCATGCAGCGCCCGCAAGAGCGCATCGTCGACATGTTGCTGCCGCAGGTGCGGATGAAAGACCTTCAGCGCGATGTCTAGGCCCAGCTCGCGATCCCGCGCCTTGTACACGGTTCCGGTCCGACCAACGCCCAGCTCGTCGACCAGCTCGTAGCGGCTCTTTGTCAAAAGCGCAACCGTCGGAAACACCGCCCTCTTTGCCAGCGCCTCCATCCCCGCCTGCGTGCTGGCTGTTGTCAGCGCTTGTCTCGGTCGCTTCTGCGACAGACGCCGTCGGGCATCCGGGTAGCTCACGTCCAGCGCCACCAGCTCGGCCAGCCATTGACGCACTGCGTCATGTTCGCCAAGCCCCTCATGGGCGGTTGCCAGCAGCGACATCAGACGGGCTTGTTCTTCGATTTTCGCCACAGACAGGGCTTGCCGCAGCGGCCCTAGTGCCTCGGCGTAGCGATGGGCGCGACACAAAAGCTCGACGACAAGCTGGAGCAGCGCAGAGTCCGTCGGCACAGCCCGCGCGAGTCCGAGTCCCAGCCGAATCGCCGACTCCTCTCGACCACTTTCAGCCAGGGCAGCGAGCGCAGCCAGCACCGACGGCTCCAGCCGCTGCGGACGCTCGCTCAGATAGCCCAAGTTCTGGCTCGCGCGATGCACAATCGCCAGCGGATCGTCCTCGGGCGGCTTGGGAAGTTGCGGCTTGTCCGACGGTCCAAGACGCGGCGAGTTCTGGTTCTGCAGCAGCGACCACAGACGGCGCCAGACACCCATCGCTACAGAACCTCGATGCGGAGGCTGCCAGCTTGCAGCACATCGCCCCGAATGAGCTGAACACCCGACGGCACTCGCTGCCCGTCAAGCTTCAGTTCACCGTCGCTGTTTTGCAAAATGGGTCGGCCCAACTCAAATCCCAGCCGCAGCCCTCCGCCAAGCCAGAAGGGCCCCGGTGCGCAGCGCAGTCGCAGCCCACGTCGAGTCCCAGCCTTCACGCGAAGCGACAGCGCCTCTTGTTCTTCGTCGCGCAAAAACTGGAGGCGAACATGCTGACCGATTCCCAGCTCTCCTTCTTGCCGAAGCGGCAGCGACGCGCCCTCCATCAGGCGAACACCGTCGAGAAATGTGCCATTTTTGCTGCCTAAATCGGTCAAGACAAAGCCCTGTGTCGCGGCGTGCTGAATCCGTGCATGCTGCCGCGATACACCGGGATCGGCCAGCGTCAGAAGACACTCATCACCGCGTCCGAGCAAAATCGGCGGAGACGCAAACAGAATCCGCTCTTCCGCCAGCGAACTGCCGTCCACGCTTCGTTGGAGCTGAAGCTCGACAAAGCCTTTGGCCAAAATCCGCCGCGACAACTCGTCGAGAAGACGCTGCGGCTCTCTCGGATCCAGCGCCGTTTCCGTGAGCCGCCGAAGCGACTGCACCGCTTCATCGCGTTTGCCGAGGCGAAGTGCTGTTTCGTAGTGTCCAAACAGCTCCTTTTCCTGCTGTGCTCTCTCGCGACGATGTGCCTCCTCCGTGAGGAGCTTCTCGACCCGCTCAACCTCTCCGGCCTGAGACAGAAGGCTGACGGCCTGATCGATGTCCCCTGCCCGCTCGTACGCGTCGGCGGCCTGTCCGACATCCCCAGCCCGAGCCAACATCCGCCCCGCATGGACCAGCAGCTCGCGGTCGCTATCAACCAAATCTCGACTGCGCACGACCCGAAGCAGCGACTCACCGAGCCGCTTGAGCAGCGGTGGCGGCGCCGTCGGATCATCGCTGAGCAGGTTTACCGCAATCAGCAGCTCTCCGACTGCACTTCCGGGGACTGCGCGTCGCGATGCTTCCAGAATGTGCATCTCCGCAACTTTGTGCGGTTCGTCGCAGAGCGCATAGGCCTTGGCCGCTTCGATGTAGTCTCCCGCCGCTTCATGAGCAACCGCCGTCCGATAGCTCGATGAAAGTCGGCGCAAAAAGCTGCTCACCTTTTGTCTCCTGCCGAGGCCCGCTGGCGCTGGTATTCGGTCAGGATCATTCGCACGTACTGTTGTGTCGTCTCGTAAGGCGGTACGCCGTCGTATTTTTGCACTGCCCCAGCCCCGGCGTGATAGCCCGCGATGGTCAGCACAAGGTCACCGCGAAAGCGATTTGCCAATAGTCGCAGCAGCCGTGACCCGCCGAGGATGTTTTTGCGCGGCTCGAAGACATCGCTGACCTTCTGCTCCGTCGCGACATCGGGCATGAGCTGCATGAGCCCCTTGGCCCCCGCACAGCTTACGACGCGCGGATCGTAGTCTGACTCCACCTTGATGACCGCACGGATCAGCGCTTCGGGAAGCCCGTACACCGTCGAGGCTTCCGCAATATGGCGATCATAGCGGTGAAACCTCTCGGGGCTTGTATCTTGTGACGGCACAACGTCGGCGCGTGACTTGTCACAGCCGCTTGTACCCGACACCGTCTGCGCCTTGCCCGGTCCACTTCGCGACACCACCGTCCAGCGATGGCCATCTTTTCCCGACGGTGGAATGTTCGTGAAGTAGACCACTCCGTCGTGCTCGTAGCTCCACAGGTCGGCCCGTGCAGTCCCAGTCAGGAAGGTGCAGATCATCGCTGCCGGAATCAGGGAAAAACACCAGACTCGACCGCTGCGCCGCATGAGACACATCCTAGCCACACCTGCGGTCTGAAAAAAGGTCACCTTGCGCTGCGACTTCGGCCCGTGATACGGCGACACCATGCGAGCCGTTGTTCAGCGAGTGAGCCGCGCCGAGGTGCGCGACCAAGAAACAGGCGAGGTACTCGGCAAGATCGGTGTCGGGCTGTGCGTTCTGCTCGGCATCGGACAAGGCGACGGCGCAAAAGAAGTCGATTTCCTCGTCGACCGTATCGTCGGAATGCGACTTTTTCCCGACCCACCCGGAAGCGCTCCCGAGGGACGCAAGCCCGGTAACATCAATCGCTCGCTGCGTGACGTCGGTGGTTCGCTGCTCGTCGTCAGCCAGTTCACTCTGTTTGCCGATACCAGCAAGGGTCGCCGTCCCTCATTCCTCGGGGCCATGCCGCCTGCTGAGGCGATTCCTCTTTACGAGCGATTCGTCGCAAGTGCTCGCTCTGCAGGCTTTTCCGTCGAAACGGGCCGCTTCGGCGCAATGATGGATGTCGATCTGTGCAACGACGGCCCCGTCACGATCTGGCTCGATACCACCAGCCCGCAGAGTGCCTCATGACCGTCGGCATTCGTCGCGTCGCGCTGTTTTCGGCCTGGGCCAGTCTTGTGCCGCAGCTTGCCGAGGCGTCTTTGCCGGATCTGCTGTCGCTCGGTCCGCGAAGTGGCGCAATGGCCGGGACCGGCGTCGCCGTCGCCAACGACTGGGAAGCGACGTACCAAAATCCCGCGGGTCTGGCGACCTCTGCAACCAAGCTGTCACTCGGCTTTGTGTACGGTGGCTATCGCCTGCGCATCGACGACAATCCGCACGAACTCAGCAATCCAGCCGGTCTGCAAATCGGTGCCAGCGTGCCGATTCCCCTCGGCGGAATCTTGCAGGATCGGATCGGTATCGGCTTGGGACTTTATCTACCCGCTGGCGTCGTCAATCGCGTCAATGTCCCGTTTCCTGAAGTTCCCCGGGCTGCGCTCCTCGATTCTCGGACGGAAGTTGTCTCGGTCCTGGTTGGGATGGGTGTTCGACTGCCTTGGGGGCTGCGGCTCGGCGGTGGCGTGTTGGCGTTGGCTGCGCTCGTCGGCGACATCATCATTCGTCCCGACGGCACCGGACGAATCACGACCATCTCCGAGGAACAGCTCACGGTGGACTATGCGCCGATCGTGGGCCTCCGCTGGTCACCACCGAGTGATCGCCTTCAGCTGGGCCTCACATTCCGAGGTGCGTCGCGCTCGTCGTACCTTCTGCGGCTCCACACCGAGCTGGGCGACGCGATCCCACTCGGGCTGCCGCTGATTTCCTTTGCGGGAATTGCCCAATATGATCCGCTTCAGCTTGCCGGTGAGGCAGCGCTTCGCCTGTCGCCGAGTGTCCAGATCGTCGGACAGCTCGCGTGGAAAAAGTGGAGCGATTATCGCTATCCCATCGAGCCAGCGACGGTCGATTCGCCGCCGGTGCCCAAGCCGGGATTTCACGACACCGTCGTACCCCGTGTTGCGCTCGAATACCATGCGCCGACGAGCGCTGCCGTTTCGGTGATGCTGCGCGGCGGTTACTTTTTCGAGTGGACGCCGACGCCAGCAGAGCCGCCTGGAGATGACGGCAAGAGCTTGCTCGATGCCAGTCGCCACGTTGTCTGCGTCGGACTCGGCCTAAGCCTGCAGGGCAAGGTGCCACTCGATCTCGATGTGTTCGGCCAGGCGCACATGCTAAGCCCGGGCGGTCGTTTGAGTGGGCAGCTCTTCGTCGCTGGCGCCACGCTGGGAGTGCGACTATGAAGCGCATCACGCTGGCCGCAGTCCTGGCTTTGGCACTCGTCCCAACGACGGTTCGGGCAAATCCTCTCGACGCGTTTGGATATGGAGCCAGGGCGGCGGCACTGGGATCGGCCTACGCGGCGGTGGCCGACGACAGTGCTGCAAATTATTACAACCCGGCGGGGCTTGCTCGGTCGTCGCAGCTTCGCATTGACCTCGGCTATCAGTTCGCACGACCGCTCATCAACGTGTCCAATCAGCGACAGCCGCTCCTCGATACCCGTGGACTCACCGCCGGAGTGCTCTTGCCGGGCGTGCTGGCCGGAGTGCGCTTTGCGTTCGGCGTCGGACTGTTTCTGCCCGACCAGCATGTGACCAGAATCCGCGTGCTGAGCTTTGACCAGCCTCGGCTACACATGTACGACAACCGGACGCAGCGGCTGTACCTGGCGGCGAACTTGGCGGTCCACATCTATCGCGGTCTGTACGTCGGGGGCGGGCTGGCGTTCATGTCGCGCTCGTCTGGAACTGTCTATCTGCGTGGCCGTGTCGGCATCTCGGACCCCGAGCGGAGCGAGCTTACGTCGGCGGTGGCGCAAGACCTGTTCGCGATTCGCTATCCCCAAG
>CAYTGC010000158.1:0-11672 GCA_964437195.1 uncultured Myxococcales bacterium | reverse complement strand
GCATGTCTAGACAGCACAGAGGGCGCAGAGGCAATGAGGCCGATGAGCCGTTTTCACTCGACAGTGGCGAGTCTCTCGGTTCGCGTGTGGTGCGGCTTCAGCACCTTTTGTTCGAGGAAGTCTATCGCTTGTTCCGCTTGGAAGTGAGCGATCCACGGCTGCAAGAAGTGGTTCCGACGTCGCTTCAGCTCTCCCCGGACCTGCGCAACGCCAAGGTGATGTTCGCGATCCGCAAGCCGCCGGAAGAAGCCAAGGATGTCAAAGCCAAGAAGACCCCCGGCGAGGCGCGTATTGCTGTCGAAGCCAAGCTTCGGACGATTCACGAAGGGCTTGCGAAAGTGACGCCGTTTTTGCGGGTACGGCTCGCGGAAGCGGTGTCGATGAAGCGACTGCCGGATTTGCACTTTCACCGCGACCGCCTGGCCGAGTCCTCGCTGCGCGCGTCCGAGATCGTCACCACGGAACAGAAGAGCCCGCCGCCCTCCCCTCCCGCTGTGGACGACAGCGACGACGACCAGCAACCGAGCGCCTAGCTTCCGGCGCCCGACCTTCCCTCAAAAAACTTCACGATCGGCGCAAACTGCTCGGGGACCTGGAGCGCGGGCGCATGGCCACAGCCAGCCACGGTGACAACGGTGGCGCGCGGACCGCGTGTCTTCATCTGCTCGGCAACATCGGGTAGCAGCAAGTCCGACCGCTCGCCGCGCAGACACAGCACGGGCAGGTCCAGGGAATCCCACGCCGACCACTGATCGTAGTCCTGCGGATGATCGACAAACTGCCGCACCATCTGCGGATCGTAGTGCGGCGTCACCTTCCCATCGGGCAGACGACGCAGGCTGGTTTCGGTCAAGTGCCGCCACTGTGCATCAGTCGTAAGGCCAAACGGCGCGTAGATGGTGCGAAAGTAGCGCTCTAGTTCCGTCACGGTGGCAAAGCTTGGCGGACTGCCTGCGTAGCTGCGAATCCTATCGACTGCGGCTTTCGCCAGCTCTGGCCCAATGTCGTTTAGCAAAAGGCGCAAAATCCGTCCCCGCAGACGCCCCGCCGCAGCGCGCAGACCGATGGCTCCCCCCATCGAAGTTCCCAGCCACAAGCAGCGGGAAATTCCGAGCTGATCGAGAAGTGACGCTGCCAGCTCCACATAGAAGTCCATGCAGTACTCGCGGCCTGGAAAAGGACTCCACTCGCTGAGCCCGCGTCCGATCGTGTCAGGGCAGATCACACGAAACCGCGTCGACAAGTGCCGGGCAATCGCATCCATGTCACGACCCGAGCGGGCCAGTCCGTGCCACGCCAACACGACGTCCGCATGCTGCGGCCCCCATTCCACATAGTGCAGCTCGCGGTGCAGACAGGTGATGTAACGAGAGGAATACTCCACGGAAGACTCCCAGTCAGCGCGTTACGCCGCGGTGACAGATCATGCAGGGCGACGCAGCCACAGCGCATTCCCTGCCGTCGCCACAATGAAACAGAGCACCATCGCTTCGACCGCGTAGCGCGGCATTGCGTACCCAAAATAGGGAAGCACAAACGAACGCGCCAGGATCGGCAGAAGGAGTGTACCGAGCGGCCCACGCAGCGTCCGGTTGCGGACAAAGGCCAGGGCCCCCAGACAAGACGAAAGCAGCAAGATAGACACAAGCAGCGGGAACAGCGGCAGCAGCGCCGAAGTCAGCGCCGGGACCGGGCGCCATGACGGGTTTTGCAACACCTCATCATGCCGGGCGATCCACATGTGTCTTGTCCGCAGAAGAGGCAGCGCAATCAGCACCCGAAACGGACTGGCGGCCTGCCTCGCTTTCGCAAGCTGTGTGAACTCATCCGAAACACGAACCGAGATTCCTTCGACCCGCCGAAGCGCGGAAAGCCGCTCCACCGCTTCACGATCGTCGAAAGACACAAACGCGCCCGCTTTCTCGACAATCGGCACGGCAAACGGACAGCCCAGATCGTAAAAACAAGACTGCGGAAACGTCAGCGGACGGTAGTCAGGCGCCCACGAGCAGAGCCAGCGCCAAAAGCCAATGTGGTGCGGAACGGGCCGCGAAAAGCGATCCAAGTGCGACCCCAAAAGATGTGGATTCCCGAAATGAACCACGTTGCGAATCCCCCACGGTGACACCGCCAGCACAAATGCAAGCAGCGCCGTCATGCCCGCAGAAAGTCGCAGGCGATGGCTCGGCTGGGAAAGGACAAGAGGGATTCCGGCCAGTGCCAAAAGGATTCCGTCCGTCCGCAGCAGCAAAGACAGACCGACACCGATTCCGAACAGCGACAGCGCGATCCGGGGCCGATGCCGCAAGAGAATCAGGGGAGCAACCGTCGCAACCGTCAAAGACATCGCAAGGCTCTCGGTCAAGGCAGCCCCAACGAACACCACTGTCACCGGAAACAGCATTCCCAAGAGCAGCGCAAACGTGCCAGCCAGCCGTCCCCCTAGATCACGCGCCATCGCCCACAAAAGCGGTCCCATGACGCCGATCTCGACCAGCGCTTGGGAATACAAAATCCGCCGCCAGCCGATTCCCATCGCATCGGTCTTGAGCGCGGGTGCGCCCTGTTTCACAAGCGCAATGAACACTGCATAGAGCGGCGGTCGAAAGTGGGCCAGCGGCTCATCCGGACCAAGCGCGAGGCGTCCGTTTTGGAACAGCTCGTCTGCCAACGCAACATAGCCATAGGAGTCCGATCCCGCGAACGTCCAAGTAGACGTGATGGCAAAGCGAAGCGCGCCGCCCAGACACAGCAGTCCGAACAGCAGAATCCATTCCCAGCGCCGCATCGGAAGCCACCGAGAGGCCAGGCTCTTTGGATCGTCTTGTGCGGGAATCGTTTCCACCATGTGTGGAATCTACAACGATTCCGTCCGTGGTTCGGAATGGAATTTACGTACGAACAGAACGTGCGTTGATGGTCATCGGCAGACCACCTGCAAGCCCAAGCGTTCCTTGCATCACCCAGTGTGGCCGATAGCCCGCCCGAAGCTGCGGCACAAAGCGCTGGGCCAAAAGTGCGAGCAGGAGATGACTTTCCAAAAGCGAAAAGTTGTTGCCGATGCAGATGCGCGCCCCGAGCGCAAACGGATGGTACGCGTAGCTGTGTCGCTGGGTCTCGTTTTCGCGGGAGAATCGGTCTGGATCAAACTTCTCGGGGTCCTGCCAAAACCACGGATGACGATGGGTGTAGTACGGAGACAGCATCACCGCAGCGCCCGCAGGAAGATCAAACCCGCAGAGCCTGTCCGCCGCAATCGCATCGCGGACATAAAAAGGAGCCGGAGGATACAGCCGCATCACTTCCTTTATCACCTGCAAGGTATACGGAAGTTGACGCAGATCTTCGACGGTGGGTGACCTTCCCTTGAGCACACGGTCTAGCTCTGCGGAAAGACGCTCGCGCACCTTGGAATGTTCGGCCAGCGCGTACCAAGCAAAGGTCATCGTGCGCGCAGTGGTTTCATGCCCGGCGAAGAAGGTTGTGATCGACTCATCGCGCAGCAGCGATTCCGACATCGGCTGCCCAGTCTCTTCATCCTTGGCCCGCATGAGCCGCGACAAGAGGTCGTCAGGCCATGCAGGTTCGGGTATTGACCGTCGCTGAGCGATCACAGAATTTATCGCCCGATGCACCAAATCACGGGCCGCCAGGTACTTGCGATTCCTTTCCGTGGGAATCCAGGTCGGTACACGGAGTCCGGGAATCTGGGTATTCACAAACGAGATCATCGTCTCGACCGCGTCCTTCATCTGATGGATGGAGTCGATCGTCTCGGTGCTAAACATCGCTTTGAGAATGATCGATGCGGTGACAAACGCCATCTCTTCCGCGATCTCGACTTCGGTTCCCTGGTCTGCAAGCTTCTGCCACCGCTCGACGAGACGGGCTCCATCGCGCAGCATCAGCTCGGCGTACACCTGGACTCCTTTCGGAGTGTAAAATGGTGCCATCAGCTTGCGCTGCCGTCGCCACAGATCACCGTTGCTGGCGACCAGTCCCTGTCCTAACAGATAGGTGCGGACAGAGTCATAGCTCTTCAGCTTGTCGAAGTTCTGCCGGTGGCTGACGCTTACGTACTCCACGGCGTCGGGATGCATTGCGAAGACCAGCAGGCGCGGACCCAGCTTTACGCCAAACACATCTCCGTGTTTGCGCCACAACATCCCGGCATAGTCCAGGAGTCCGAACTTGCGTACACCAGCAATGAACGACAGAGCGCTTGGTCCAGGGATTCTCACAGTGGCATCAGGATGCAGCAAACAGAGCCTGGTGTCGATCCTTGGGTGAAACCAGGTACCAGACAGACTGAGGAACCGTCGCAGCCGCTGCAAAGAGGATCGGCCACAGCGCCAGCAAATAGCGCGGCTCTGGACCTGGATTCCACCCGGCTGCGGCGATTCGAATCAGCACAAACATCAAAAGCGGAACCACCAGCGGCATGGCGCGGCGAAACAGAATCTGCAGCAGCGCCAGGGCAAGCAAGCCTGCGACCAGCAGCACATTCTGAACCGATGCCCACAGCACGCGATGTTCGATGAGTGTCGGCAGCGTCCCAAGACCAACACCATCATGTGGCGCCAACAGAGACAGTCGGATCCGCTGCAGAGGCCACAGCAGATAGACCTCTTTGGTGAACCATCTGCGCCGCTGTGCGGCTTGCTCTAGAAAGCGCGCATTCAAGTCTGGATCGAGCGAACGTCTATTATTGTAGTCAAAGAGGAGCTGTTCGAGGGACTGCTGGGCGGTCGGAGGACCATAATACTCACTGGACAGAGAGCTGAGCGCCACAGGCCGATGCGGAAACGGCCAAGCCACGCGAACGGTGAAATGTTCTGTTGGGGGCCAAGTACGCTGCCACTCCATGACCGGAAAGCGATCGAAGAGAGCCCCTTTTTCGTCGATGCCGGTGGCTCCGGCAAACACATGCGGTGCGCCAAACTGAAGCTGGTTGCGAAGCAACCACACGCCGGACGTCATCGCAAAGCCAAGCAAAAGGAGCAGCGCCAACCGTGCGCGCACTGCCCAGCGGAATGGACCCAGCACGATTCCCAACAGAAGCAGCGGAAACAGCGTGATGCCATCTGGGCGAACCAAGCTGGTGAGGCCCGCAGCGATACAACCGAACAGAAAGAGAAGAGCCGAAAGGACGCCCCGGTCTCGCCAGCGAAACGCCACTTGTGCCAAACAGAACGAACAAGCCGTCAGCGCAGCAGAGAGCCCATCTGCGAGCGGATGTCGCGCAAAGACCATCGACCACGGCTGTAGCATCCAGATAAGAAGCACGAGCAACGAGTAATATAAGTTGCTGCCGAGCGCCCATGCCATGAGTGCAATCAGTCCGCCCAGCAGACAATCGACCCATAGATTCGCGCGGACACAGCTACGCAAAAACGCGCGGAGCTGCTCGCTGCGCTGTGAATCGGGAGCCGATAACGCCGCCGCAGGTGAATGCCGAGTAGTCGCCCACAGAAAGAGCGGATACCCCGGCAGCCGAGTCCAGATGGGCTGCACGCCATCAAATGAAAACGTCCGGGTCCGTTCCAGTGATGCGGCAAGCTGCACGTACTGGAGCGCATCGCCTCCCACACCCGACAGCGGTCGCTCTTCGGACCAGACCATCCGCCGCTGATACCCAAGCGCAAACAGAAGCACCACCACGACTGCGGTCAAGATCTGTCTTCGCGTCGAGGTAGTCATAAGCTGCTACCGCCAAAATGGTGAGCAATCACCTAGCGCGGAAACAAGCGCTGCCTATAAAACTGCAGCAGCGAGTACCCAGTGAGCGCCATAAAGCGCCGACCATAGGTCCACACCCGACTGCTCATCGCCACCCGCTGCGGCTCGACTTCATACAGAACCGTGACCGGAATCTCGACGATACGGGCGCGATGCGCGAGCGCTTGGATCAGCGTCTCTTGGATGTAGTCGTAGTCAAACGTCGGACGAATTTCCTGCATGATGCGTCGGTTCATGCAGCGAAAACCGCAGGACAGATCGTGCAGCCGGTAGCCAGTCACAAGGCCCACAAGCTGCGCCATCCCGCGCAGCGCCGTCGCTTTCCACATCGCCAGGTTCTCGGGACGACCGCGGAGAAACCGGCAACCCAGCGCCACATCTGCAAGTCCATGGAGCACGGGCTCTACCAGGAGCGGAATCTCTTCCGCGAGCACTTGACCATCGGAATCCATGTGAAGCAGGAGATCGGCCCCGTGCTCAAGGGCCCAGTCCAGTCCGGTACGGAAACCAGCCCCAACCCCACGGTTGCGCGGATGAACCAGCACAAGCGCCCCCGCATCCCTCGCCAGCGTGGCTGTGTCGTCCGCAGAGCCGTCATCGACGACCACCACCGAGATCTTCAGCCCGGGAATCTGGACGGCACGGACCCCTTTTACCACCCTAGCAATGTTCTTCGCTTCGTTGAACGCCGGAAGAATCACTGCCAGATGTTTGTCACTTCCCACAGAGGAATCGGATGATTCGCCTGCTTGGGCGGTGTGGTTCTCATCGTCTGGTGCGCTCGACATTGGTTCGCCGTCTATTGCCACGGGGAGAAAGTATCACCTTAGCACTTCCACAACAAACTGTGCGGGCAAGTCGGCTGGGATCTCACGAATCGCAAGCCCAGCTTTCGCAGCCGCCTGATCCACTACTGGACGACGATCAAGACGACCGCACACATACAGGTGCCCACCGGGACGCAGCGATGGAAACAGGGCCGACAAATAACGGTCGGGCTGCGGCAACAGATGAACCACATCACACAGGACGATGGCGTCGTAGCTCGCCTGTTCCAGACCGGATTCCTCCTTTTCGCACAGCCGCGCCGTCACTTGCGGCAAAGAACGCAGCCGCGCCCGCAGCGCCGCAATGGCCGACGGATCGATATCGGTCGCAACCACTTTTCCCGATGGTCCCACGGCTTTGGCCAGGTGTTGCGTCAGGTAGCCGCCGCCTGCCCCGACTTCCGCAACCGCTTGTCCTTCCGAAATCCGCAGCGCGGAAAGCAGGACCGCAGGCCGCCGAAAGGAATCGACTGCGGAGGGGCTTGGGTCGGCCCCTTGCGCCGTGGCAGGTCGATCAGACGAAGCGTTCCTTGGCCTCGTCTTCTCACAGCCGGACAACGCAAGCACTGCGCCGAACGCCGTGACCCAAAACATACACGACGACGTCCGATCGCGACGATTGACCTTGCGGCGTGGAGCAGATAGCGTCCCAATCTTCATCGCTGTCCTTTGCACATCATGTTCACCGGCTGACAAACGGAGGCTCGCATGACCCGCCGCATCCTCGCAACTTGGTCGCTCATTCCAGTTCTGCTTGCGGCAGTCGGATGCAGCGTCGATCGTCCACTTGTCGACGAAGATCCGGGCGCGACGCGCAGCGATGGATTCCGCCCTTCTGGTGACATGACGATTCCGCCTGCGGTCTGCAAAGGCCGCTTCTGCGACGTTCCCAAGTGTCCACCCGGAACCACGACAGAAGTGGTCGGCAAGCTCTATGCCGGAAACGGAAAAGATCCCATTCCGTTTGCATCGGTGTTTGTGCCAGTGGAAAACCTTCCCGAGTTTCCCCCTGGACTCGGCTGCGATCTGTGCAACGACACACCGATCTCTGTCACGCAAGCGATTACTGATTTTGATGGGAGTTTTCGCCTGCGTGGGACTCCTGCCGGAAAGCCATTTCCCGTCGTCGCCAGGCTTGGTCGTTTTCAGCGCGTGGTCAGCATGGAAGCCACCGCGTGCGTAGAAAATACGGTTCCTTCCGATCCCGGCAGCAAAGGAATCCGCTTTTCCAAGAAGAACCGTGAGCTGTCTCCGCAAGACTACATTCCGCGGATTGCCGTCGTGAGTGGCGACTATGATCAGATCGAGTGTGTGCTCAAGCGAATCGGCATTGACGAGCTAGACATGTACAACGGTCGCGCCGTGGGGAGCAAAAATCCGCCCGCGGTCGCCGAGATGGGAAGCCTGCTTGCCGACGAGACGAAGCTGCTTTCCTACAATATCCTGATCGTAAACTGCTCGGACAATCAGTATCAGAGTCTGCTTGCCACGCCACAGGTGAAAAAGAACCTGGAAAAGTTTGTCCGCATGGGAGGACGACTCTATGTGACAGACTGGGCGTACGACGTGATCGAACAGGTTCCAGAGTTTGCGCCGTATCTGTGTTTCGAGCCGCAGTCGATTCCGGGCCCAGCGATGTGTCTGGCAGCGCCGGAAAAAGCGATGGCGGCAGACTCGCGCAGCTCCTATGGCGGACAGTACAAAGTACTCGACAGCGACATGGTGAAGTGGCTTCAGCAGATGCCCGGCGTCATCAATCGTAACAACCAAGTCTCGGTCGATTACAGCTTCGTGGTCGTATCCAAAGCGAGCGACGATCCCAAGACCAAGACCAAGGTCTGGGTCGATGGCCAAGTGTCGGGGTATGGGAATCGTCCGCAGACCGTGACGTTCGATTACAACTCGTGCGGACGGGTTCACTTTTCCACGTACAACACCGAACCCGATGGCGTCGTCGATGAAACGGCGCGCTGGCCGAACGCTTGCAAGTCGGACTTCTCTCCGCAGGAACGCTTGCTCGAGTACCTGTTCTTCAACATCGCTTCGTGCGTTCAAGGACCGGGCTGACCGGATTCCCCGCGGGCACTACGGCTGACTCTGCTCCTTTAGGAACTTCACCAGCGGCGGAGTGACTGCGTCGCCATCGCGCAGCACCCGCAACACCACGTCGGCATGATCGTGGTCGGCCACTTCCGCGACAGACACCGGAACGCCTTGGGACCGAAGCTGCGCTGCCATCGCCTGCCCGGACGACTTCACAAATGGATAGTCTCGTTCAGCCCACAAAAGGAATGTGGGAGTCCGTTCCGGGAGCGTTTTTCCGACGACGGAGTGCTGCGATTGGGAATCGGTCTGCGCCCCAAACAGAGGCACTGTCAGCTCGCGATTGAACGACTCGTCTTGCCCTGCCGCCATCGCGGGAACATCAAGAACGCCAGAGAGTGAAGCACAGCCGCGCAGTGTTCCCGGAGCGATTCCCATCCTATACAGCTGCATAGGATCGGCGCACGACGACATCACCAGATGACCCCCAGCGGAAAATCCCACAAGGAACAGAGAGCGCGCATGACCGCCCCACTCTGCTGCGTGTGAAGTCATCCAGGTGGCCGCGCTGGCAACATCGGACAGCTGATCGGAAATGCGGGCTTCGGGAAACAGCCGATAGCTCATCACACCGACGGCAAAACCCTGCTTGGCCAGCGCCGTTCCGATGTTTCCATGGAGCCCCGTAAACGCTTGGTAATAGCGCCTGTCTTGGTTGCGCCAAAAGCCCCCATGGACAAACAGAACCAGGGGTGCAGAGGTCGTATTGCGCGGCAGATACAGATCCAGCTTGTGCTTCGGATTCACACTGCCGGACACGTAGATCTGGTCCGCTAGGATTCGGACGTGCGTTTTCTCCGCAGCGATCCGAAAGGAGCCGCAGCCACCCAGCAGCGCCAAGGGAACAATCGGCCAAAGCACGCTGCACCACCAGAAGCGACCGGTACTCATCATCGCTTAGCGTATCACGGGTCAGCGATGCGACGGCTTGTGCAAGAGCCGCGTGATCACCGCGTCGCACGAATCGGCCAGCTGTCGATAGCTCTGTTCAGCCTCGCGAATCGACAGAAGGTACGGATCGGGTATCTCGGCCCCATGCGATCTTCCGAGCACGCCAACGAGAAATGTCTTGTGCAGCGCGTCGGGAAACTCCTCCGCAAACGCACGCAGGTTCTGCACATCCATCAGCAGGATCAAGTCCGCTTCGTCCACTTGCAGACGCTGTACGCGCTGCGCACGATGGCTGCTGAGGTCGACACCAAGCGGTCGTACAAGCTCTACAAAGCGTGTCGGCGTCGAGCGTCCGTCGTGATGCAGAAAGCCCGCGCTCTCGACCAGCACCCGAGAAAGGCCCTCGCGCTTCGCCGCAAGACGCAGGTAGTGCTCGGCAAACGGACTTCGACAGATGTTGCCCAGGCACAGCGTCAAAATCCGGCGCGGCGCGCTCCCCAGCGAGGCAAAGCGCGTCTCACTTCGCGCAAGTTCCTCGGTCAGGAAGGCTTTGTCGGAATGCATCTGTCTCACCCTCTCCGCGCGATTCCTTACGCGCTGCGCAAACTCTAGGAGCCACAACTGGGCTTGTTTCGCCGCTGGCCCCGGATCATCTAGCCACAGGTGATCGTGACGAATCGTCGGATCGAAGGTGAGCGCCACCTGATTCAGGGACGCGCGCAACTTTCTCGACAGCGACACCTCGTCAGACCGCCACAACGACGCGAGGTGTGACACTTCGCCCGGCAAGACGTTGCGACAGCGCAGCGCATCGGGATAGTCCGGCTGAGGCAAAAACGCCGCGCCCTGTGCTGCCGAGAGCAGCGCCTGCGGAAAGTCCACGCCGCAGTGAAGCGCCAGCGCCAGCGAACCCCACAGCCTCCCGTTGACCTCAAGAAAGAGCGACTCGCCGCTGGGCGTCTTGCGGAACTCACACATCGCGACGCCTTCATAGCCAATCTTCGAGAGCAGCGACTCGGACTGGGCAATCAGCTTGTCATCGTGACAGCTCATCCGCAGCGACGATACACCGCCGGAATAGGGCACCTCGTGCAGTCGCTCGTGGGCAAATCGCAACAGCGTCTTTCCACGATGGCGGAGCAGAAAGACCCCCGCACCGTGACCGGGAATCGGCCGCTGCGCGATCACCTTGACCCCGAACTCACGAAGTTCACACAGCAGCGCACGCGCTTGCTGCGGCGAATCGACCCGCTCGGTCCGCCCGCGCAGGTACTTTCCTTCCTGATCAAGGTAGTTGTCGTGCTTGAGCAACAGCGGATAGCCAAGCTGCGAGAGCGAATCGACGAGCAGACCCACATCCTTGGGCCAGTTTCCGTCGCTAACAAAGACCGTAGGAGGAACCGACAGACCTGCCGCCTGCGCCGCCTGGGTTGCGTGATACTTGCTCAGTGTGAAGTGCAGCGACGCGTCCGAGGGAAGAAGGAGCAACATCTTGCTCAACTCCCCGCGACACGCCGCCGTCGCAAAGATCGCGGCCTCACTGACTGGAAGCAGCACACGCTGCTGACCGGCTTGCTCGATCAAGAAACGGCGATAAGCCAGCTGATCGGTCCAGGGATTCGGCGACTCGACGACACGCGACACGTAGCGCGACTTCGCGACGGGTGCTTCGATCCCTTGCGGGACCGCCACCGTGACCAAATGCCCGGCCCGCCCGAGTGAGCGCGCTGCACCCAGGCCGGCCAGTTCATGCCCATCGGTAACGAGGACGGAAGTCACGGTGACCAAAATCCCGGCCTATTATCGACAGCTTCGAACGCCAAGCGCAAGCGAAGCCAACCTGTCAGGAATTCATCAGCGAGCACAGAGAACGGTCGAATTTTCGACGCCTTGGTCATGGCTGGATTGCGAATCTTGGCGTGCCTGGCCGGTGGACACCGCGTGATC
Organism: uncultured Myxococcales bacterium; assembly: GCA_964437195.1. Classification (GTDB taxonomy): domain Bacteria; phylum Myxococcota_A; class Polyangia; order Palsa-1104; family JAEUJZ01; genus JAEUKA01. The sequence continues at coordinate 165 of CAYTGC010000158.1, read as the reverse complement.
TCGCTGCTAAGGTGCCGCCTTCTTTAGCCGAGCCGAGCGACGCCTTCTCTATGAGCCATTCTTCGTCTGACGTTCCTGATCTTCTACAGCAGCTCCCGCGACGTGCCCTTCTCTGTGCGGTTCATCTTCCCGAAGAAGACGAGCTGAGCTTCCGCGAATCGCTGG
>CAYTGC010000157.1:0-11784 GCA_964437195.1 uncultured Myxococcales bacterium | reverse complement strand
GCCAAGCCAAAGTCGATAAGCTTGACCCGGCCATCTTCAGTCACGACGACGTTGGCGGGCTTGATGTCGCGATGCAAGACGCCGCTCTGATGTGTTGCCGAGAGACCGCTCGCAAGCGCGATTCCCAGATCCGCTACGCGCTGCCAGTCTAGAGGTCGAGGCATCTCTGCGAGCGTCTGGCCACGCAGGTATTCGGTGACCAGAAAGGGCCGACCTAGGATTTCCCCAACTCGATGGACGAGCACTACATTCGGATGGCTGATGCGCGCCAAGGCTCGCGCTTCCTGAAAGAAGCGTGCTCTGGCCAGTGTGGTGAATCGCTGGGCGGCCAAGAGTTTGAGCGCAACAGGACGATCAAGTAGCTGATCGTGCGCAAGATAGACCGTACCCATCGCCCCCTGGCCCAAACGGGAAACCAGGCGGTACTCATCAATCGCCACTTGCCGAAGGGAGTCTGTGCTGGATACGTGTCCAGCGGCAAGCTCGTCGAGTAGCTGTTCCGATGGGGGTGTCACGACTGCTTGGTCTCAACCCTCCAGTATACAGTGAGCCATCTGCCCGAATCGTCAGGAAATTTGCCTGCTGCCAGTGCGGACGGAACGGATCGAGCAGAACACCTAGCCATGGTGCGAGGCGCTGTCGATGTGCGCGGCGATGCCCACGGGTGTGGGAACGTGCGTGCCGACTTGCAGAGCGTTTCTACTCCGCGGTGGCAGAGGTCTTGCGGAATCTGAGGTCGCTGCCCTTGCGACGATCGATCAGCTCGACGACAAGGCCCTCCGAGTTGCGAATGAAGATCTTTCGGAACTCGCTGGCCTTTGAGTAAAAGACAGACTCCGATTCAGGGAGGAGCTCCACTTCACCGCCAGCTGGCCGCTCCAGAAAGAGTCTGTTGTCTCGCGTGCGGACGACGTACTTTAGCCCACCTCCGGCACTGTACTCACCAACGTACTTCTGGAGAATGTCGGCACTGATGGGGGTCGGTTCCGCATCTTTGGGAATCTCGACGTACTGGAAGACCTTGAGCTGCCAGCGCTGCGGCTCCTTGCTAAACGTGAGCGCGTTGCGGTAGCTGACCTTTAGCAGTTGTCCAAACACGGTCTCGGTTTCCTCGACGAGAAACACCACCATTAGGCTGTTTCCCAAATCCACCACGCGGATGTCCTTGATTCCGAAAGCCAAGGTGTAGCCACTTGGAAGTGGTTTGATGTCTGCCAGAACGGCCTGTCGTGTTTGGGTGCTGCCATCGCGGTCGAGCAAGAGAAAGTCAGGCGCAAGGTAGCGTTCCCACACCGACCGGTCACCCACAGTCAGCGCCTGCATCAGCGCTCGGGTGATCGCAACGACTTGCGTCTCGCCGATGCGAACTGTCTGATAGCTGGGTGCGCCAGACATTCCTACCTCAGTGCAAGGTTCTTTGTCTGCCAACGCGGTCCCTGACCACAGAAGAAGCGAGCTGATGGCGGTGAGAAGAGTCCTTCGCATGGTGATGTCCTTTTGGTAGAAAGTGACTGTTGATTTCGTCGTGCGGAGCCGTGAGCCAGGTGTTTGGCCGTGAGTCCGGACCTGGCTCTAGTGGAAGGATGCGAACAGGGTCTGCGCAATCGTGACCATGAGCGCGACATATCCGATTCCGAGGATGACGAAGAAGCTTCGTTCCAGCAGAGAAGGCGTTCGACCGAGCGACCGCGAGAGTGCTCGATTTTTGCTCCGCGCTCGGCTCTCTGTTTGGTCCGCGGACGGGAAATCAACAAGGATAGGAAGATGGCTGTGGCTGCTGCTGATTGATGCGGTCTGCATGGTCCCTCCCGTGGTCGCTGATTCGTTGCGATCTCTTCTTCAGCAAGGGCTGTGCCTGCCCGATCCAAGGACAATGGAAGCTCAATCTTCGACAGAGATCGCCCTCTGGGTTGATTCCGTCTCGCCAAGAACTGTCTCAGGAGTGTCTCAAATCTGTCTCAAATCTGTCTCATGCCTGTTCGGACCGGCTTTCGCTTCGCCTGACTGCTGGTGGGCGCGCAGCTGTCGAGACTTATGATAAGCTGACAGACATGTTAGGGTCGAAGACCGAGCGACCAGATCCAGAGGAGCTGACGCCACAGACCACCGCGACGCTGCGTCTGCTCTACAGCAAAGAGCTGGGAGTGGTTGTCCGCTCGCCGCTGGCCCTGCCTGTGGGCGAGACTGTCATTGGTCGCACGGTCCAGTCACCCGGTATCGCGCTTCCCGATGACGGACAGACCTCGCGAAAGCACGCGCTGGTTCGGCGTCCGGCGGTCGGCGAATGTGAAATAGAGGATCTCGAAAGCAGCAACGGCACGCTGGTAAATGGCCACAAAATCAAGAGCGCAGTCCTTCGTGACGGAGATGTGATTCGAGTCGGAAACACACTGTTTCTGTTTCGCATGGAACAGCCCGGTTGTCCGTTCGTTTCGATCGATTCCTTGCGCGGCCAATCGCAGGTGATGGCTCGGCTTCGCTATGAGCTGTCGCAAGTGGCAGCGACTGAAACCACGGTGCTGTTGCTGGGGGAGAGTGGCAGCGGAAAGGAAGTTGCTGCCAGAGCGCTGCACCAGCTATCCGGCGTGTCCGGGGCATTTGTTCCCGTCAACTGCGGCGCCATTCCTGACACCCTGGCAGAGAGTCTGCTGTTCGGTCAGGTTGGTGGTGCGTTCACGGGGGCGCAGGCGGCCCCTGGGTTCTTTCGGGCTGCTCACGGAGGGACACTGTTTCTTGATGAGATTGGCGAGCTTCCGCTGCACCTTCAGACCAAGCTGCTGCGCGTCGTCGAAGATCGCTCGGTCACACCGGTTGGTTCTGTTTCGCCGGTTCCTTGCAGGGTTCGGCTGATTGCCGCGACCAACCGTGATCTGAAGGCGGGTGTTTCAAAAGGGACAATCCGCGGCGATCTCTATGCGCGGCTGGCCGAGATTGTGATTCAACTTCCGCCTCTGCGGCAAAGGCGAGAAGACATCCTCCTTTTGCTCAAGTCTTCCCTGGGCGAGGGCGCACCACCCGTCGGACCCAAGCTTGCGGAAGCACTGGTTGTGTATCACTGGCCGTTCAATGTGCGCGAGCTCCTAAAGGTCGCAACCGAGCTGCGAGTCAAGGGCGCAGACCAGCAAGTCCTTGGCTATGACTTGGTTGCGGCACGGCTTGCACCGGCCAGCGAGGTACCACCACCCGAGTCCGTCCCGTCACCACCCGTTTTGTCGGATGCAGAGGTTGCCTTGCTGCCACCAACGCGCGAGCAGCTCGTGAAGCTCTTGGCGTCGCACCAGGGACGAGTCGCTGCTGCCGCGCGCACCTTGGGACGCTCGCGTGCGCAGCTATATCGGTGGCTCTGTCAGTACGGAATTGATCCAGAGCAGTTCCGTCCCTAGTGGCTGCTCCGGCTTCTGTCTGCGAAAGACACACTCTGTTCGGTCCTCCTGAAATCAGACCGGCGTCACTTTGGCTTGCGGACTCGACTTCTGCAGATTCCCGGACTCCACATCCCAGAGACGAACTGTTTCATCGTCGAGGACAGCTGCAATCCGCTGACCACTCGGATGGAATGCCAAGCCGCGCACGGGCTTGCTTTCGGCGAAGGCCCTCATCTCCTGCGGCTTGTGATTCCCTGCCGAAATGTCTAGGAGTACAAATCCCTGTCTGTCCATGTGCTTCGAGAGGACCGGTCTGCGATTGACCGCGAGCCAGAATCGATTCTGCGGATGCGGCACCACCAGGCTGCCTCCACCGTCGGTCACGGAGAACTCTTCCTGGGCGCGACCAAGCGGTTTTCCTGTGGATGCTACGTACACACAGAAACCAGTCTGCAATCCGGTGATCAAGAAGTCGTGCTCTGGATAATGGTACATGGGAGGAACAGAATGGAACCGAGAGACTGTCAGGGAGACACCTCCTACTCTCTCTCCTGTGCGCTCGTGATAGGTTCCGAACGAGCCATCGAAGCCCTCTTCCGCCCACGACCAAGACAGCGCCAGCCTGCCGCTTGCGGACACGACGGTCCAGTTGTCAATGACTTCGACCTGGGTTGTCCCTGCAGGTCGGATCACAAATGGGACCACAGGCTGCATGCCGGTGATGTCGATCCACTGACCGTCATAGCTCCGGTGTTCGTTCCGCTGCAGACTGACTCGGAATCTGACATCAAAAGGAAAATCACTTGCGTCGAGTCCTCCTGGCCCGGCTTCCTCGCCTGAATCACACTGCCAGAACCGGAACCGACCTGGCTCTGTCTCTGTAACAAACAGTCGTCCCGATTCGCTGACGCCGATGAGTCTTCCGGCACACACGAAGCGCTGAGTCAGTGTTTCAACATGCCAGCCGATGACTTTCCTCTGTCCTGCCAAACAGTGAAGGAGCACGGAACCATCTCGGGAGAATAGGAGTACCGGTGTCTGTGGTTGTGTCTGCATGTGGGTAGTGCCGAAAGTGCTCTGGGACTCTTACCGATTCTCGGCGCAAAAGCCTAGCCGATGCGCGAGAAGACCAACACATTCGTGGCAGCGAAGGTCTTCTTGGGCCCATTCTGTATGTGTTGGTATGCATTGGTCTGAGAGTGGGAAGTGTCATCCATTGAATTCGTGTATCACACAAACGGCCTGAGTTTGGTTGGAAAGAATGTTCAGCTTGGCTCTCAATGTCCCTTGTTTGATTTTTTGTTGGTGTGCGTGGTATTGGTCTGAATGCATTATGGATAATTATTCACCATCCAGAGTTCTTGTTTTTCGTTTGGTCGTCAGTCGAAATCGTGCGGCGGTTTATGGTGTTGATATGTTTTGTTTTTTCGTCGTGCTTTGTGTACACGATGCTGTGATGATTCTTGCGTTGCGAGGATATTGGAAAGAATGCTTCACGCTGAATGTGTGTGTAAATGTTCGTATGACCAGTCGTTTTTGCGAACCTGTGTAGCTGGATTGAGTGTATTTCAAGATTTTTGTGTTCAACCAAAATTTCCAGTGACGTAGTATCAATTTCTGTCTCAGATTCGATATGGTTTCGTGTTCTCATGTTTTCGTGGTGTGCGAACATCGAGTCGTTGCGCATGTCATTTGGGAGGAACAGCCCCGACGTTCGCGGTGAACAAGATGCCGATAGCCAAAGGCCACAGCAGAAGCACTTCTGCGACGCTGGCCAAGAGGACAATCACGAGGATGGAGCGGGAAGGGTTATTTATATATTTGTTGATATTGTAGTTCCTGGTATCGACGCCATGTGAGCCGAGCGAACGCTCGAAGTGTTGGTAGTTATGGCGGAGCCGCTGAGCAAGACGACGAGGTTGGGGAGGCTTCTACAAGAGGCAGCTGCCATGCGTCGCACTATCCGTCAGTCGCTGGAACCTTATGTTCGCTGGGCTCACAATCAGTTGAAAGATCGCGGGGTTTTCGGCGAAGCGGATGCACAGGATCCCAATCAGCTCTCGCAACAGAGCCTTGAGCCAGTCCATCTTGCTCCCAATTCGCAGCCGCTGAGAATTGCTTTGGAATTTGCCCGGGCCGAGCAGTCGGGCGATCCGTACGGCTTTCGCTTTGCTGAGCAAGACTATCTCCTACGGAGTGAGGGGGGCTCTTTCAAGACCGCAAGAATGGTCTGGGATGACAAGCTGCTGGAAGATCTGGCCGATCTGCGGCAACCCAATCGCGATCCAGCGATGATCCAGCGGGTGGGGGAGACGCTGCGTCTGTTCTTGGCACCGACGAAGTGGAGCCGAGATGAAGACAAGATCTTGCAAGCGATCAAGGAGCGCCGCCAGGTGATCTTCACGGTGCGATCTGCGGCAGCGGAACTTTATGCACTGCCTTGGGAACTTCTGACTTTGGAGTCAACAGGACAGCACATTGGTGAGCTTCCGGGGACGGTGCTGCGCTACGAGTGGCCCGAAACCTCAACCATTCCGCAGGCCGACATCAAGCTGGCTCCGCGCGTCATGTTTGCTTGGTCAGCAGCGGGAGGATCGGTGCCGGCGGCGGATCATCTTGCGGCGCTGCGCTCGGCGTACAAGAACAACCCGCTGACGTTTGATGAAAACCGGGATGTGCTGCCCCACGCCTCCCTGTCGAAGATTTCGCGAGCCCTTCTTTCGGCAAGCAAGCAAGGGAATCCGATCTCGATTCTGCATCTGCTGTGTCACGGTGGGCCGATTGGCAGTACGTTTGGCCTGCTCCTCGATGATGAAGACGGAGAACCAGTGGTTGCCGATGCCGGACGACTGCGGCAGATCTTTGCGCCACATGCCAAGACGCTGCGCCTTATCGTGTTGTCGGCTTGTGACTCGGGAAACAGCGGCGCTCTCGGGAATCAGCTCGGAAGCATTGCCCAAGCACTGCACAGATCAGGAATTGCATCGGTGCTGGCCTCTCGCTATCCACTATCGGTGAGCGGATCGAGCCGCTTTACCGGCGCGTTTTTTTCGACGCTGGTGCGCAGTGGCGGTTCACTCGAGAGAGCGGTGATGGCGGCACGACTTCGCTTGGCCGAGGATGCTTCGCAGCTGGATTGGGCAAGTCTTCAGCTCTATTCGCATTCAGATGATCAGTCGGCAGCGGTCTCGCGGGCAATGTTGCCGACGCTTCAGATTGCGAGGACAAAGACTCGCAGTCTGACCCCGCAGGCGCGGCGCGCAATCGGCGCTGGGCTTGTGGTCTTGACGCTGCTTGTCATCCTGCTTTTGTGGCCGTGTTCGCCGGGTTCACATCAGCATGTACGCTCGGATCCTAGCGACGAAGCGGGGCCTCAAGACAAAGGGCCGACCTACGGTTCGGATCCATCCAAAATGGGCCCGACCGGCTCCTCTGGCAGCGCTGGATCTGGTCAGAGACCAGCCAGCAACGAGCCAGCGGCCACAAGCGGAAGCCCAGTGGCCCCACAGAGCGGCAGCAACAGTCATGGGGGCGCGCATTCCAGTCACCGACAGAAAAAGAAGCACCACAAGCAGAGAAAGAAACACTAGCAGCAAGCCAACCATGGGGACCAAGGAGCAAACTCGTGGACAAGGACCGAGCTCAGTTTGGCCTTTTGCTCGTCTATCAGTGCGGCAAGCCGCTCTGTCATCCACTGCCACTTTCCTCTGCTGAGATCGAGGTAGGTCGGGGTCGAGGTGCAGCTGGAAAGTACGCAGACCGCCGAATGTCGCGTCGGCATGTGCGGGTACGCCGGGATGGTTGCTGTTTTCTGGTCGAGGATCTGGGCAGCCGGGAAGGAACATTTGTCGACGGTGAAAGGCTGGAGACGGGGCGAGCGTGCCTGAATCCTAAGGTGCTGCGGATTGGCGAGTCGGTGTTTCTGGTGTGCACCGATGTGAACCGGCCCCTTCCGGTTGGTGTTCGCGTCGATGGAGCGCTCGTCCAAGGTGCGGCCCTGCAAGCGGCCTATCAGCAGGCTCAGCGAATGGCGGGGTTTGGCAGCACGCTTCACATCACGGGCGAAAGCGGCGTCGGAAAGGAACATCTGGCGCGAGCAGCGCATGCTGCGGCTCCGTGTGCCGCGGGACCCTTTGTGGCGGTCAACTGTGCTGCGATTCCTGAAGGAATTTCGGAACGTCTACTTTTTGGGGCGCGGCGGGGTGCCTATTCGGGGGCGGTCTCTGATTCGGAAGGATTTGTGCAAGCCGCTGGCGGTGGCACGCTGTTTCTCGACGAGATCGGTGAACTTCCATTGTCCGTACAGGCGAAACTTCTGCGGGTGGTGGAGAGTCACGAAGTGCTGCCACTTGGGGCCAACAAAGCTGTGCCGGTAAGATTGCAGATCTATTCGGCAACCAACAGGAATCTGCGGACAGAGGTTGCGCACGGACGCTTTCGTGAAGATCTGTACTTTCGTCTCAGCCGTCCTTTGATCAGTCTGCCTCCGCTTCGAGAAAGACGGGAAGAGATTCCCTGGCTTATCGAGCGGGCGCTCAAGGGCCTGGGGCGAGATCTCACTGCGTCAGTGTCGCTTGTCGAGCGATGTCTGTTGGGATTTTGGCCGGGCAATGTCCGCGAGCTTCTGTCCGAGGTTCGCACGGCTGGACTCCACGCGCTCGCTGCCAATCGACTGTGTGTGGACGCTGCTGATCTGTGCGAGGACGCAGGTCACCGCTTTGATGCAAGTCCGCTTTCCTCATCAGATTCTGCGACGCCACACGGTCATGTGAATGGGGACCAACCCAGCCCACTTGGCGGCAACGCAGCGTCCTCCAGCAACTCACCCGAGTCCTCCCCATCCTCTGTGTCACCGCCCACGCGCGAGCTGATCGAGGGAACACTACGTCAGCAGCAGGGAAACATCACGCGCACTGCGCTGGCTCTCCGTCTGCATCGGACGCAGCTTAAGCGCTTTATGCTGCGCTTGGGTTTGTCCTCGTATTTCCGACCTCGCTGAAACTGTGTCAGCAAATCCTCTGCTGTGTCAGCGCTGTGTCAGCGAAAACGGAGGGAGTGTGTCACTGCTGTGTCAGCGGCCATTGTCTGCAGGAAATCAAAGAGACTTTCTGGTCCAGGGGGGCGAAACCACAGTAGAGCGGTTTCTGTCTTGGAGGACTGGGAATCGCCCTGAATCACGTGGCATACATATTGCGACTCCTTTGGTTGCCCCAGTGGCTTCCCAGTGACACCAGAGGAGAATCAACTTGGACACAGCAGACCCCTTCAAAATTCCCCCCTTTCCCCCCTTTCCCCCCCTGCCTCCCTCACCGCTTCTTACAAAGCTTCCTGCTCCAGCCAGCAGTCCTTCAGCGGTGGAATCAGGCACGGTGATTCTCTACCGAGACCCTTCATGGAGCAGTGAGAGGAAGTCTCTCAAGACGATCGATTACGCCTGTGGCGAGATGCAATCGCTAACAGGAGACAGCATGAACGATCGTGCAAGCTGGGTGGCGTTTAACCTACCCGTCGGGACGGTGTTCACGCTGGCGCAGCACACCTATCGCAGCCAAGGGTGCCTCCCGGGCGACCTGTCGGACATCGGGGCTGTGGTTGACCTCATTGGGACTGGACAGACTGTCGGAGTCGATCTGAGCCAATTGGGCCTAGATGACGAGATTACGGGGTTCTTCTGGCGGAACGTAGACCTGAGCCAGGGCGTCATCGAGCTGTTTGTTGAGCCAGGCTTCTCTGGCAACCGCGCAAACCTGTTTCTCTCGGAATGGAATCAAGCGGAGCTCGTCTCGTTCGATAGGTGGTACATTGGGAATCGTGCCAGATCGGTTCGCTGGAAGACCCTGCAAGAGACCATGACGGCCCTCCTGTTCGACCGTTCTGATGGAACAGGAACGCCCTACAGCAACATCAAGGGATGGGGCAGCATCAAGGAAGTCGAAGACCTTGGTCAAGTGGGCTATGACAAGAGAGTCTCTGGCTTCTCGTGGAAGAACGTCACACCAGAGAAAGAAATCATCGATTTGGTCTCTGTCGATCTGAGCCCCTATATCAGGAATGCGGAGGAGTTTCGAGCGACGACATCTGGGCAGAACAGAACCACGGTAGAGCAAAGGCAGACCGTCACCATTGATAAGTCCCAAGCCGAGACGGTCACCGTTGAGGTTTCCAACACTGTCTCTGTGGGTACAGAGATCACTGCATCGTACAGCGTGAACGGAGCCATTACTTCCTGGTCGATGTCGATCACGCTGAGCTTCAGCTACTCGACCACCACGACCAAGTCGACCAGCGTGACCAAGACCAGTGACATCAGCGTCTCGCAAGAGTTCGTCGTACCACCGAGAACCACGTTCCAGGCGCTGTTTACCCAGCAGATGGCTGTGCTGCCCCCAAATACTCACATCCAGACAACGGCCACGCGCTGGTACAAGGACCCGGTTCCCGGTTCCACCATGGATTCGTCAGAGAGAAATCTCTACAAGCGCGTAGAGACGATCAGTCTCAACCTGAGCTGCTCCGTCGCTGTGGGGACTACTTTCGATATTGACGCTGAGCCGCTCGATGCCCCCGAACCGCCCGAGCCGCCGCCGCCGCCGCCGCCGCCGCCACCGGGCCCCGATGGCAGTGCGGAGGCCGTGCGCAAGTACTGGAGCGCCTACTGGAAAGCGTATTGGTATCCATACTGGAAAGAGGCTGTGAATACTTCGGATCCCCCCAAGGCGCCGCCGCCACCTGCTCCCACGCCTCCGAATGGTCCGCGGTCCAAGCACTTCAAAAAAATCTACAAAGCGTACTGGAGTGCACATTGGGAGGAGTTCTTTCGCAAGAAGCTGCGGCAGTCGTCCTAGCTGAGCGGAAGCACCCCAGTTCGAACAGTCCGAGCCTGCTGGCAACGGCGCCAATCCATCCGCAAAATGGCGGCGGAGTCATTCTCTTATGGCGCAGTCTTCTCTGCGCCTGAGCCTACCCTAGGACCTTTCTTGCCGCCGTAGTTGGCTCCCCAATCGACGCGCATCTGCGATATCCTCCGATCCATGCCTCATGGAAACTTGTCGCGCTGTGCTGTGCTGGGTCTTGCGATCGGAACGGTGACGTGCGCTTTGCCTGTCTTTGCGGAGAACAAGCCGCCACCGAGCCCATCCGCTTCGTCTGCGGAGGCCAAGCTCGCCAAGGCCCCACCGAGCAAAGAGGTCATGCAGAGGTATCTTCAATCGCTTGGACAGGGGCGGGCTGCGGACGGAAAGGGACAGCTTGCGGAGGCGCGGAAGGCGTTTGAAGAGGCGGTGCGTCTGCTTCCTGAAGGGGCCGCCGCTCAGTCGGAGCTGGGCTGGCTAGCCTACCGTCAGAAAGATCTCCCTGTGGCAGAGCGCGCCACCCGCGCCGCGATTGCCGCGAGCAGCAAGCCCAGCCTTCGTGCTGCATCTCTGTACAACTTGGGAAAGATCCTTGCCGATCAGGGGAAGAAACCGGAAGCCACAAAGGCATTCCTAGAGTCGTGGGAGATCGGACAGAATCCCGCCGTCCTGACAGAGCTGCGTACGCTGGACCCCGCCGCAGCGCAGACGGCTTGGCCACGGATTGCTCCGCTTGATGGACCCATCAAGCTTCCAGACTCTGGCGGAAACAGTCTGATGATCGCGGCCTGTCGCGCCCAGCTTTTTGCTGCTGTCAGTGCGCAAGATCCGGCGGAGCGGATGATGACTCGCGCCGAAATTGATGAGCTGCCCGTGGACTCACTCCACTGCAAGCAACATCCTGCAGACAAGCCGGGCGGCGCTGGACCGGCGGTGATGGTGCTCTCTGCGATGTTCTCTCTCAATCACTACGAGCTTGACACCATCGCCGTGTGGGTGAAGACCACAGAGGGGTGGCTGTACCGAGTCATTGACGCATCGGTGGACATGAAGTGGTCGGGAAACACGAGCCGAGTCGAGAAAGTGAGCAAGATTGGCAGTGTGTTCGAGATCCGAAAACAAGTGACAGGTCGTGATGAGGGGGAATCCGCCAGCTACTACAAAGGCGGATGGCGACAGGGCCAAGCCAGTCCGACGTCTGTATACGAAACGGACGGGACGGCGTACTACCTAGGATTTGGACCGAGCGGAAAGCCGGGCCTGACGTCAGGAATTCGCTTTGCAACGTCGCTCAGTCTTGCAGCAGTACGTGGGGACGGGCGGAGTGCAGAGAAGGTCTATCCGATCCAGCTGAGTCAGGGTGGCGAACTTCAGATCGGTGCACCGCAGATCTCGCGCAAGCAGCTCTCGGAAAAGGAGTTCTCCGGAAGAGATCTTCAGACTCCGGTCGGTACCTTCCCGCTGAAGTTTCCCTAGACAGACTTCATCTTCGTTTCTCTCGAAACTGATCGATCGGAATTCGCATGTGTGTCTCTGTGAGGCGGACGTTGTAGTGATTTCGATCGTCC
>CAYTGC010000156.1:0-12003 GCA_964437195.1 uncultured Myxococcales bacterium | reverse complement strand
GTACGGACGCGGACACAACACCAACGGCCACGCTTGCATATTTTCGCGGATGTGCGGAGCTTGGACGCATCCTCTGCCGGATAGGCATCGAGCAGACAACGGTTATGGCAGCCCGCCCGAACGCCAGATGTCATAGAGCTGCTTCATCGCGACGCGAACATTTTCAAGCGAACCCACCACCAGGTAGGCGCGGTGTGACACGACAGTTCCTGCCGTGAGCGGGCCATGACGGAACACGATGTTCCACTTGTTCGTTGCCCAGGTCGCATCCGAGCTTGGGAACGCGAACTTGCCGTAGCCACCGGAGTTTCCAACCTGTGGTAGTTCAGGGCTCCACGCTCCCATTGCAGCAGAGCCATCTGGGGTTGCGACGACCAGTGGCTTCTGCTGTTCGCCTGGAGGAGTAGGAGAGACGGAGGAAAGGACACCAGTGTCCAAGTTGACCGTGTAAAACGACGTGAGGTCCCCAACCAGATAACCGGTCGGGGCCTCCAGCGTCAGGCTCCTTACATCGTCGGGAACGTAGATGGACGACAGAAACTGAATCACATGGCGAATTCCTGCCACGCCGACCTGTACGTCTTTGGAAAAGCGATAGTCGGATCGGGCAGAGGTGTTGCGCGCGACCGTGCAGTCGGGGGACGGAGAGGGATGCATCGACCCTGGAAGCATCCAAAAGGCGGGCAATATGGTCGTCGCCAGGTTGCTTCCTGTTGCTCGCAAGCCCAAGAGCTGACTGGTGGACGTTCCCTTTGATTCATCAAAGCCGCCCCCCGCTTCCGTCGGATTATAGCACTCTCCCCATCCGTTTATGGACAGCGCCAGCTGCACTTGTCGACCGTGATCAAATGAGTTCACCAGTTCGCGACCATTCCACACGATGCTATCGATGGCCCCAGCAGTGCGATCGGACGAGCTTACCGAAATGATGTCGTTCGCAACGGTGTACCGTCCATAGGCGCCCCCGTCTTTGAATCCGTTCCGGTGCTCGCTGACTCCGTAAGTCAGGAAGTGATCGAGCGCAGCCCGGTAATCACTGCCAAACGCCGCCCGCAAGTCCGCGTACAACTCGAGGTACTGCCGGGTATGAAAGGTTGGTGAAGCCTGACGTCCCTCGGCAATGCCATAGCGAGTCCAGTGGCTGCGGGCAGCAGACTCGGATCGAATTCCGGCAGCCAGCAGGTCCGCGTAGTTGTTCACATAAAAGAGCCAGTTGAACACCCGACTATCAAACGGGTCGACGGTGAGGCGCTGGCGTCCAGCAGCTATCGGCGCACGGTTTCTGTCCACCTGTTGTGAGCCATCCAAACCACAGGACGTAGTTCCTATCACCAGGCTGGCTGCCGCCAAGACGCGTTGCAGTGTGGTCTTCATCCGGTCCTCCAAAGAAAGGCGAGCATACGATCTACGCAGCGCAGGAAGGAAACACAAACCTTGTCTTGGCTGGCTCTGCCATGACCACCTTCAAACTACAGCAGACTGTCGGCGATATGTGCAATCTTCGCTGGCCGCAGCAGCTGTTACCAAAATCAATGATCCATGCGAGTTGCTGCCGCACCACTATGGAGGACTCATGAGGACGACACTTTTTCCGAGGTTGTTGGTTGGTTCTGCGACCCTTGCCATCGCGGCTGTTGCTGCGCATGCATACACGACTGGCTACAAAAAAGTAGCCCCACCGACAGATCCGAACCGAGTTGGGATTGGCTATGGACCGGGCTGGGTCGGGCTCACCTTTGACAAGGCAGGACGAGCTGGAGGGCCTATCATTGGCTACCTGTTCCATTCGGGTCTCGCGGGGGCCACGGAAACAGGTCACATGGACGTTTACCACACCAGCGATGAACCAGCGGCCAGTGTGAACACCCCGTTCGCAGAAGGGTATGCCTATGGCCACTTTGATGGATGTGCTTGGTCGTATCTCGACCCGGACGGGCTGAACCTAATTCGAGAGGAAGACCATCACAGCCCCCCCTTGTAGGATGCCCACCAGCTATCAAACCAAGGACATCTTCTGCACCGATAGTCGTGATCCGCTTTGTAACGATGGTCTGAGCGCAGACGAGTTTGAAGCAGGCGTTTGGAAGTCGACCCGTACAGCAACGATTGCGGATGGCGGCTGTGATGCCTACGGGAACGTGGGGTCCAACGCCATCTATCACAGCGGACACGTTGTGTGGGCCAATCCTCTTGGACATATTCCGTCCGGAACCGTGGGCGTTCGATACGTGACCCGGTTGCGTGGGGCCGCGATGGTCAAAGTCGCCGGTCTGCCATACGGCATGAGGTGGGCGTTCGTGCCGCGCTCGTGTCTGATTCCATAGAACAACGGACTTCAGTTTCCCTGCGAATCCATCCGGAGCCGACTACTATGGTTGGCTCTTGCGTGCCTCGAAGCAGCTTGGTTCCTGAGCATGAAGTCGAGCAACTAGACGCCATCGGTAGCCTCGGATTCCGGCTGCCACATATTGTGTGGAGATATGGGTTCGGGACATGGTCTGGTTCCCAACAGGACGCCGCTCGGGTGTTCACGAAACGCTTGGCCAAGGCTGCAAATTGTGCAAGACCAGGCAGCACAGTTGGCATGGTTGCTTCATCGGAGTTCTCCGTGGGCAGCGAACACAACAAGTAGGAGTCAGCAGGCCGCCAAGATCCGTAATATGATGAGTGGGAGTGCCGTTCGGAAGCGAACGGACTGCCTAGCAGGCCGTCCTGGAAGGCCAGGCGCGCAGTCGCGAAGGGCTGTCAAGGGTCGCGGAGCGATGAGCGCAGCGAGCTTGCCGTGCGCCCGGCATGGGCGTGAAACCAGAGGTGAAAGTCCTCCCGGGGCCCGGCGGAGGGAACCCGACATCGAGGGGACAAGGGCGCAGTCGCGAGGCTGGGTCCGAAGGAAGTCCTAGATGTTCCTTCCGCTCAGTTTGTCACCATTGTGCTCGGCTGCGCATCGGTTGGGTGAGCCGCGACGCAGGGAGCAAATCGGAATTTGGTGGCGTCTGATCTGCCGTTGTTTCATCTGATGGCTCGTCATCTTCCCAAGCAGGGAGAAGGCTCGGCTCGGTTGCCTGCTGCGTGGGATTTCTCTGCTGCCACTCCGCGAACCATGCCACAAACTCCTCGCGGGCCCTCGGATCGTAGTCCGCGCGCTCCTGCTCAATGATGCAGTCTGGACCGGCAATGCCTTCGCCTGCACCGCGCAGCAAGGCCGCTCGTGAGTTTGCGAGGCGATCCTGCATGCGAACCGGGAAGTGCTCCAGCGCCTCGTCAAAGCGTCCCAGATGCCAGCGCTCCTGATGGAACATTCGTCCACATGGATAGACGTCACGCTGCATGTACATCAAGTTGTCTAGACCAGCACCGCAGGTGCTCCCAAACATCGTGCATACCCGGTCTGCTTGACCATGGATCGCGCGGCGATAGGCCTCCAGGTTTCCAATTTCCAGAGAGGAGAGCCGCATTGCTTCCTTCAGCTCAGCGATATGACGCAGCGCTCGGTAGAACTCGGCGTAACTGAGCGGATCTTGATCAGCGGGAACATCCACCAGTCGGTCAAAGATGATCTTCTGTAGCTGATGCTCCTTCGCGAATGAGAAGAACTCTGGCAGTTGTCGGAGCAGTTCTCGCGTTAGCACTGTGTTAATGGCGACAGAGAATCCCTCCGCCCGCAGCACCTCTATGCCGCGTAAGACCTGATGGAAGGTACCTTGACCCCCGTGCTTTTTGCGGTGGTGGTCGTGCAGGTCCTTTGGCCCATCTAGCGATACACTCGGGGTCAGTCCGAGTTCTCTCATCTCAGCGGCGATGCGGGGGGTCAACAGAATTCCGTTCGTGACCGTGTAGAACCTCAGTCGATGCGTAGGACTGGCGCTCTGGAAACGGAACAACGCAGTGCGGATCGCATCCCAGGACAACAGTGGCTCGCCGCTGCCAACGAAATTGATCTTGATGCGCTTGTGGACATCTGGGCGCTGGCTGTAGCGATGAGCGCAGCCCAGGATGACAGCTATTTCTTCTGCGGACAACGCTTCCGGCCCAGGCAACGCATCAGGAATGGCGAAGAAGTAACAGTAGCTGCAGGCCAAGTTGCATACTGAGTTTACAGACAGACAGATGCGCTCAATCTGGTGACTCATGGTGCGCCCTTTCGCCTGGGGAGCGTGCCGAAGAGTCGGTTGCCAGTGTCGGTTGCTCCTCTTCCCGTGTATTGGTTCGTTGATACTCGCGCGAGGAGGAAATGGACGTCCGGGCAACTCTGCTCCAAGCGCTTGGCGGTTTCTACTGGGGTCACAAGGCTCAGCACCACAATCATCGCTGGCATCTGCGCCCGCACCTGCTCTAGCACAGGAAGCAAGGTCGCCCCGGTGTTGATGACTGAATCGACAATGACGACCACCCGCCCTGCCAGCAAAGGAAGCGAGCTGATGTCAGCCTCATCCAGACCATTCTGTCGTGTGGGACTTACATGGCACACCGCAGCCAGCTGGAGGAGCTCGCGAACTCCTTCTGTGACATACAAACCAGCGCGAAGGAAAGAGAGGATCACAACATCAGATTCACCCGCGAGACGTGCACCAGTACGCACACCTTGAGGATGCTGAATCTCGCAAGGTTCAAGCGGTAGGAGCTCGACCAGCTCGTAGGCCAGGAGTCGCCCGAGGTCTACGTGAGACCGCGCCAGCTGGACTGGGGACAGATCCGTCCGCCTCGATTGAGTGGCCAAGAGCTGGACCGCGTGACGGTCAGTGAAGTGGGTCAACGGCATGCATACCCTCGCTCCAATATCTGGTGCGCAGATGAGAATTCGATACGTGGGATGCCCTGGTGCACATGCTCATAGTGTGAGATCTGCGAGAGCCCAGAGTGCGCGCGTAGATGCGGCAGCAAATCGTCGTTGCAGCGATGATTCACTACCACCACTGCCTTCTCTGCGCCTTGCAACATGAGGGCATCCACATCAGAGTCTCCGAAGGCGACTACGCGGCGCCCTTGCTCGATCATGTGTTGGCAAATGAGACCCTTCTCCTCTCGCCCAATTAGATAACGTGCGCCCGGGAAGATGCCCCCCACCAAACGGACAGAATCGAGTCCGTTGCGGGCGAGCAGGTGTGACCAGATCGGCGAAACCCCTGCGGTGACGACGTAGACGTCTGCGCATTGCGCCGCACGTCGAAGGAACTCAGCAGCGCCAGTGTAAAAGCTCACGGCTGCTGCGATCTCTTGACAGAGGAGATCGAACGTCGGCTCAGGCACCTGCAGATACACCGAAGCGTGAAAAAGGAACCCTGGGTAGCTATAACCGTGATGCCCAAACGCTTCTTTGATCGGAGCCAAGGGCAGACCAGCGCGATCGAGAAACAGCCGACTCGTGTCCTCTTGAGTTAGGGTTCGATCGCCGTCTACCAAGACGACGGTTTCGTGACGTGGGCGCAGCGCATCACTGTGTAGCGCATCTTGGAGACGAAGCCAGTTGTGATGAGGGTTCGTCGCTAGCACTAGCCCTCCGCTAGCAGATGGAGGAAGCGCTCCTCCAATGCAGGGTCTGTGGCGTTGAGCAGATGAAGCCTCATTCCGTGGCAGTCAGCGAGGCGCTGGCACTCCGCGGCTTCTGCCTCGATTTCTTCGTGGACGAGCACTTCGGCGCTTGGACGCTGACGTTTCGGGTCGGATTGTCTCCGCGCACTCACCAAAGAAGCCGGCGCCTGAATCAGGATCAGTTCGCGGAAGAACCTGCAATCTTCCGTGGTGAAGACAGGCTCGATCATGCCACTCGCCCGCGAGCGCAGGGTGGCGTGACCATCACATAGGAGGTGTAGCCCACTTTCCAGCTGCATTTGCTCCATGCGACGAATGGCAGCCTCACGCAATTCTCGCTTGTGAGCCTCGGGCATGTGGTCGAAGCGAGGAAACTCCTCGCCACACAGTTCTCGGAGCAACATCGAGCCGGTCAGGCAGCGGTAAGCTGTCAGCCGTGGTGCCAATGCGCGCAGCAGCGTGGTCTTGCCAACTCCTGAAACGCCCACCAGGCTCAGACGGCGCAGCGTCTTCATTGCGTCGCCTCTGGGTAGCGTAGGATGCGAAAGCCAACGCGCTTGGAGCGCTCGTACGTCTGCCGGCTGGCGCAGCGGAAGTGCTCTTCCTCGCGTCGACCCGGTCCACTGAAAGGGAACCTCGTCCAAGCGCCGCCGCGAGCCACGGCGTTGCGGCCATCGATGGGACCCACCGGATCGGTGGTGGGCTCGATCTGATAGGTGCGTCGACCATCACGAACGGTCTCATACACCAGGCCGTGCATGTCAAACAGGCCAAAGGCGTTGGGTCGCTTCAGGCCGACCTCATGCAGGCGACCCTCGGCGTTGCCCTTGTGCCACGCATAGTCGTCGATGGGTAGCGGAGTGCTGCGCTGCGCCGATCCGAAGCTGTAGTCACCAGTGCTTCCCGCGCGGCACGCGTACTCCCACTCAGCCTCAGTAGGCAGAGCAAAGCCAGCTCCGCCGTCGAGAGCGGTAAGCCGATCCATGAATTCCTGCATCTCACGGTAGCCGACGTGGATGATGGGAAATCTAGGCCCCCGCTCCCACCGCTCTAAGTGGGGAAGTCGCCCCATGACCTTCTCCCATAACTCCTGCGTAACAGGATAGCGCCCAAGCCAGAAAGCGCGGGTCAGAGTCACCTTATGGCGAGGGGCTTCACTTGGGACTCGGTCATCCCCCATCCAGAAGCTACCTGCGGGTACCAGGATCATGTCCGCCATCACTTGAGTGATGAGGGGGTCCTGGGTCACTGACCGTGCGGCGGCGGACGAGTTCCCTGGATACGATGCTGCAGGCTGCGTAGTCAGGACAGCGGACACCGGTGTCAAAGGAGGCGATGGGAGTGCGGTCGCGAGGGCTCGCTTGCTCGGTGGACGCAACACTTGCGGAGCGTAGCAGGCGAGTCCCGGTGCCAGCGCAGACAGTTCATCGGGCAGCAGTCGCTCAGGTGCACCATAGACCTGAAAGTGAATTTGCTTGTCCTCTTCCAACTGGAGGTCGCCATCCAGGTATGCGACGCGCCGCTGGGCCGGTGGCAGACCCAGCTTGGATAGCAGGTCCGCGACGTCACGCTCGTCCGGAATCCGGTCCAAGCGCGGAGCAAGCTTGATTGTGTCGGGATGCAGAGATCCCAGGTCGTAATCAAACGCCCCTGCGGTTTTGCGTGCGAGGAATGTCCCGCTGACCGCGTCAAGCCACCATTCGCCGGTCAGGGTGGTGACTGTGCGCAACTTATCAACCAGGCCTTTCTCTCCCTCTGCATGAAAGCAGGCGGCCAGATCCTCTCGCACCGTCAGCGCGCCGGTGGCCCAGTCGAGATGGACCCATCGCTGCTCCAGCAGTTCATGCAGGAGATGTCGCCGCAAGATAGTGTCCACAGGGATCGGCCAAGGGGGCTCTGCGCTCAGTTCGGTGAGAGTGGCACCGCGTAGAATCGCCGCCAAGTATGCCGACCACCACAGGGCGTGCGGCTGGCTCTGGGGAATGCAAACCATCCCGGTCACGCAGAAGCCGGGAAGTAGCACAGGGGTGCGCGGGACGCCAGGAGGCGCGCTTTTGGATTTACTTCCCACGGTTCCAGAACTCCGTTGCAGATATGAGGCGTGCCGAGGCCGGGTCTGCTGCCGCTTCCTCGTAGGCCCGCAGTACCTGAGCAAGATAGGGTGCCTCGCTCTGATGCTGGCGAATAAGGTCTGCACAGCCGATTACTACCTGTCGGTAGCGTGCACGCGAGAACATGACGTTCAGGCGCTCGGGGGCGGTCATGAACCCGAAAGCGCCACGTTGCTGTTGATTGTTGCGCACAAGAGATAAGACGGTTAGCTCAGCCTCGCGACCCTGGTACTCGTCCGTGGTCCGCACGATCTTCGCCGCCGGTCGCCCGCTCAGGCGGAGGCACTCGGCATCTATGACAGGGTCGGCGATCAGCAGATCCTTGTGGGCGTTGTAGGGGGTAAGCAGCACTAGATCCATCTGGGGACCTGCCGGGATCGAGCGCAGGTAACCCCGCAGAACCTGCAACTCGTAACGGCTCCGCCGCAGAGGTTGATCTTCAGCAGCACTGGGGACCTTGCCACAGGGGGGAGTGAAGAGCCAAAGCAACGGAACATCAAGCGCTGCCGGGAGCCGTCCACACAGCGGTGAAGAGGCAGTCTTGCGATGCACAAAAGGGGCGCCGTAGAAGACCTTGCCAATCAGGTCCGACAGCGGGCGCTCCATGCGAAACTGCTCGTTTAGCATGAATCGAGTGGGCTGCTGAGCACTCGCCGGGGAACGCTGCGCTGCACGATCATAGAGGGTCTGGAAGGGACGCAACCACTCACTGTGCTCCGTGACATCGTCATTGAAGCGCAGCAGGCGTACAGCCTCGGGGCCGAACCGTGCCTGCAAGCTCTCGCCGAAGGCCGGATTACGCGTGGCGTTACCGATGGCATCATTGATGGCCCGCAGGTGCTGCTGGGTGCGTTGCTCTTGGTAGGGCGGAAGCTGATTCTGATCTCCGATCAGGAGCGCGCAGCGCGCCAGGGCCAGAGCATGGAGCAGCTCGCTGGGGTAGCACTTTCCGGCTTCTTCCACGATCACCAAATCAAAACCAGCGCTCTCCATGAGTTCGAGCAGAGATGCATCCAGCGTGGTGGCAAAGAACAGGTTGGCCGCCTGTGCTCCGAGCGAGCGACTGCGTAGGTCATGATCTTTACCAATTGCGGTGGCGAAAGCAGAAAAGAGGTGGGCCTCGCGCGCGAAAGGAAGCTCGGCTACCTCGCGCTGGACTTCCGGGGGAAGGTAAGGTGGCAGTTCCTCTCCTGATGCTTTCAACCGGTCGATGCGTGAGCGCGACATCGCTCGGTAGGCCCGGAAGGCAAGGCCCTGTTCTCTCAGCTTCGTGGTGATTGTGGTGAGAATATGATTGAGAGCAAAGTGCTCCTTGGCGCAGACCAAGATGCGAGCCCCCGGTTGTGCGTGCAGGAGCTTCGTCACAACCTGAGTGGCCAAGTAGGTCTTACCAGTGCCCGGCGGTCCCTGCACCGTGAAGAGTCCGCGTGTCGCGAGGATGGCAGCATCCAGTTCTGATCGCTGCAGGGTGGGCGCATCAACGGGCGCAGAGGGCTTGGGCGCATGGAGGAATGGCACAAGCGCTTGGTGCTTCGCGGCGAAGGGAGCAAACATGCGTTTGCGCTTGATGACTGCCAAATCCCCAGTCTGGGTGGTGGATAGATAACCCTCGTTTGGGATGCGGGGACTGTCTGGCTGCGGGTAGCGCACACACAACAGGGGAGCGCTGGCATCGACGCCAATCCACTGGACTGTCGGCGTGTCTTTCGGGGGCGCTCGCAGCGGATCTGGCGGTGTTGTCGTTGCGCTCAAGGGGGGCGTGGCCTGTGATTCCTCAGTGAGCACTTCCCACAGCTCTTGCGGCGTAGGGCGGATTAGCTCTGGGTAGTGAGGATCGGACCAGCGCGGATCAACCTCTATCCAAAGATCGCGAGAGCCTGTTTGGGAGAGATCTTTTCGGACACGGTAGCGATACACGCGGGCCACGAACTCCAGCAGCTCAGCCTCAGTGAGTACGCTCACAAATGAGGGGCTGGCCCGGAGCTGATGCAGACGCTGCATCTCGGCATCAACGAGCGGGCGCACTGAGAGTAACGGATTGGGCCGCTGCAGAGCTGCCCGCAGGTCTCTCAAAAAAACGTCCTGGGTAGAGCTGCCCTGTGGATGGTTGTTGAGCCAAGCAACGATGAGATGAAGCGACTCTGCGGTAGAGGGGACGGACCCCTGGCGCGGAAGGAAGAAGGAGACTGGTGGCACAAGGCGTCCGCGCACAGGAAAGAACGGGGCGAAGCCGCCGATCCCCTCATCCGCACAAGTACAGAGGGTGTCCAGCACAGGGAGGAGTTCATGGAGCTTGAAATCCTCCCAGCTCTCTGCCTTCTTGGAGCCTCCGTTCGTGGCCTCAGAGAGGAGAGATGGATCGCGGTAGCGCAGCTGCAGCTGGTTCTCAGAGAGCAGCACGTCCATGGGCAGCAAGTACCGGTCCCCCTGCACTTGCAGCTTGCGGTAGCGATGCAAGAGGAAATCAGAGAGAAAACCACGCAGAGCGGGCTGCACTCTCACCGGGCAGACAAGACCATCGGCAGACAGCGACCACCTGTCTGCCGACCCAACCAAGGGCGTTGTGGGGCGGTTCATGAATCCTCTCGCCGAAAGAGGCCAAATCATAGCACGTGTAGTCATAGCTGTGCGCAAGGGTGAAGTGCGGCGAGCGGGATTCCGCGACGCAAATCCGAGATGGTCGACTTGACGCCGGCAAATTTACTCAGATTGGTTACGGAATTTTGGCTATGCTGAGCGCCGCGAGGCCAGTCAGAGGAAGTCATGAATTCTTCGCCACCGTTGCCCCTGGTCAGCATCATCGCAGGTTCACTATCGGACGCCGAAGTCGTTACCGCCTGTCGTCAGGTGCTCGGCACCTTGGGGATCGAGCATGAAGCGCGCGTACTCTCCGCGCATCGCACGCCCAAGGAGTTGCAGGGCTACGTCGAGCAACTTGAGAGGCGCGGCATTCGAGCAGTCATCGCGGTTGCGGGACTCGCTGCCCACTTGCCGGGGGTTATCGCTGCGCACACTCAACTGCCTGTTTTGGGAGTTCCGGTTGTATCGGAACCGCTGGCGGGGATGGACGCGCTGCTGTCAGCGGTGCAGATGCCGACGGGAGTTCCGGTTGGCTGCCTTGGCTTGGGCACCACAGGCGCCAAGAACGCAGCCTATCTGGTGGCTCGGATTCTCTCACTCGGCGACCTTCGGATTCGCGCGTCCCTGGCGGAGTTCACGGAACGGGAACGCCTACGAGTCCTTGCCTCTGAACTGCCGGATCCGTCAACCTGAGAAGCAAGCAGTCGGGCGGACCTCCTCTCGAAGTTGGCAGCTACGCAAGGTGATGGATGGGTAGGCTTGGTTCCGGACGAAAGCAGATATACGAAGACTCCAAGACCGAAACGATGACCGATCGTCTGTTGGATCTGAGCGGCGATACTGGAGCGCTACATTCGATATGCCGAGATCCTCTGCTGTGGGAACTGGTTCTCCGCGCGCTGTCCAGCGCCAGCCACGTCGCAGTTGCCGGAGGATTGGCGTTTCTGAAGAATATGTCGCCAAGTCTGTGCCCGTCACCCGCTCTAGTGGACGTGAGTGCTGCGCTTCTGCGGCTCACCGTTACTGCAGCGGCAAACCCCTTCCTAGCCGGTAAATTGCGACTCCTTACGGAGTGGACTGGTTGAACTGCCGGCCAAGCGAAAGCGCCAAAGGCACGCGCCTTGTCCGAAAGAAGCGCCACAGTGGTTGCACAATCATCGTGGCTGCGGTTAGATGCCGGGCATGTTGGAGCCACGGATTTCTGCTCGAAAAGAAGCTGCCCCTATCGCCAAATGGGAGGAACTCTTCCCAACGCAGCGGAACATCATCGTTGAGATCCACGAGTGGCTCACAGACTTTCTCTCCCGCGAACATCAAGCAGACATCCCAGGCCTGGGCGAGCCAGTCACAAAATCATTCTTGCCGTCAATCGACCATGATCGCAGGAACAATGTCCTGCTGCTCAACGGAGCACGGGGCTGTTGCGCTTCAGGTCAACTTGGACTTTTTTCCGGTCCGAAGATTGTAATGGCTGGGCTCGGTTAGGCAGCCATTTGGCTGCGGTTTTCGCTTCTTCTGTTCTGTCGAGCTTGGTCTAGTTTTTCTCGTCGCTGCTGCCGTCTCTGTTCGGGATTCCCATAGTGCATCTCTCGTGGCTCCAGATACCCCAGCGCGGCGTGCAGTCGGACGTGGTTGTACTCGTCGATGAGCCTCGCAATCACCCGCTCCGCTTGTAGGTAGTTGTCTCCGTAGTAGTCATCGCTGTCCTGGCGCACCGTTCCGTTAAATCGCTCGACGATTCCGTTCGATTCCGGATGCCTCGCCCTGGTGCGAATGTCGAGCA
>CAYTGC010000155.1:0-12031 GCA_964437195.1 uncultured Myxococcales bacterium | reverse complement strand
ATGTCGGCGCAACGCTGATCCACGTCTTTGGCAAAGAGTGGAGCGGGGTGCCGCTTTTGGGGCTTCATCCGACCTGGCAAGTGGTGCTGGCGCAGTGTGTGGTGGCGCTGCTGCTCGTTGTTCCGTCGCTCATCGAGCGAGCGCGACGCCGTGACGGTGACACCTCGCTGCCTGCGACTGGGCCGCTGCCAACCAAAGCGGGCGCAAGCTAGGCGGACTTCCTCAGCGATCGAGGAAGAGATGGTGGATGTCTTTTAGCTCGTCTTCGCGCAAGAGCGTTTTTAGACCCGCGCGCAGTCGCCGGAGCATCTTGGGGTCGTCGGGGGCCGAAGCCAGCATCTTCCGCAGCGGGATGCCCGTCAGCATCATCAGCCGCGACACGGCCAGCGAGCTGCGACGCTGCTCTAGGTACTGCACCAGCTTGAGCGTGTGACTGGTCAGGACAGCGGTGTCTTGCTCGCCGGCTTGCTCCAGAAAGACGCCCGCAAGTCCGTGGCCAAGCTGCCGATCTTCATCGGTAAGCAGGCTGTACGCCGCCTCGCGCAGCGCCGGAGAGCGAAAGCTATATTCGACGTCGCCGGGGAGTCTGCTGTCGAGGTTTTGCGCGATGACCTCGCCTTCTTGCAGCAGCCGAAGCCAGCGGTCGATCGCATTTTCGTTCAGGTCGGGCGTCTTGCCGAGCAGTGCGACAATGCCACCGCGCCAGAACGTCGCACCAAAGATGCTGGCGACGCGTAGGACTCGTCGGGCGCCGGGCTCTAGCTGGAGCAGCCGCGCCTGCATCATCGTCAGGACCGAATCGGGCAAGGCGTCGCCTTTGCCTTCTGCGACGGCACGAATCAGCTCTTCGAGCACCAGTGCATTGCCTTGGGAGAGCGAGACGATGCGCGCGACGGTCGCGGCTGGGACGTCCTTGCCAAGCGCGTGGACCACCAGGCGCTCGCAGGCTCTCTTTCCAAGCCCGGCAAGCCGGATGTCTTGGGCTTTGCCTGCCCACAGCTTGGGAAACAGCTTTTCGACTTCGGGTCGACCGAGTCCGAAGACAAACAGCGGTAGCTCACTTAGGCTGCGAAGCGATCCCTCGATGACGCGCAGTGACGACGCATCGGTCCACTGGAGGTCGTCGATGAGCAGCGCCACGGGACTTGTCTCGCACACCGCCTGAAGCCAGGTCGCGAAGGTTCGCCCGAGGTCCTGGCCCATTGCCTCCGTGGAGGGCTCAACACGGGTCAGCCCGCACGCCAGCGCGAGCTGCGCTTGCAGCTGTGGGTCCGTCGATGCCAAGAGCGCGAGCTTTTGACCAAGCTGGGCAGACTGGGTCGCTGCCGGGGCAGCTGGAGAGAGCGCCGCCCAGCGACGAACCATCTGCACAAAGAGCCCATAGGGCGCCGCGGCGAGCAGCGGATCGCCTCGGCCTGACAACACCTCGACATCCCGCGACTTAAGGCGCCGTTGGAACTCCTTGAGCAGCCGTGTCTTGCCAAATCCAGACGGTGCCAAAAGGAGTACGGCCTGCGGCTGCGATTCGTCGAGACAACCGGACAGCAGTGCATCGAGAACGCCGAGTTCTTGCTCTCTACCCAGGCACGGAGACGGTTTGCCGAGAAGCATGGGTGCGTCGTCGGCGTCTTCGCGAGTCCCGACAAGCAGCGGTCCCAGCACGTCCGGGCGAACGTCGAAGCTGCGATCCAGCAGGGCAGCGCTCACCGTATCGAGCAAAATTCCCGGTTCGCGCCCTTTCTGGGCCTGCTGGCGTTGTCGGAGATGAAGCCCGGCGCGGTCGAGCGCTTCACCCACGGGGCGACTGAGCGTCTGGCCTCGCACACCTCGTCCGGTCGCGAGCACCACATCGAGCATCGGCCAGCGCGTCCACAAAAGCAGTGCCAAACGGGCGGCCTCGCGTACCTGATCAGTCGCATTTGCAGTCGGTGACACTGCTGCGACGATCGATCCATCGGCCAGAAGCTCGATGCTGGTCTTCTGCCCCTCTTGCTCACGGCGCAGTTTTGCGATGTCTGGTTCGGTCGGCCACGCGTCGGACTCGTGAGAGACTGTCGTGGCTGTAGGATTCGGCGCGGCCAGGATGACGCTGTAGAGCTGCTGTTCCCCCGCCGTGAGGTTGCGTCGAGGGGCGATCGTGCTGCTCGCTGTCGCCGGATCAGCGGACAGCTTGTCGGCGATGTCGTCCAATAGCGGCAAGACCGCCGATGCGTCTTGCGGGCGCGCCTTGGCATCTTTGTCGAGCATCCGAATGAGCAGCGACTCCAGCGCGGCGGGCGCGGCGGGAAACAGCGCGCGCAGCGGCGGCGGTTCCTCAAACAGGATCTTGGTCAGCAGCGCGGCGACGTGCTCACCGTCAAACGGCGGGCGAGAAGTCAAGCAAGCGTACATGATGCAAGCGAGCGCGAACACGTCGCTGGCAGGCGTGATGGTACGCTCGCCGCGCGCTTGCTCTGGGGCCATGTACTCCGGCGTGCCGATGACCAGCCCGGTGCGGGTCACCGACTGTTCGCCACGACCTCGCTGGGCGATGCCAAAGTCGAACAGCGTCACTTGGTCGACGCGGTGTTCACGAAGGAAGAGGTTGCTCGGTTTTAGGTCACGGTGAACGATGCCGATTCGGTGGGCCGCCGCGAGAGCGTCTGCAACATGGCGGGCGAGCTGGAGTGTTTCGTCGAGAGACAGGGTTCCACGCTGAAGCCGCTTGCCCAGATCTTCCCCGCTCAGCCACTCCATCGCCAGGTAGAGCTGACCTTCGGGTGTTTGTCCATGAGCGACGTACGACACGATGCCAGGATGCCGAAGCTCGGCCAGAACCTGCGCCTCGCGGAAAAAACGGGTCGGATCGGTGACAGTGGTCGCCATCACCGACTGGCTCAGCAGCTTGAGCGCCACTTTGCGGTCGCTGGTTTGATCGTGGGCTCGAAAGACGATGCCCATGCCGCCTTCCCCAGCGATGTCCTCGATGGCGAAGCGGTGGGCGATGATGGACCCGATCAGCTGGTCCGGGCTCTTGCCTTGGGACATTGCGAAAACCTGACCCTGGGGAAAGGAGCGTTTTAAGCAGTGTAGGGGCGGCACTGGCCGCTGTCACGGCGATGTGGGACCACTCGTCGGTACCGCCACTCCCTCTGTACGAAGCTTGGCAACCAGCCGGTCACCGAGCTGACGATCTGCGCGGGTGAGCGTGCCAAGCATCGCCTTGGCAAACAGCGGACTGCGGAAGTGCAGCAAATGTTCGCCAGATGGGGCGTTGGGCTTGATTCGCTCGATCCACTCCTGGTCGATGAGCAAGGCCAGGGTTCTGTCGAGCAGCGACAAAGACAGCGCTGGCGGAAGCAGCTGGAGCAGCTCGCCTTGGGTGAAGTGATCGGGCAGCAGACTGGCGGCCCGCAGCACTTGCCTGGCCTGGGCATCGAGCCTTCGTGCGCGCGACTGCATCATGGCGATGACCGCCTGCTCGCCTCGGTTGTGTCGATCGTGGAAGTCTTGGGCCAGCCACAGCAGGTATTGCGGCAGACCACAGCCATCATGGGACAGCTCGTCGCGCCGCTGGGCTGGTTCCACCCCGAGCTGCTGAAGGAGCTTGTCCGCTGTCTTGCCTGGCATGCGGCCAATCCTCACCCGGTCGATCGGAAGACCTTCGAGGAAGTGCGGAATCATCTCGTCGATCTCGGGCCGACCCAGCCCCAGCAGCAAGATGGGTGTGTCGACCAGCCGCTGCATCACTGTTTCGAGCGTGCTCCGCGACAGGGCATCGATAAAGTGGATGTTATCGACCGCGATGAGCAGCGGCGTGTCGCTGCTGGCGGCGACAAGCAGCGCTGCAAATGCCTCGACAATCGCCTCGCGATCCGGGTGGCTCTGCGTCGTTTCGGTCGTCGTCTGTTTCTGGGCAGACATCCGCATCGCAGACGACAGCGCCTGAATGTGTCGAGCTGCCTCCGACTGGGAATGGCTGGAAACGAGCCACCTTTGCCACTGGGGACGCAGGCTGTCTTCGCCAGGCGCAGGCCCATCCACGCTGCGGAGCCAGCCAACGAGTGTCGCAAATGGCGTGGCGGCTTGGACGGACTCTAGTCTCGTGAAGAGAATCGAGAAGAGATCGCCCGCTTCTTTGAGCCGCAGGAGCAGTTCTTCGTACAGTCGCGACTTCCCGCTGCCAGGACCGCCAATGACGAGCACTGCGCGGGATACTTCGTCCTCGCCAACGCCATGCAGCGCTGCCCGCAGGATGGACAGCTCACGGTCGAAACCGAGGAGCGGCAGCTGGTGATTGCGGCGCGAGCTCTCGCCGATTCGAACGCCCAAATGGAACGCACCGGTCGGATCCGCACTGATGTGGTAGCGGGTATGCAGAAGTTCCGCCGACAGTGCATCGAGCCAGACGTCTTGGTGTCCGTCCTGCGCGAGCGCAACGTGGAGAAGTTGCTGCGATTTTTCGAATCCCGGGCCAGTGGCGAGCTGGTCGTGAATCGTACACATTCCCGTCGTCATGACCACGAACCAGCGGGGTAGCTCCTGACGCAAAATCGCGGCGGCTTGGGCGGCTCGAAACACCTGGTCGGTGGCGGCGTACGCATCGACAGTCGTCGCACACAGCGAACCATCCGAGAGCACTTCGGTGTGAATCCCGATGCTGCGCAGGCGATCGAGCAGTTGTCCATGTCGGGCCAGGTAGCGCTGCGGATTCAGGTTGTCGACAGTCGGCCCAGACAGAAGCTCGCTCATCTCGGCAGTGGCCAGAAGCACCGTCGTGAGCTGGAGCTCTTGGTCCGACAGCGACTCGGCCTGCTGCTGCGGTTCAGCAGTCGGTTGGCCGCTCGCGTCAAACGGCAGGACGCTCAGGCGCTCAAGAACCGCAGCGGCACTCGGCGGACGGCGCAGCGGATCTTTTTCAAGCAGCTCGGCAATCAGCTCGTCCAGTGCCAGCGGCAAATCGGGTCGAATGGTTCGCAGCCGTGGCGCGGGCTCGAACAGGATCTTGGTGAGCAGTCCCGTGATGTGCTGGGCGGAAAACGGCTGATGGCCGGTCAGAACCTCGAACGCGACGCAGCCAAGCGCGAACAGGTCCGCGGAATACGTGATGTCGCGCAGACCACGGGCTTGCTCGGGGGCCATGTATTCGGGGGTGCCCACGACGACACCGGTGCGAGTCAGTCGCTGGGGCGCAATCCCACGCCGTGCCACACCAAAATCGAGCACCGTCGTTTCTTCGAGTCGCCCATGCCGCAGAAACAAGTTCGATGGCTTGATGTCTCGATGAATGACCCCATGTTGATGCGCGACGGACAAGACCTCGGCAACTCGTCGCAGCAGCGTTCCCGCTTCAGCATTCGAGAGCGATTTTTGTCGCAGCCGTGCGGCCAGATCCTGACCATCGAGCCACTCCATGACCAGATACGCTTGGTCATCGGCCTGTCCATGCGCGATGTATCGAACGATACCGGGGTGACGAAGCTCGGCGAGAAGTCCGACTTCACGCTCGAAGCGGGCGACTTCCTCTGGCTGGCTGACGTCAAGGCCGAGCAGCTTGACTGCGACGAGCTGCTTGCTCAGAAGGTCGCGCGCTTTCCACACCGTACCCATGCCGCCTTCGCCAACGAGCGACAGAAGCGCGAATCGACCCGCGAGTGGTTTGATAAGGAGCGACGACATACAACGGAGCCAGAATCAATCAGCGATCATACGGGAGCTTGGCCCGGAAAGAAATCCACTAGGCCACGACGAGCGCAGCAGCTATCTTCGCCGCGAAGGCCGACCATCAGACGAGGGCCGGGGAAGAAACAATAACGATGGCGGTGTTGGTAAGGACAGCGGTGCCGGGACCCAAGTCGCAGCGGCTTTTGGCCGCGGAAGCGGACCATCTGGCGCCCGGAATCCAGCAGATCTCTTCGCTGGCCGGGATTGCAGTGGCGGGCGGTGACGGCGCACTCATCGAAGATGTAGACGGCAATCGCTTTCTCGACTGGGTGGCGGGAATTGGGGTCGCCAGCATCGGTCACGGACACCCGGCGCTGGCTGCGGCGCTTGCCGAGCAGGCGGCCCGGATTTCGACGACCAGCTTTGCTTCCCCGGCCCGGCTTTCGCTGCTTTCTCGCGTCGTGGCGCACGCTCCGCATCCGAGCCTGAATCGAGTCCAGCTCTATTCATCGGGGGCCGAGGCGGTCGAAAGTGCTCTGCGGCTGGCGAGGGCGGCCACTGGGCACAATGAGGTCTTGGCATTTTGGGGCGGCTTTCATGGCAAGACGCTCGGGGTTTCTGGGCTGCTCGGCAGCGAGTGGAAGCACGGTCTTTTGCCACAGGTTCCGGGCCAACACCTTGCGCCCTACGCCGATTGTCGACGCTGTGCGCTGCGGCTTTCACCGGATAGCTGCCAGCTCGCCTGCATCGACTTTCTGCGCGACCAGCTTCGACTGGGGACGGCAAACCGCTTGGCGGCCATCTTGGTCGAGCCGATTCAAGGAACGGCTGGCAATGTCATCCCGCATCCTGACTTCTTGCCGGCGCTTCGGAAGGTTGCGCACGACCACGGGGCTCTGCTGATCGTGGATGAGATGATCACCGGCTGGGGACGCACCGGCGCGCTGTGGGCGAGCCCTGCCGCGGGCGTGGTTGCTGACATCGTGACCTTTGGCAAAGGCGTCGCCGCTGGCTTTCCTCTCACGGGGATTTTGACCAGGGCTGACTTGGCGAGCGCCCGTCCTTGGTCCGACCCTTCCCATTCGTCGTCGTCGTTTGGGGGAAATCCGCTCGCCTGCGCCGCCGCGGACGCCACCACCCGAGTCATCATCGACGAAAAACTGAGCGAGCGAGCGGCCAAAGTGGGCATGCGGCTCCTTGGCGGACTGCAGAGCCTGAGCGAGCGCTTCTCTTGTTTGTCGGCGCTGAGAGGCCGCGGCCTGATGATCGGTTTTGACCTGGTATCCGACGGAGCGCCGTGGCCCAAAGAGCGCTGTGTGGCGCTGTTCAAGGCTTGCCTTGCGCGGGGACTTCTGACGATGGCCTACACGCCGAGAGTGCGGATCAATCCGCCGCTCGTGCTGACCGATGCGCAGGCCGATGAGTCGCTGGCGATCTTTGCCGAGGCGCTTTCGACGGTTGTGTAGGCTACAAAGGGGTTGGGCCGATGCGGCTTACCACTCGCAGCGGAAGCTGGGGCGGCAGCTCGGAAAAGGCGAGCACTGGCAGCGCTTCCGGTGTTGCTGCGAGCAGGGCTTCGACCTGTCGTCGCAGATCTTTTTGGCAGAGCAGCACCGCCTCGGGCGAGCGGGACTTTGCCAGCAGAACTGCGTCGATGATTTCTTGACGAAGCTCGGGCTCTAGCGCGAGCCGAATGCCGCTTTGTCCACGACGGGCATCACGAAGCACTTCCTCGACATCGCTCGACAAGACCAGTACCGGAAGGCTGTTGTCTCCGTCGCTGCGCTCCGCCGTCAAGATGCCGCCGAGTAGATATGGCCCAAGACCAGCGCGCACTTGCTCGACCAGCACATCGGCATCGGCATCAAGCTCCGGTAGCGTTGAAATGGTTTCAAGCACAGCGGCGATTGGCAGCGGCCAGACCCGTTCGGACAAAAGCCGACGCAAGATGAGCAGCAAGCGACCGAGCGGCAGGCGCTTTGGCACCACCTCGGACACAAGCGCTGGTCGGACGGTACCCAAGCGGGACAACTCTTTGCGCAGGCCATCCAGAGACAGAAGCTGCGCTCCGTTCTCAAACAGCATCGCCATCAGCTCAGCCTCGGGACGCTCGGCTTGGGCCAGGGTACGCTGTCCGACTGGTGCGCCGTGAAACAGCAGCCGAAGCTGCGGGGTCGTGGCAGCAAACCGAGTGACTGCGAAATCCACGACCGAAAGTCCCATCTGTGACAGGACTCGCGTGGTGGTCTGCGCAAGCTGGCCATCGGAAACGGACACCTGCTCGCTCACGACCACTTGCAGCGTTGCTTGTGCCGGACTCGACTCTTCGTCGTGGCGAGCGCTGGTGCTGCGCAGAAGGAGCAGCACGGCGGCGGTCGTGACCAGCATCACCGGCAGTTGCGTCGAAAGACCGACAGAAACAAGCAAGGCCGCGACCTGCTGCGCGGCTTCGGGCAGCGGCAGATCCGACGACTGGGTCAACACCACAAGCTGCGCGACGCCCAGGCCCAGCCACAGCAGAACTGCCAAGAGCACGTCGCCCCGCAGAAGCCGCAGTACACCATCGAGAGAGCCAAACAGCTCCGCTTCTCGGGTCAGGGCCGCGCGGGCGCTTTGGGCTTCGACGGCACCGAGGGAGCCTTGGCGCACGTCAGCGTCAATCGCCGCTTGTCGGCCTGGCATTGCGTCGAGGACAAAACGCGCAGCCACTTCTGCCACACGCTCACCGCCCCGCGCCAGCAGCACGTATTCTGCGACCAGGAGCGCAAAAAGCAGCAGCAGTCCGACGCTCGTGTCGGTTGCGCCCATCATCGACTGCACAAGGCGCGGCAAAAAACCAAGCCGACCGCTGGCGACCGCCTGCCGTCCAATCGCCAAGGTGAGGCACAGACGTCCGAGCAGCGTGAGCAAGAGGAGCGTGGGAAGCTGCGGCAGTCGCCTAGGCTCGCCGGCCCAGACTGCAGCGAGAAACCACAGCCCTGCGAGGAGCCAGCTTGCGGCCAAGAAAACGTCGAGTACCCCGGTCGGCAGCGGCAGCAGCAGCGAAGCGACGAGTGCCACGACGACGGTCAGAATTCCGCGCGGCGACAACTTTTGACCTGGCCACAGCCACTTGGCAAGCGAGGCCAGGAATTCACTTAGCTTCTGCCGCATTGCATCCATCTTGCGGCGTGGCGTCCTGGGCTGTCAACGACGGGCCGAGCCGTTAGCGCGCAGTGGTTGTCTGTGCATAGCCAGTCGGGTCGAAAGTGCGATAAGATGTCAGCCCAAATACAAGTACCGCGGCAAATGAGCAGCTTTTCGCTGAGCTATAGCACCGTCAAAGCGTGGGCCGAGCGCCTCAAGCTGCCGTTTCGGGCCAGCGATGAAGCCGGACAAATTGCCGTGCGGTGTCGCCTGCTCGACAGTGATGTTCCGCTGCTGTTCATTCCTCGGCCCGAGCGCGACATGCTGACGGTGGCGATCACGCTGCCGTTTGTCGCCAAGACCGAGCGATTTGCGGCGCTGACGACGGCACTTGCGACGCTGAACGTCCGCTCATATATGGGCGCGTGGATTCTGAATCCTGAGCGTGGCGAGGTGTACTTCCGCGTGACCCTGCCGACGGTTGACACGGCGTTTTCAGACGATTCGCTGCGCTTTGTTGCCCGGGTTGTCTTAAGCTCTGCCGAGGCCATGGCGCAGCCTTTGTATGCGATTGCGCATGAGGGCGCGTCACCGGACATCGTTGCCAAGACGCGATCGTCGTCGTAAGCGCCGCTGTCTCGGCGTCAGAATGCGCTGATGCGAAGCGGCAGGCGTCGACGGCCAAAGTCTCCCGCTCTGTCAGCGAAGTGACCCGCGAGCTTGTGTCCGCAGCCGGGGCAGGTGCCGTCTTTGGTGAGCCGGTACGACAGGATCTGGTAGTAGTCGCGGACGATGAGCGTCTCTCCGCAGCCAGCGCAGTAGGTGGTGTCACCCTCGACATCGTGGACGTTGCCGGTATAGACGTGCTTGAGACCAATCCGCCTTGCGATGTCCCGGGCTTGCTGGAGCGACTCGGGCCGCGTCGGTGGGACATTCATCATCTTGTAGTCGGGATGAAAGGCCGAAAAGTGCAGCGGCACGTCGGGACGCAGCTTGGTCGCCACCCACTCCGATAGGCGAGTGATTTCCTCGGCGGAGTCGTTGTAGCCGGGAATGAGCAGCGTCGTGATCTCGGTCCACACCGACGTCTTGTGAACCAAGTATTCCAGCGTCTCGAGAACGGGCTGAAGGTGCGACGCCGTGAGCCGCACATAAAACTGCTCGGTAAACCCCTTGAGGTCGACGTTGGCCGCGTCCATTTTGGCGTAGAACTCCGCTCGCGGCTCCTCGTGAATGTAACCGGCCGTGACGGCGACGGTCTTTACCCCGGCTGCGCGGCACGCGTCGGCGGTATCCATTGCGTATTCGGCGAAGATCACCGGGTCGTTGTAGGTGAAGGCGACGCTTTTGGCGCCTTTGGCGACGGCTGCGCGGGCGATTTGCGCGGGGCTGGCTTCATCGGACAGCCGGTCCATCTCCCTCGATTTCGAGATGTCCCAGTTTTGACAGAATTTGCACGACAGGTTGCAGCCAGCCGTACCAAACGACAGCACCGATGAGCCGGGATAGAAGTGGGCGAGCGGTTTCTTTTCGATGGGGTCGAGGCAAAAGCCCGAGGACCGCCCATAGGTTGTCAGGATCATCTGGCCGCCGACGTTCTGACGGACGAAGCAGAGTCCGCGCTGGCCATCGGCGAGCTTGCAGTCACGCGGGCAGAGGTCACACTGGATTCTTCCGTCGGGCAAACCGTGGAAATAGCGCGCGGGATGGCTCGACTCGGTGACGCTCATGGGGCCTTGGGCTCCTCGATCCATTTGTCGACGGTGTAGCGATAGACTTCCAGCTCAGGGCTGTCGAGATCACTCGGCAGACCGGCTTTGCGCAGAAGCTGTCGCCAGAACTCACGCGGCTCGGAAAGCTCGTCCCAGACCTGTGGCAGAAAGGTTCCTCGCCGACCGTGATAGCGCAAGAGCACGCCATCTTTTTTGGGACGCAGCGCAGCGAGTGCTTCGGCGCGGCTTTTCACGGGCAGCCGCTCAAGGGGTGACAACAGGGACACCTCGACGCGAAACTGCTGCTCATCGCCCAGGGAAATCGGCGTTGCGCGGGGGTCTCGGAGCGCCGCAGAGACTGCATTGTCGGCCACATCCGTAAGCAGTGGTTGATGGGCCTCGAGGCTGCCGATGCAGCCATGCAGTTCGCCGTCCCGATAGAGCGTGACAAAGCATGCGCCGTCGATCGCAAACGCGCTGCCTTCGGGGGGGACCGCATCGGAACCGCCGAGCGCGGCCCGAATCGACGCCCGGGCGAAACGACAAAGAGCTTGTCCCTCAGCTTGACTTAGCATGGCCATCCTCATAGAGCGCAAAGGCACCGTAGCCGACGACGTGGGCTTTGTCTCCCGCAGTATCTCCCGAGCTTCGCAGATCGAGTAGCCGAATCGTGAGCTTCCGACGACGTGCAACCCACAGAAGGCCGTTGATTCCAACACAGCCGCAAGCTTGCTCTGGCGTGAGTGCGTCGGGCTCGGAAGGTGGTGACAGGATCAAGTCGGCGGTGGCGCGGTCTTCGCTTTGGCCGATGTCATACGGCAAATAGTGCGAAAGGTCCGAGCTTGCGATGATCACGGTTTCGGGTCCGCCCCACAGCGCGTCGAGAACCTGACCGACCTCGGCGGCTCCGACCCAGCCAGCGACAAGCGGGATGACCTTGGCGTGCGGAACGACCTTCTGCAGAAACGGAAGCTGTACCTCGAGAGAGTGTTCCTGCGCATGGGCACGAGGACTGGCGGCCACCGAAGGAAGCTGGGCCAGTGACCCAAGATCCACGGCAACATCGCCGAGCGGCGTTCGCAGCGCGCTGGCACCCGGTGACGTCAAGCCGCGCACTGGGACGCGGTGCGCCGGGCCAATCAAGACCACTCGTTCGACGTGATGCGCGCCTTGGAGCTGGGCATAGGCGCTGGCGGCAATGGGTCCCGAGTAGATGTACCCGGCGTGCGGCACGATGAGCGCCTTGGGAAACGGTGGCCTCTGCTCGGCGGCGGCCAAAAGGTGCGACAAGGTATCGGCGAGAACGTGGGCCTCGCGCGGATAAAACAGCCCTGCTACAGCAGGCGGGCGAATCACGGTCTGCATATCGATAACGTGACAAGCCCGGCCCTGTCAGGCAACCCCCCGGGCGGTCGGCGTGCAGCCTGCGGAGCGCTTGTACCCGGCTTCGCAGGGCTTGTGTCTGGGCAGAAATCCGTCGGAAAACCACGCCAAATCGCGACATTTTGCACGGATTGACACTCAGACGAAACTCCAGTACCGTTGCCGCG
>CAYTGC010000154.1:3322-12045 GCA_964437195.1 uncultured Myxococcales bacterium | reverse complement strand
TCACAAGTCCGAATGTTACCCTAATGGACTCGAAGTGCTCACAAATCCGACTGTTGGCCTAGCGAGGTCGGCGAAGTTTCTGTCGATCGCACGGTTTCCGCCGCCAGTTCTTCGAGGACACCAAATCGCACGCCGCGGTCGCTCACGACCACATCGGCCACCCCAGCCCGTTCCGCCGTCCGAAGTAGGATCAGGGCCCCAGCGTAGATCACATCTGCTCGTCGTGGATCGAGCCCAGACAGCTGCGATCTCTGCGCCACGCTGAGTCGACCCAACTCGACGATAAGCTCTCTCACGCGAGCGGTCGGAATCCGCAGTCCGTCCACCTTGCTGCCGTCGTAGCTCCGCATGCCCAGGTGGAGAGCCGCAACCGTCGTCGCCGTTCCTGCCAGCGCCACCAGCTCTCCTTCGGGCTGAGGTAGCTTGGCAAGCTCTGCATCGATGGTCGCGATCACCGCCGCCGTCTCCGCTTCCGTCGGTGGATCGTTGCGAATGAAGCGCTCGTGCAGCCGCACCGAGCCAATTTTCACGCTGGCCCAGCGCTCAGGCCGACTTCCTCCAACGATCAGCTCAGTCGAACCACCGCCAATATCGAGCACGCTTCGCCGTCCACCGGTCGGCACTGGGAGGCTCTCGGAAACGGACAAAAACGACAGCCTCGCTTCATCATCGCCAGAGATCACCCGCAGCTCGACTCCGGTCTCGGCCAGTGCGGCCAGAAATTCGTCGCTGTTGCTCGCCGCCCGCAGCGATTCTGTCCCCACAGCAATCAGGCGATCGACAGAAAGCGAGCGAGCTCGCTCTATCTGGCGCTCGATCGCCGCCAAGGTACGCGAAATCGCATCCGGGTGCAGGCGTCCAGTCCGATCCAGATCCTGTCCCAGTCGCGGCATTTCAAGAAAATCAGCGACGGGGCGTAGCCGAGGCCGGGCACTTTGCACCACGTCGGCAACCAGCAGCATCGCGGTATTGGTTCCACAGTCGATCGCAGCGAGACGCATCGCCGTCACGCTAGCAGATCTACCGGTCCACCTGGCTGGATGTCAGCTTGCCAGCAGCCGCTTTTGGAGATCGCGAATGAGCATCATCAGGTCCGAGGCCGAGAGTCCCGACCCCGAGATATTGGCGACGAGGTTTTCACCAAAGACCAGCTCACCATCGCCCGCCCGCTGGAGCGAAAGCCGAATCAAATCGCCGTAGGAGATGCGTCCGGGCCGCCCGTCTTGGGCGATGAAGTTGCGGAAAAACAGATGCTGGTTGCCAAATATCACCGCGTCCGACGCTGACCCGAAGACGGTACAGTCAATCAGCGCCAGCACTTCTTCCTCGTCAGGAACTTCGCAGAACTTGCGGGCGTTGCGCAGCTTTTTGTCGGGGATGCTTGGTGCGAGATACAGCGACGACAGCTGGACAAACGGACGCAGCGATTCGTGCAGGACTTCGGGACGCAGCCGCACGTCGACGAACTTCGGCGTCGGTGCAAGCGCCAGTTTGCCGAGAAGCTGGTTGTGCTCGCCGTGGACAAACGACGCCATCTCGCGCCACCGTCCCGGGACCGTCAGAACCCGCGCACCGAGCCGATCGAGCACACGCTCGCGCGCTTCTTCATCGTCGTCCCGAAGCTGCGCAAGCTGCCGATCGTCCGCTCGCCCACACGCTGCGAGCGCCAAGCCGTACAGCGCTCGAGACAAGAGCCAGCGCCCGATGCCGCGCGGATAGTCCAGTTCTCGCTGAAGCTGGCTCGACGCTATCAGTTCGCGCAGACGGGAAAAGTGCCGCTCACTATCGGACAAGTTGTTGTCGTAGAGCAGAAGCACAAGCGCCCGCACTGGATACAGCAGGTCTGACAGAAAGGTCGCGTCCTCGCGCTCCTCGGGATCTGCGCTTTGAAACAGCTCCAGATGCGTCGTGCCAATGTCATCGGCCAGCGCGTGTAGCTCTGTCGACAGATCGCGGTTTCCACGCGGGTCGACAAACTTGCGAAACGGTGGCCAGCCCACCGCAGAAAGCACCTCACCTGATACCCGAAAGGTCAGCTCCCACAATCGATACGGGAGTTTTTCGGTTTCGGCCTGGGACATGGCGCAAGCTACCGCTTCGGACCCATCAGCGACCCGATGATCGCCAACAGAATGATCAGCCCGAGAAGACCACCAGCCACGGAAAGAACCCAGTAGTACCACGGCCAACCCGCCGGATCGGCCGGCTCGAACTGTGGCAGCGAAGCAATCGTCACGGGCTCTGACACGATGTCATCTTTTCCGGAACGAAATACGACATGAAAGACGTGCTGCTGACCGTCGCCCGACTGGGTCAGACCAAAGCGAATCACATGCGTCGCAAGTATTTCATCGACCAGCTGCTCGAAGTGATGCGCGATATCACCGACGTTTTTGCTGCCACGCGCCGTCGAGCCTGCCGCTTTCGACATTTCGATGAGGTTGCGCAGTCGGCCCGCTTCAAACGGACCGAAACCGATCGTCGCCAGTCCGACGCCCGCATCGTGCGCTTTTTTGCCGACCTGTTCGTAGCTGTCCTTGGTTCCCGCAGCATCGATTCCGTCGGAAAAAACCACGACCATCTTGCGCTTGCCCACGGACTCGCGCAGAAGGTCAATTGCCACACGGACACCGTCGAGCATCCGCGTCTCGGTCGCATCTTCATCAATCTTGAGTCGGTCCAGCTCGCGGGCAACCTCGTTTGGTCGTCCCAGCTCCTCGAGTTTTTTGTACTCCGATGAGTACGTGATGATGCCGATGCGGCTTTCGGGAATCTTCGCCAGCGTCTTGGCAATCCGCGCGATTCCGTTCTTGGCCGGACCCAGACCGTCCTTCATCACGCTCGACACCTGGACAACCACGAACAAATCGATCGGCTCTTTCGATTCAGCAAACGACTGAACGGTCGTCTGCAAATCGGTGAGCGGGTTGCCGTCCATTTGCAGCTTGAAGCCGCCTTTGCTGCGAATCGGCTTGCTGTCTTCGTCGATGACGCTGACGTAGGCGCGAAGCTCGGGCAGCTTGTCGATCGCTGCGCTCTCGAAGTGAACCTTCACACCCTCGGCGCGTACCGGCGACAGGTGCAAAAGGCCGAGGACAAAGCCCCAGAGAGCAAAGAGACGCAACGGGGCACGAAACAGCGAGGCCAGCGAGCGATGGTGCATAAGACCCACTCCAGACGGAAGAACAGAAATTCGCACGTTCCCATCATACGGCCAAACGCGTCCGCAAAACCAGCTAGCGATTGCCAAGTGAACAGTCTGGGCCTGATGTAGGCGCTGCGCCTTGGTGCTAGACTCGCGGCGGTGCGACCATCTTCTGCTCTGGTTTTTCGTCTGTTCCGCTGTGCGCTGCTGACGCTGTCGATCACCTCGATGCTCGGCTGTCGCGCAAAGCCTCAAAACGTTTCACCACCCGCGACGGCACAAGCCCCTGCGCAAAAGAGTGAGCCGCCGCCAAGGCCGCCTTTTGCGCCACGCAAAATACCGCGCGTCGACGTGCATGCCCACATTTTGCTGGGGACCAGCCTGCGAGCAGCCCGACTGTTTGAAAAGTATGGCATCAGCATGGCGGTCAACCTCTCAGGGGCGCCTTCGGGCCATGGTTTCGAGGAGTTCGTCGTCGACAATGAAGTCGCCTATGGACACATCGCAGCGTTTACGACGCTCGACTTTGAAGAGGCCGCGTCGCCGGGTTACGGTCCACGGATGACTGCAGCGCTCGTCGAGGCTCACAAAGTTGGCGCGCGTGGGCTGAAGATTCCCAAAGGTCTGGGTCTTGGCTACAAAGGGCCCGACGGCAAACTGCTCAAAGTGGACGATCCGAACCTCGATTCGGTGTTCGAAAAAGCGGGGGAACTCAAGCTACCGGTGGCGATTCACGTCGGCGACCCACAGGCGTTCTGGCAAGAACCGGGACCGAAAAACGAACGCTTCGACGAGCTACTCGCCCACCCCGAGTGGAGCTTCCACGACGCATGGAAGCGCGGTGAAATTCCGTCCTGGCGCGAGCTGTACGATGCATTTTTGCGTCGCGTCGCTCGTCATCCGAAGACGATGTTTATCGGGGTTCACTTTGGCAATGCGCCCGAAGAGCCGGACCTCGTCGCGCAGGCGCTCGACAAGTATCCCAACCTGTTCATCGACACCGCAGCGCGACTGCCCGCAATCGGTCGCACCGACGCAAATCACTCGGCTGCAAAGCTGCGCGCGTTCTTCGTCAAATACCAAGATCGGATCTTGTTCGGCACCGACACGGCGCTCGGACGCAATGGCGCTCCGGCGATGTTTGGCTCGGTAGGAACAGATGCACCGACGGAAGCCGATGCCGAGCGGTTCTTCGATTCGACCTACCGCTACTTTGAAACAGACGACTCCGACATCCCCAGCCCGACGCCGATCCAGGGCAAGTGGACCCTGTCAGGGGTCAACCTTCCCGTCGAAGTGCTGGAGAAAATCTATCACCGCAACGCAGAAAAAGTGATCGGCCTGACGCTGCCCAAGACCGCTCTGCCACGCCAAGAACAAGGCGCTGCACCGACGGGAAATGAGCTGTAACAAACCGCAAAAGAGGAACACATGCCTTCTTGCACCGCCCCCCGCATCCATCTACTTTTTGCGCTACCGCTGCTTGGATTTGTGGGTCTTGCCGTTGCCCAGCCGACGGCAACCGACAAAGGCCCCAGCGCCCAGGCGCCCGCACCCTCACAAGGAGCCAAAATGATCACCACCAACTCGGGGCTTAAATACATCGATCAAAAGGTCGGCACGGGCCCATCCCCATCAGTCGGCAAGACCGTGCGCGTCCACTACACCGGCAAGCTCGCCAACGGCCAGAAGTTCGATAGCTCGGTCGACCGTGGCGAGCCGTTCGAGTTCCAGATCGGTGTCGGCCAGGTCATCAAGGGCTGGGACGAAGGTGTGATGTCGATGAAGGTAGGTGGCAAGCGCACACTGATCATTCCGGCAAGCCTTGGCTATGGCGCGCGGGGCGCGGGCGGCGTGATTCCACCCAACGCCGAGCTGCATTTTGAGGTCGAGCTGCTCGGTGTGAAATAGCGCACAGGTCGAGTCATCGGCCCAGACTTCGCGGTCTCCGACGTGAGCACGCTTCGCCGTTGAGGAAAGCGCCGCCCGTGAGTTACGCTGCAAGGCGAGTATCCATGCGCGCGCACGACGGAGCGTACTGATGAGCGCCGAACACACTCCTCCTTCTTCGCACAAATCCCCATCGTCCAAGGAAAAGGAATCGGAATCGGCAGCCGCAACGCCGTCTGGCACGTCGCAGGTTCCGTCGAAAGACACACCTTCTCCACGAGCTCGTCCACGTATTTCGTCACTTATCGACGTCATCCGAGGCGAACGCCCGTCGGGAAGCTCCCCGCTGCCTTCGCAGCTCTCTCCACGCCCGTCGGGACTTACCCCAAGCCCGTCGCAGCTTTCACCTCGTCCGTCTCAGCATTCACCGAAGCTGGCGCCCAAACGGCACATCTCTCAGGTCATCGAGACGCTCAAGGTGCCGAACCGTGAAATCGCCGAGCGCCTGGTGCGGCTGGGTTTCGATTCCGAGACGGCCTGCGTGTTGCATGTTCTGCCGCTGATCCAAGTCGCGTGGGCCAACAACGACATCAGCCGTCGCGAGCGGAGCCGAATCCTCCACGTGCTCAAGCTGCGCGAAATCCCCGAAGGCAGCCGCGCGTGGGTGATGGTCGAATCGATGCTGGAGACCCGCCCGCCCGACGCCTTCCTGCACGCGTGCCGCGAGGCACTGCGCGACATGCTGGCGACGAGCAAGTCTGGTTCGGGAAACGAGGAGCGTCAGCTGATCGATCTGTGCGTCGAGATTGCCGAAGCCTCGGGCGGCCTGTTTGGCCTGGTCCGTACCGTCAGTGCCGCCGAAAAGACCGTCATCGCCGACATCGCGGCCACGTTTGGCGACGATGCGCAGCAAGAGATGAAGCGCCTGCTCAGCTAATCGGCCCGCAGCGAGTCGTTTTCGCGAACCGTCCTGGCGCATCCAGCGACGATATCAATCAGAGTTTCCCAACCGGCAGAATCAGCCTGACGACCGCGCCGCCGCCATCGCGGTTGTGTGCCAGGACTCGACCGCCGTGCGCTTCAGCTATCCGTCGGACCAATGAGAGGCCCAGCCCAAGTCCACCGCCATCCCTGGAGCCGCGATGGAACGCTTCAAAGACCCGCAGCTCTTCGCCTTTCGCAAAGCCCGGTCCGCCATCTTCGACGGAAAAATGGACCTCATCCGCAACGTGTGCGACTCGCAGCACAATCGGTGGCGCGCCGTGTTTTTTCGCATTGTCGAGGAGCGCCAAGAGCGCCCGCGAAAGCAGCGTCGCATCGGCGTTGAGCGTCACGTCTTCGGCGATCAGTTTTCCGTCGGGAATTGCGGCCCGTTCCATCGCCCGAGCGGCCACATCGTGAGCGCCAATGCTCCGCCGCGACAAGGCCGAAAAATCAAGCCGAGCTTGGGCCAACAGCTCGCCGACCAGCCGATCCATCTCGATGACTTCCTGATCGATCTCGTCGAGGTGTTGGGTGCTTCCGTCGCGAGCCATTTCGAGCAGCAGTCGAATCCGCGTGAGTGGAGTTCGCAGCTCATGGGAAACCGCGGCCAACAGCTCACGCTGATCCTTGAGCTGCTGCTCGATACGACTCGCCATTTCATTTATCGCCAGCGTGAGTTCACCGACCTCACCGACCTGGCCGTGCCGCAGAGAAGCCCGACGGTCAAGCCTCCCTTCCCCAAGCTGCCGGGCCACGTCGGCAAGCTCACTGAGCGGCTGACCAATCCGTCGTGCGACAAGACCGGCCACCGCCCACAGCACAAACAGCGCCGCCAAAAGGGCCACCACGGGACGGAGCCATGGGGTTCTGCCCATGTTCCCGTCGAAACAGATCTCGACGTTGCCCCTGAGCTTGCGGTCAGAAAACAGCGGCGCGGCAAACGTCATTCGGCAGCGAGCGGGAAAGTACCGTCCGTCGAGAATCTCGCCGTGGGGTAGCAGCAGCCGGGTTGGCATCCCCAGGTCTTGCGCCATGCCTTGCAGAAGGGCCGATCTTTCCGTCGGTGAATCCCAGACCGCGAGCACGCGCTGAGTGACAAAGTGGGCAACGCCTTGCTGATGACGACGCCAATCAAACGAGCTGCCGGTCACTCGCAGCACCCCAATCACCGTCACCACCGTCGTCAGAATCGCCGCGCCAAGCCACACAAACAGCCTGCGATGTAGCCGCGAGCGCAGGTAGTGTCCCATCCGCTCTCGGCGGGTCACCGGACCGCAGTGTGGATGAAGGTGCCTGTGCAGGTGCGATCGCATGCACTACGACTCCCGCGCCAGCACGTAGCCGACGCCGCGCACGGTCTTGATAAGCTTTGGCGACTTGGGATCGTCACCTAGCTTGGCGCGCAGGTGGGATATGTGGACATCGACGGTGCGCTCGCCGACCACCACATCATCTCGACCCGCCAGCGACAGCAGCGCATCCCGCGGAACCACCCTGCCCGCCCGCTTTCCGAGCGCCAGGAGCAGATCGTATTCCAGGCCGGTGATGTCGATCTCTTTGCCGTCTTTCTCGACCCGACGAGCGGACAGATCAAACGTAAGCCCAGCGACGACAAGCCGCTCAGACTCGGCGCTCGGCTGAGCCCGCCGCAAGAGCGCCCGAATGCGCGCCAGCAGCTCACGCGGGCTAAACGGCTTGGCCAGGTAGTCGTCTGCGCCCAGTTCCAGACCGACCACCCGATCTGCCTCGTCGCCGCGCGCCGTGAGCATGATGATGGGGACTCGATTGCCGCGGCTCCTGATCTTGCGACAGACCTCCAGCCCATCGATTCCCGGCATCATCACGTCGAGGAGGACAACATCGAAGCTCTCGCCATCGAGGGTTTGCAGCCCACGCTGACCGTCGCTGCTGTGTCGAACCGCCACACCGTTTTGGCCGAGGAAGGTCTTGAGCAGCTCGGCGATGCGGTGGTCGTCGTCAATCAGGAGGGCGCGGATGTCAGCCATGGTGTAGGAGCCTTTCACGGAAAGGCGGCGGGTGTCTACTTCGCGGCAGCGGGCTCAGCGGTCGGCGGTGCGGCGGTGCTCGGGGCGGAGGCTGGTGCGGTGTCGCGCTGTCCGCCCCGGCAGCAGTGGTCACGATGGCACGAGCGACCAAAGGGAGCGCCGCCGTTTTTGTGAAACTGGCGGATGCGGTAGATCTCGCCACCATAGCCAGCGAAGACGCCCAGACCGAGCAAGGCAATCAGAAGTTTGCGTCGCATGGATGTGCTCCTTTTCCTTGCTGGTTCCTAGTAGCGACCAAAAAACGGCCCGTTGGCAATCAGGTTTGCGAGCTTCTCGCGCTGTCCAGCATCGAGCGTGGTGTGCAGCTTGGCGAGCGCATCGACAATCGACTTGCGCATCCGGTCATGCACTTCGTCGTGGCGGGCGATCACCTCGGCCAGCGACTCCTCGCTGAAGTTCTCGGTGCGCAGCGTCTTGGCCACATCGGCCCGTGCCGCCGAAAGCACTTCGCGGTTCTTCGCCATCGACTCGCGGATGCCATCAATCACCTCGCGGAGGGCCTTTTCTTGCGCCGGAGTCGCGTTGAGTTCCGACGACACGCGCCGCAGTACAAAGTCACTGAGCCTGGAGCCACCGCCGACGCCCGGGCCTTCACCACCGGCGCCTGGACCGTATCCGTGCCAGTGACCGTAGAAGCC
>CAYTGC010000154.1:0-3222 GCA_964437195.1 uncultured Myxococcales bacterium | reverse complement strand
CCACAACCGCGACGGAAACCGCAGCTACGACGAACCACCTTCACCAGGGCCACAAGACAAATCGTTCCGAAGATAAATCCGCACATCTTTCGCTC
Source organism: uncultured Myxococcales bacterium (assembly GCA_964437195.1). GTDB lineage: Bacteria > Myxococcota_A > Polyangia > Palsa-1104 > JAEUJZ01 > JAEUKA01. The sequence continues at coordinate 3,127 of CAYTGC010000154.1, read as the reverse complement.
TCCCGTTCTCAGGTTTTGGACCGGGCAGCCCTTGGACCGCGACCCCGCGTTCCCTACTGCCCAGCGCCTTCTCTGTTACTGAGCGTAGGGCCCGACTGTTAAGCGTCCGTTTGGTGAACGTAAAGAAGTGTGAAGCGCGTGAACTTGCGTTGTTGCCGACGACAAATCGATGTGACCCAGCTAGCGGGCCGCGTTTTCACTGCGCACAAGGTTCGCTTTGATGAGCACCCAGGCGTTTCCGGTCGGTTTGTGGAAATACAGGGTGATCGTCACGTCCCGAGGCGGATTGAAGTTCATGTGGTAGGCAAACACGGCGTGTAGCTCGCCTTTGGCAACGCCTTCACGGAAGCGACCAGCGAAGGCCTGCACGTTTGTACATGGCGCGACCTCGGTGAAGAAGTTCTTGCCGATGACGCTCGTCGGGTCGAGCCCAGACAGCCTCGACTCAAACCGGTTATAGCCACGGATTTTGCCACTCGAATCGAGGCGAATTGCCCCAATGGGTAGCTCGTCGAGTTGAGCTTGCTCCATCGTCACCACCGAGCGCAGCTCGTCCGAGCTATCGCTGGCGCCGGGATCAAAGATCTTCTCTAGCGTTGCAAAAGACATCCTGCGTTCCCCCCGGGCCCGCGACTGTTTGCCATCGTCCGCTGGCAGTTCGCCGTAGTGCTTGGCTTATTTTCCAATACGGCGACATGCGGCGGCAAGCCCGGCCTCGCGGTCGGTTGGCGGCACCGCTCAGCGACTTGGCGGCAGCGAATACGTTCCAGTTACGTGCGCGACTGGCTCGCTCGACGCGGGGTCATCCTCGACGCTAAACAGCGACACCTCGAGCACGGCCAGACGCTTGCCCAGCTTCAAAATCGACGACTCGGCAATCAGGTCCGCCGGCGCGGGTCGTCGCAGAAAATTGATGTTGAGGTTCGTCGTCACCGCCATCTCGAGCCGTCCGAGCCGCCCCAAAATCGACGCAAACATCGCCGCATCTGCCAGCGCCATCATCGTCGGTCCCGACAGCGTGCCGCCCGGACGAATCATGTCGGGCCGAAAGCAGTATCGAACCCGCGCCTTGCCTTCTGGGTTCACGCTCTCGACGACAAGTCCCCACTCCTTGCTCGCCGGCAGGCCTTGCTCAAACACCATCTGAATTTCTTCTACCGTCAGCACAGCCTAACCATCCTCTGTCTTCGCTTCGTTTGCGATGAATAAGCCCTTACTTGTCGAGCTGCTTGACCCCTTCATCGATCTTCTGCGCCGACAGCGCCATCAGCTTGGCTGCTCCCGTCGCCAGCGCCGACCCAAGCTGCTTGCCACTCTCTTTCAGTTTTTGCGAAACCACTCGCTGCTTGGCCCGCTCTCGCAGCTTGTCAGGATCGGGAAACAGCGCGCCGCGTAGCTTGAGCAGAAACAGCGTCGCCCACAAGATCGCCACAATCAGTAGGGGTGTCCCGGCTGCTGCCCACGCCCCCGTCGCTGTCAGCACCGCAAGGAAGGTCAAATAGACAATTGCGTGCGTCGAGATTTGCCGATACGCAAGCTGCCGCAGCTCAGCTTCAGCGACGATGACTTCCTGGTCCTGCTCGAAGTCGACCACCGCCGTTTGCACGTCCTTTGCCGAAAAGCCCAGTTCCTTGGCATTTTCGACAAGCTCCGTCGCGGACAGGCCATCGGGCTCACCGCGCGACGCCTCGCGACTCTCCTTCTTCTGGGCTCGTCGCAAGATCTCGCGCACATCTGCTGCTGCGTACCGCTTCTCACTGCTCGCCATGATGTCGGTAGTGTGCCCGCGGCCCCCGCACGCCCGCAAGCGCCGAGGTCACGCAGAGTTTGCCACCGCGGCTCGCCGCGCTACCATGCCGCCATGATGACACCCGCACAGCCTGCGTCGGAAACAGCATCGGGCACAGACAACACCTTGCCGGGCACGATCGGCTTCCTCGGTACGGGCAACATGGCCGAGGCGCTGATCAAGGGACTTCTCGCCGCCGGACTGGTCAAACCCGAGCAAATCTGGGGTTCCGATCCGCGCCAGAGCCGCTGCCAGCAGCTCAAACAGCTGTACGGCATCAACATGACCACCCACAACGTCGACGTGGTACGCCGCGCCAGCCTGATCGTGTTTTCGGTCAAACCGCAGGTTCTCCTCGGCGTGATGGATGAAGTTGCCGCCTATCTAAAGCCACGTTGTCTGTGTATTTCCGTCGCTGCGGGCGTACCGCTGCAAGTGCTGGATTCGCACCTGCCCAAAGGCACGCGCGTCATTCGGGTGATGCCGAACACACCTGCACTCGTCGGGGCTGGCGCGACGGCGATCGCCGCTGGGAGCACCGCGACGGAAGATGACGTAAAGCTCACGCAGCAAATCTTTGGCGCGATCGGATTTACGGTTGTGCTCGATGAAGATCAGCTCGATGCAGTGACTGGGCTTTCGGGTTCGGGCCCAGCCTACATGTTCCTCGTCATCGAGGCGCTGTCCGACGCCGGCGTAAAAGTGGGCCTGTCGCGCTACAACGCACTCGCGCTCGCCGCGCATACCGTCCTCGGGTCGGCCAAGCTGCTGCTCGAGACCGGGCAGCATCCCGGCCACCTCAAAGACATGGTGACGTCGCCCGGCGGAACGGCCATCGCGGGGTTGCACACGCTTGAGGCGGGTGGTCTGCGGACGACCCTGATCAACGCTGTCGAAGCAGCAACGCGCCGCAGCCGAGAACTTGGCGACATTGCCATCCAAAACGCTGAAAAACGCCGCCAAGCCGCCAAGGATGGCTGATTTTGGCTGTCCCATTTCGCAAGACCAGCGAGGGCATCGTGCTCGATGTCTGGGTGATGCCGCGCGCCAGCCGTGACAGCGTCGGCGGAATCCACGGGGATCGCATCAAAGTCGCCGTCAGCGCGCCCCCAGTCGACGGGGCCGCCAACGAAGCGGTCTGCCAAGCCCTCGCCAAGGCATTTTCCGTCCCCAAGAGCCGCGTCGAAGTCGTCCACGGTCACAAAGGCCGACAAAAAACCCTGGCCGTTTTCGGCGACCCAGGGCTACTCTCCCAAAAAGCGCAGGCGCTCGTCGGAAACGACGGCTAACTTGCCCCAAGGAATCGAGATGACAAGCTCGCAACGTAGGGTTTGGGCG
>CAYTGC010000153.1:0-12097 GCA_964437195.1 uncultured Myxococcales bacterium | reverse complement strand
CGATAGAAGATCCCGACGACACCACACAAGAGCCCAATTCCCAGGCCGACCGCCAACAGCCAGCGCCGCTTTCCATTCGGCCCGCTGAAAACAACATCTGCCCCGATCGCGCCGAGAAGCGGCATCGTCACCACCAAAATCGCAATCGCTCGCGACGGACAACGCAGCGCAGCATAGAGCGGAAAGTACTTAAACAGCAGCGGATGGAGCCGACCGTTGTCGCCCATCGCGATCGACAGCGCCGCAAACGACAGCAGCAGCAGCAGCGGTAGCTCGAGCGCGACTTTTGGCTCTGGCCGATCCGATTCGCCCGGATCGAGGTCACCGACGGATTGTTCGCGCTGCCTCACCATGCCGAGCAGCCCGCCAGGAATCGCCAGCAGCAGCGACGCCACGCCTTGGTAGTAGCCAGAAATTTCCCAGTGGTTCCATTTGCCGACCCAGGGCTCGCCGCGCCACTCACCTCGTCCGACCATGTCCGGCATGAGCAGCGTCTGCCAGTACTTGAGCTCCGGCCACGCATACGTCGAGGCGAAGTAGTAGTCCGTCCCGAGAGCGCGCCCAGTCAGTGGCATCTGCACAAGCGTCGGCAGCAGCGCAATGGAGCCCAGCAAACAGCCACACACACCGGCCAAGCCGACCCAAGCAAACGTCTTCACAAGAAAGCGCAGCCGCTGACCTTTCGGCTCAGCGATGGCAAAAGCGACGATTCGCGACCCGACGTACACCACCACCGGCAAAAGCAAAAAATGGAGCAGCGAGTGCGCTCCTGCGAGCAGCATGAGCCCAGAAAAAAACGCCGCCGCCCCAAGCGATCGTCGCTGCTTGGTCTGCAAGTGATGCTCGACGGCCCAAAGCAGCCACGGCAGCCACGCCATCGCTTGAACAAAGATGATGTGCCGAATGCGCACGACGAGAAACGACGACAGCGCGAATGCAAGCGCCCCAAACAGCGCCGCGGCCCACGAGGTTCGTCGTCGCAAAAGCCAGAGCATCCCCAGCCCGCCGATCCACATATGCAGCGCCGCTGAATGGCCGAGACCTGATGGCACTCCTCCGGCATCCCCCGATGGTGGCTCTCCCGATCGCGGTCCCAGATAGAACACAACGTTGAGCGGGTAAAAATAGCCGTAGTACGGGTCGGCAAGCAGCGGCCATCCCGACATGGCTCCGCTTTCCCACGACGGCAAAGTCCCCTCGTGTAGCGACCGCTTGAACGCCACGCGCGCCGGGTAGTAGTTATCCGCCGCATCGTCCATGTGGTAGATGGCCCGACTGAAGAGCACCTCGCGATGCAGCGTTGCGGTCACAACCGTCAGAACGATGACCGAAAGCAGCAGCGACAGTTTCTTGGGATGGATCCGAGAGAGCATGTCAGCGCCGGCATCTTAGCGGGATTTTGCACCGTTTTTGACACTTGCATCGCTTGCTCGGTCGCAGGCATGCTCTGTCCCGCATGGCCGACAAGTACCCAATGACCAAGAAGGGGCTCACGGCGCTGAAGGATGAACTCAAGCAGCGCAAGGAAGTCGAGCGGCCCCGCATCGTGCGAGCGATCGAAGAAGCCCGTGCGCACGGGGATCTCTCGGAAAACGCGGAATACAGCGCCGCCAAAGAAGCCCAGTCTCACAACGAAGGCCGCATCAGCAAGCTCGAAGAGCTGGTTGCGCTCGCGGACGTCATCGACCCATCGTCGCTATCGGGCAACAAGGTCGTATTTGGTGCCACGGTTTCGATCGAAGACACCGATTCAGGCGAGCGCCAGACGTTCGCTATCGTCGGTGAGCACGAAGGCGACATCAAGGCGGGCAAGATGAGCTACACGTCCCCGGTGGCGCGCGCCATGATTGGTCATCGCGTCGGAGAAACCATTCCCGTGAAGACGCCGCGCGGCAACCGCGAGTACGAGATCGTGCAAGTAAAGTTCCTGCCCATCGACTAACGCGCAGTGTTCCCCGTCATGAAGCCACAAGCAGCACCGTCCGGACGTGATTCGTCTGGACGCTTGCTGTTCGACCTCGGGCTCGGCTTTTGCATCGCGGTTGCGGTGCTTCTTTTGCTGCTGTTTGCCGGGACCGAGGATCAGGGCTTCATTTACGTTGACTTTTGAGCCGGTTTTGGCACAAAAACGGCCTTCGATTACTCGACGAGATTCGTTAGGAGAGCCCATGTCTAGCTTCATCTTCACCTCGGAGTCCGTCACCGAGGGCCACCCCGACAAGCTGTGCGATCAGGTTTCCGATGCGGTGCTCGACGCCTGCCTCACCCAAGACCGTCACTCGCGCGTCGCTTGCGAAACCCTTACCAAGACCGGCTTCGTGATGGTTGCCGGCGAGATCACCACCAAGGCGATCCTCGACTTCCCGACGATCATCCGCGACACGGTCAAAGGGATCGGCTACAGCGATTCGGACATGGGCTTCGACTACAAGACCTGCGGAGTGATGGTCGCCGTCGAGCAGCAGTCGCCCGACATCGCCCGTGGTGTCGACGGCCAGGGTGTCTTTAACCCCGACGAGCAAGGCGCTGGCGATCAAGGCATGATGTTCGGCTTTGCGTGCGACGACACCGAAGAGCTGATGCCGATGCCGATTTCGCTTTCGCACAAGCTGTCGCGTCGTCTCGCGTTCGTCCGCAAAAATGGCACCCTTCCGTTCCTCCGCCCCGACGGAAAGTCGCAAGTCTCGGTTCGCTATCACAACCATCGCCCAGTCGCCGTCGAAACGGTCGTGGTTTCGAGCCAGCACGCACCCGATGTCGATCACAAGACGCTGACCGAGGCGATCATTGAAGAAGTGGTTCGCAAGGAAATTCCTGCCAACCTCCTCGACAAAAACACCCGCTTTCTGATCAACCCAACCGGACGCTTTGTCGTTGGTGGTCCGATGGGCGACTCGGGCCTGACCGGGCGCAAGATCATCGTCGATACCTACGGTGGCTGGGGTCGACACGGCGGTGGCGCATTTTCGGGCAAAGACCCGAGCAAAGTCGACCGCTCGGCCTGCTACTACGCCCGCTACATCGCCAAAAACATCGTCGCTGCTGGTCTTGCCAGCCGCTGCGAAGTCCAGGTTGCGTATGCGATCGGCGTCGCTGCTCCGGTCAGCATCCACGTCACGACGTTTGGCACCGGCAAGGTTTCCGACGAATCACTCGAGAAACTGATTCGCGCCCACTTCGACTGCCGCCCGGCTGCGCTGATTCGCGAGCTCGACCTTCTGCGCCCGATCTACAAGCCGACGGCAGCCTACGGTCACTTCGGTCGCAACGAGGCCACTTTCTCGTGGGAAAAGACCGACAAAGCAGTCGCGCTCAAAGACGCAGCGAAGGCCGCTTAGGCCGCTGGTTCGATCCCTCCCGTCGACATCCCCGAGAGCGATCTTTCTCTGATCGCGAAGGCAAATATCCATGGCACGCATCGTCACGCATGCTGAAGTCGCCAACATTCCCGATGGCGGTGAGCTGAGCATCGAGCCTGGCGCCGAGCTTACGCCACTCGCGCGGGAGCGAGCGACGGCGCGGCAGATCAGAGTCACCGTCGGTTCCCCTCGCGTGAGTGAAGACACCATGGCTGTCGCTGCTCGCGTCGCGGAGCATGTGCTCATGCGACTCGGCAAGAGCGATGCGTCTGTCGTCGAACGAGTGGCGAGCGAGGTCCTCGCTGCGCTCGAGCCGGGCGTTGTGGCGAGTGCCGCGCCGGGTCTTCCACCGACGGCAGACTATTGTTCGACATACCTCGAATCCGAACGCAGTCGAGCCCGCCGCAAAGTCGTCATCACCACGACGGGACGGAACCAAAAAGGTGTCGTCGCCAAGCTGACTGCCATTTTGGCGGAGCTGGGCGGGGACATTCTCGATATCTCGCAGACGCTCGTCGGAGACTATTTCACCATGCTGCTGATCGTCGATATCGCCGAGATGCAGGTCGACTTTGCGCAGCTAAAAACCCATCTTCAGCAAGTGGCGGACGCGATGGGAATTCACGTCATGCTGATGCACGAAGATCTGGTGCGCTCACTGCACCGCGTCTGACGGGAACGAGGACCATCCGATGATCTTCGACTTAGAGGAAACGCGCGCCATCCTGCGCATGATCGAAACGGAGCATCTCGACATCCGCACGGTCACTCTTGGGATCAGCTTGCGCGGCTGCGCAACGTCGGACATCGGCGAAACCTGCCGTCGCGTCTACGACCACATTATGCGCAGCGCCGAGCGGCTGGTTCCGATCGCCAAAGAGGTCAACGCGGCCTACGGCGTACCGATCGTCAACAAGCGGATCGCAGTCACGCCGATTGCACTCATTGGCGAACCGACGGGCGCATCGAGCTATGTGCCGCTCGCGCAGGCGCTCGATCGCGCTGCTGAGCAGCTTGGCATCGACTACATCGCCGGTTTTTCTGCTCTGGTCGAAAAAGGGATCTCGTCGGGCGACGCTGTGCTCCTGGACTCGATCCCCGAAGCGCTTTCGACGACTGCCCGGGTTTGTAGCTCGATCAACGTCGCGACGACGCGGGCTGGAATCAACATGGATGCCATCGCGACCATGGGCCACGTGATTCGATCTCTCGCCGAAGGGACGGCGGATCGCGGTGGCATCGGCTGCGCCAAGCTGGTCACTTTTGCGAACATGCCCGAGGACAATCCGTTCGTTGCCGGCGCCAACCACGGCATTGGGGAAGGCGATCTGACCCTCAACGTCGGCGTCAGCGGTCCGGGCGTGGTGCTGTCTGCGCTGCGACGACTGCGGGAATCGGGACGCAAAGTCACGCTCACCGACGTTGCCGAGACAATCAAGCGGATGTCGTTCAAGGTGACACGCGCCGGCGAGCTGATCGGTCAAGAAGTCGCTCGACGACTCGGTGGCAAGGTTCGCTTTGGGATCGTCGATTTGTCACTCGCACCAACTCCGGCCATGGGGGACAGCGTCGCGGAAATCCTGGAAATCTTGGGCCTGGAGCGCACCGGCTGTCACGGGACCACTGCGGCGCTTGCACTGCTCACTGACGCCGTCAAAAAAGGCGGCGCGATGGCGACGAGCAGTGTCGGCGGTCTGTCGGGCGCATTCATTCCTGTGTCCGAGGATCACGACATGGTGTCTGCCGTCCGAGTCGGGGCGCTCTCGCTCGACAAGCTCGAGGCCATGACAGCGGTCTGCTCTGTTGGACTCGACATGGTTGCGGTCCCTGGGGATACGTCCCCGGCGATGATTTCAGCGATCATTGCCGACGAGATTTCGATCGGCACGTTCAACAACAAGACGACCGCGGTGCGAATCATTCCGGTCCCGAACAAAGGCCCGGGGGAATCCGTGATGTTCGGTGGACTGCTCGGCGAAGCCATCGTGATGCCGGTGTCGCGCTATCAACCCGACGGCTTCATCGCGATGGGCGGACGCATCCCAGCACCGGTGATTTCGCTACGAAACTGAGCGTCGAAGGTTGGTTCGCCGCTTACCCCAGGCACAGACAGAGCGCGTACCAGAGCGGACGGCTCTGCGACTTGGTGTAAACGACGGTGAGACGGCGAAGTGGTCCCGCCGACCGAATGGCCACGCCCAGATCGCCAAGAGCCACCTGGATTGCTGCGCCGGGCGAACTTCCTTGCGCTGATGCGTACCCGATGCGAGCGACAGTGCTGCGTCGATGCCCAACGTCAAAGTGGCCCTGTGCTTGCGTCGGCAGCAGCGTGAGGCATTCACAGCGGGTGCTCGGCTCACGCGCATCGTGATACAGGCTTGGACGGTCGCGCCCTCGGCCCACCTCGCCCAGTTCGACTTGGATGGTGTCTCCGCTGAGGAGAAGCTGTAGCTCGGCGGGCAACGTATCGGGCGACTCGACGAGAGGCAGAGGCAGTGTCGTGGGTTGCTGACCCGACAAAAGCGGCAGCGTACGCAGCAGAAGCTCTTCCCCGCTCGGCAAGCGTTGACGCAGCGCTTCGCCAGATGGCGGCAGCACCAGTGTGGGAGTCGCTGCAGCATTCGGCTCGATGGCAGGTTGTGCGGGCTCACTGCGCAGCATCGGTACGAGATCTTCCGCCGCCGGACGCTGAGCGGGTTCGCCACGCAGCGCCGCGAGGATCGCATTTTCGAGATGGGGCGGTACGCCTTGCTGTGGCGGAAGCCGAGGCACACCCCGTCGAGATCGCAGCGCTTGGGTTAGCAGCTGCACATCTCCGCCGAGCATTTCATAGGCAAGTACACCGACGGAGTACACATCGCTGCGCGGACTGAGTGGAGCCCCCGAATAGCACTCGGGCGCCAGATACGGCGAAGCGAGAAGCGGTCGTTCCGACGACGGCGGAAGAAGCGGCTCCCCGAGCAGCTGCTCCAGACAAAAATCGAGCAGTACCACAGCGTCGGTATGTGAACACAGTCCAACACTCGATGGCCGGATCGCACCGTGAACAAAGCGCGGATCTTGGCGACACAGCTCGGCAAGCGCCCCAAACAAGCGCTCGACGATTCCTAGCCGATCGGCCGTCGGAAGCTGACCAATCGTCGGCAGCCGCCGTTCACACAGTGGCATCACCACAAACGAGCTACCGCTTCCGTCGCGATCGTTTTCGTCGCGCATCGGCACAAGCCCGCTTGCCAAAAAGGGAATCAGGCTGCGCGAAGCGGCGGAGGGAGGACGACTTTCCACAAGCGCCTGTAGCCTGGCGTGCTGTGATGCAGAAAGCGGCGCAAGCTGCGGACCACGACCACAGACCGCGACGGCCACATGGCCCCCACGAAGCCATTTGGTCTCCCGCGCGCTGACTTCGCCCGGACCGTCGCTGACCAGCTCGGCCTGAAAGTACAGCTTGGGAAAGGCCTGGTTGTGCTTCGGCCCCGACCCAATGAAACGCAGCAGTCGGTATCGCTCAGCGAGCACCAGCCCAGCCAGTCGGTGCGGCTCCTCGGACAAGGGACGGAGCAGCGCCATGTTGGTCCGCCCCGAGCCCGGACTGCGACGCGGGTCGATCGTCCACAGCGGCACAGCATCGCTGGAGCGTGCGATGGGTGGCTGTTCTCCAGAGCGCGGCGGCTGCGCGTCGCTCGGCTTCGATGTGCTCGGTGGCAGCCCATCTGGCACCGGCCCCATCGTGCTTTTCGGTGCCCCCCCGACCGCCGGGCCAAACGTCTCCTGAGCAATCACATCTTCGTCAACAAACTCGGGATTGCGATCCTGCGGTTTTCGCCCGTAAAGCGCCTGCGGTACCTCGTGAAGAAGTGACGGGGGAGCCGCTTGAAGATGAATCCCTCTCTCGAGCAGAAAGCGCCCGATGGCACCAATGCTCGAAAAACGACCGCCGGCCTCCTCAACAACCTTGTCCAGATCCTGGGCCAGATCCGCACCACTCGTGTAGCGCTCGTGGAGTGGCCGAGACAGTGCCTTGTGAACCACCGCCTCCAGCCGAGGAGACGCCGCCGGACAGACTTTGCGCAGCGGCGTCAGTTCTCCCCTCACGATGGCGTAGAACGTCGCTGCCGTGTCGTCGCGTGCAAAGAGCGGCTGGCCACTGCACATCTCGTAAAGGACCACTCCCAGCGCAAACACATCCGAGCGGGCGTCGAGCGGCTGGAGCAAAATCTGCTCCGGCGACATGTACGCTGGTTTGCCTTGCAGCCCTTCTTCTTTGCGCAGAAGCCGCGTATCGGCCCGCGCCACGCCAAAGTCGATGACCTTGACCAGGCCTTCCGGCAGAACCATCAAGTTCGACGGAGACACGTCGCGATGAACGACATTGAGCAACCGTCCGTTGCCGTCCCGAAGCTGATGTGCCGCATGCAAGCCCGCGCAGGCCTGAGCGACAATCGCTGCTGCGAGATCCGGTGGCATCGTCTCGCCGCGTCTTAGAAACTGTCCAATCAGGCTCGCGACGGTGACGCCGCGCAGATACTCCATCGCCAGATAGAGGACGCCGTCCTGCTCGCCGACATCGAAGATCTTGACCACGTTGTGGTGGCTGATCTCAGACGCGATTCGCGCTTCGTCGAGAAACATCGATGAGGCGTCGACGATCTCGAACATCTCGGGTTGGATGAGCTTGAGCGCGACGGGACGAAACAACCCACCAAGACCTGTTTGGCGAGCCAAGAAGACCTCGGCCATGCCGCCGCCGCCGAGTCGTCCGGTCAAAAGGTAGCGCCCAAACGGCAGCGCCATGCCCATGCCAATCGCGCAGCGCGGTGCACTGGCGGGTGGCCCCAGCGAAACCTCGACGGAACCTTTTTGAGGGACAGCAATCTTGGTGATTTTTTGCCCCGTCGCGAGATCGTAGACTCCGGCGGTGCTGCCGTTATCGGCCAGCAGGTAGCCATCGCTGCCTTGCCTGACGATCTGCGCATGGTGCCGCGACACCACTGCGTCGGGCAGCAGCACATCTGCCGTCGGATGACGCCCAAGCCGGATCTCATTGGCGTCGAAAAAAAGCTGCTGCTCACCGGCTCTTCCGCCGCTCAAGATGCGGACTTCAAGAACCGTTTTGGCTTTGCTCATCGCAGTTTGGTTCCACGCGGCAGTGTATGAGAGGGTACAGCGCCGGAGCAAGGACTGCAGTGTACCCGCCGCCCACCGGGACGCTCATTTCATCCCAGCCATGCCCCGGAAATGTGGGTTGGTGGCTTTTTTGCGGGCTCTTTCTTGCTGAGAACCACGGCAAGTACCCATGAAAAAAGGGATTTGTGGGCTACAAAAAAAATCCGTGGTACGGTTATCGGGCGGCAGTCCTGACCCTGCCGACAGAGTGTGGTCTATGGCCGAACGTAAAGAGCAGCCCGCATCCATTTTTGCCGACGCTGATGCACTGATCCAGAAAGCATCCAACCAGCGCGGAATGGAAGCCGCCCAGACCTTGCAGCGTGCCGCCGAGTCTCTGCTGAAAAAAGGCGAAGTCGAACAGGCCTACAGCTGCTACGAGCGAGCGCTCGGGGAACTGTCCGAGCAGATTGGTTCGCCACCCGCCGCCAAGCTCGGTGCTGCACTTGAATTCGAGCTCGGCAAGCTCTGCGAAGAAGAGCTGGGCCGGTTCGAGCAAGCGCTTTTGCACTACCAACAGGCGTTCAAGCTGCGTCCGGATTACCTGGAGCCGCTGCGTCGCGGACGGCTGATCTATCAGTCGCTCGGTGATATGGACATGGTGGCGCGGCTCATCGAGCTTCACCTCGCCAACCTCGTTGCTGGAGAGGCCGCTCAAGGCGTCGCGCTGGCCCTGGAGCTTGGACAACTGAAGCTGCGTCTACATGACCCGGCGGGAGCCGTCGACGTGCTGCGCAGCGCGCTGCGAATGCACAACGAGGTCAGCGAAGACGTCGAGGTGCCTGAGCAGCTCCTCGCGACGCTGGCCGAGTCGTATGTCTCGCCCGACTATCAGCCGGGCATCAGCGAAAAAGAGCACGCACGCCGCAATGCCAGCGACATTTTCCTGGGTTTGGCAAAGCGCTATCTCGACGAAGAACTGCTAGGAATCCTCGAAACGCTGCGGGAGGCGGAAGAAGAGGAAGGCAACACCACACCGCTTTCCGTCGAGCAGCTCGTCAAGAGCAAGAACCGTCCTCTCACGGAACAGGACAAAAAGGCGCTCGGTTACTTCAAGCGGGCGCTCTCGTCGGATATTCGCAATGTTACGGCGGCGGTGCTCCTCGAAGCGATGTATCTGCGCACGCCCGACGCGATCGGCACGCCGGAGCTTATCAAGCTATATCGCAGCGGCGCGCGTGTGACCCGGCGGGGACCGAAGCTGCTGAAGCTGTATGAACAGACGGGGAATCCCGACTATCAGGCGGTGGCCGATGCGTGCCGAGCCGGTCTCGACGCAGTCAGCTCGATGGACGAGTGGCACGAGACGCGTCAGGTTCTCGTCGATGTGCTGAAGAAAGCTGGCGACCAGCTCGGTCTCGGGCAGCTTCGCGAAGAAGATGCGCTTGAAGCGGCTCTTCCCGAAGAGCGCGCCGAGCTGATGATGGAAGCTGCCGACTACTACAACCGCGGCGGCGACACCGAGCGCTACATCGCGTGCCTGAAGCAGGCGTTCCACGAGCTGCCGCTGCACAGCGAAGCCTTCCGCAAGCTGTCGGATTACTACAAGTCCCGTCGAGATTTTATCGGCCTTGCGGTCATTCAAGAAAACCGCATGGCAGCGCAGTTCGAGACGGCACGACTCGACCTGCAAAGCTATGCCAAGCAGCTCGAGGAGCTGGGCGAGCTGTACGAAAAGAAGCTGCTCGACGTGGTGTCGGCAGCGGCGATCTGGCGACGTATCGATGAGCTTTTGCCGTCTCTACGGTCGCAAAGTGAGCGCAAGCGTCTGGGGCAGCGACTGGCGCGGACCGAGATGCAGATCAACGAGCTCGTCGTCGAGCTGGAGCGGATGGATGTCGAAGATCCAACCCGCATCGAGTATCTCAGACGGCTCGCGCAGCTCTACCGCGAAATCCACGAACCCAAGCACGCAACGACGGTACTTGAGCAGCTTCTGCAAGCGTCCCCGAGTGATTTGCCGTCGATCAAGGTGCTGATCGAACTGGCCGAGCAGAGCGGCGATACGTCGCGGCAGCTCGAGCTATTGCGCCAGCAAGCGGGCATCGCCAGCGACAAAGCCGAGCGACTCGGCATCTTGCGTCGAATGATGACGCTGTGTGACCAGCGCCTGCTGCGCCGCGACGAGCAGTTCGACGGGCAAGACAGCCTCGAGATGATGGTGTGGGTCTGCCGCAGCTTGCTCACCGAGCTGCCGTCGGATCGCGACGCGCTCAAGCGCCTGGCCGACGCGCTGCATCTCGTCGGAAGCAAGAACGAACTGCTCGAAGTGCTCGAGTCGTATCTGAAAGTCGCACCGACGCCGCGCGAGAAGCTGACACTGCACCGGCGGATCGCCAAGATTGCCGAAGACTGTGGCGATCTGGCGCGCTCGGTGTCGCACCTCGAACGAGCGGTGCGCATCTGTCCGCCGGGTCCCGAGGCCGAAGAAGTGCTGTGCGAGCTAGCTCGTGTCTACGGCGCGCAAGGCCGGATGGAACTCGCGGTGCAGACGCTGGAAATGGTGCAGAAGCAGAGCAACCGCTCGGGCCCGGAGCTACACCGACTGCTCGGACGGCTGACACTGCAAGCGGACGATCCGCAGCTTCTCGAAAAGAGCTTGCGCGCGTTCCGCGAAGTGCTCGTGCGTCTGCCAAGCGACTCCGAAGCGCTGTCGGCACTGCAAAAAATTCATCGCACCCGCAGCGAGTGGAAGGACCTGGAGCAGGTTCTTCGCAAACAGCTCGAGCCGATGGAGCCCGAGCTTCCACCGCGTGAGCGCCTGACGCTGGCGCTCGATCTGGCGGAGGTGATTGGCCAACACCTGGGCGATCCGCGTGGTGCGGCAGATCTGCTCGAAAAAGTACAGGCGCAGACACCCATCGTCGACCTGCGCGTCCACCGTCACCTGCGCGGGCTCTACGAGGAGCTCGGTGACGTGCGACGAGCAGTCGCCTGCGAAGAACGCGAGCTATTGCTGACTGAAGATCCCGTCGCGAGAGTCGAGCGAGCCATCGAAATCGCGCGTCTTTGGCAGACCCGCAGCAAGGACAACGCCCGCGCCTACCTGTCGTATGAACGCGCAGTTCGGCTGATGCCAGATTTGCCGGAAGGAACACCGGAAAGGGCCGCAGCACGCCGTCTGATTACGCAGGCGCTCGAAGCGATGAGCCAGATGGCCGTTCATCGCGGAAAATGGGAAGATGTCGTCACAATTGGCCAGAAACGGCTAAATTTGGCTGTCGAGGAAGGCGAGGCGATGCAGGCCGCGGCGATCCTCGTCGAGCTGGCGCAGGTGTACGAAGAAAAGCTGAACCAGCCAACCGACGGCTTCGCCATGCGCATCCAGGCGTTCGAGCTGGCACCTGACCTGATGTCGAT
This sequence comes from uncultured Myxococcales bacterium, assembly GCA_964437195.1. Lineage (GTDB taxonomy): Bacteria > Myxococcota_A > Polyangia > Palsa-1104 > JAEUJZ01 > JAEUKA01. The sequence continues at coordinate 215 of CAYTGC010000153.1, read as the reverse complement.
CGACCAGCTCGCGGATCTGGCCGGAAAATACGGTCAGTGGAAGCCGCTCGCCGATCTGCACACGCAGCGAGTCGAAAAAGCGCTGGCGGAAAAACACGACGTGCCGCTGGATTCACTTCTGGCCGCGTCGCAGATTCTCGAACAGAAGCTGGGCGATCCAATTCAGGCGTTCCGGCTGGCCAAAAAAGCGCTGCCGATCTCCGTAAGCTCAGCGA
>CAYTGC010000152.1:0-12206 GCA_964437195.1 uncultured Myxococcales bacterium | reverse complement strand
GCGCCCGCTGCTCCAGCCGCTGCGCCCGCTGCTCCAGCCGCCGCGCCCGCTGCCAAGCCCGCCGCGCCCGCTGCCAAGCCCGCCGCGCCAGCCGCAGTCCCCGCCGCTCAGCCGCACTAATCGGCGACCGCGCTCTCTCCCTCTTTCTGCTTCGCTTTCCACATTCCCAGCTCGTCAAGGCGTAGGTCTTGGCGCTGGTCGTGCTGCTCGTCTTGCCAGCCCACAAACAGTGATGCCTCGCTTCCGAGGGCTGCAAGCTCTGCCTTCGCCTCGGCCAGTGCAGCATCGAGCAGGCGCACGTCCGCACGCGGGTGATCGGGGTGAGCCCGCAGCGAGCGACGCGACGGATAAAACGGATGAATGTTGAAGTCGAGCGGAAGCTTGTGTCGTGCTGCCAAACGGACACCGTATCTGATGCCCTCAAGCAGGTCGGTGATCGCCGCTTCTCCCCTTCGACCCGGCGGCGCAAACAGAAGGCTCAGCCACAGCCCAACTCCATCGCCGCTCGCCGCCAGCTCGTGCGCGGCTTCCTCCACTTTGGCGGTCGGCATTCGCTTGTTGAGGTAGATCAGCCGCACTTCCTCGTCCGCCGATTCCAGTCCCAAGATCACCCGAAGCTGTACCTGCGCAGGCAGACCGGCGCGCAGAGCCGACAGGCGCTGCCGCTTCACAAACAGCTCGCGCGTGTCGAGCGACAGCATCCGCAGCTTGGGCAGCTTGGCCGCTTCTTCGCAGATCGTGCCAAGTGCCGCAGTCGACATCTCCTTGGGATTGAGCAGCGAGCCCGAGTTGTAGAGCACAAGATGCCTGACGCTGGGCAGCTCGCGTCGGTAGTGATGCACAAACCACTGCCAGCGCAGAAGGTGACTGCCTGCGTCCACCGCCTGGCCTTCGCCGGCTCCGATGTCACAGTGGCTGCACTCCTGCCGACGATAGAACGGACAGACCCCGTCTTTGGCTTCATTGCCAAACACCAGTGCCAGCCGCACTCCATAGCGGTCCAGCGTCGGCTCGAACCGCAGCGCTGCTTCCGGGGCAGCCAGGAGCGCGGGCTCGCTCTTCTGCACCACCAGCACGTCGTCGAGTAGCACCGCATCTAGCCCACAGTCCGTCACCAGGCGCAGTGCCTCAGCCGGGGTTTCGACGATGGGCTCCTGCACATTGAGCGAGGTGTTCAGCACCATTGGAACGCCGGTCCGCACATAGAACTGCTCGATGAGCTTGCGCCACAGCGAGCCGTCGGGCGGAACCAGCTGCGGTCGCGTCGTGCCGTCCTTGTGGACCACTGCCGAAATGCGGTCCGCCTGCGACGGCTTCACTTCGACTGCGGCCAGCATGAACGGCAAAAGCGGGCGCGCCGCCGCTGGCACAAGCAGCCAGTCATCGGCGTGCTCAGCGAGCACCGCGGGGCCAAACGGTCGGAAGTCCTCGCGCCGCTTGATCTCACCGTTTAGGCGCTGGCGCTGCGACCTGTCCCGTGGGTCGGCCACAAGCGATCGTCCACCGAGCGCCCGGGGTCCGGCTTCGCCCCGATCCGTGCGATACATGCCGACCACTTCGCCTCGCGCCAGTCGTTCGGCGGCCTCTGCTGCTGGGTCGGGAACCTGTCGCCACAGAAGCGGCGACTGCGACACGGCTTCCATGATCTCTTCGTGCGAGTGCATCGGGCCGAGCCGAGCCGTTGTCTGTCGCCAGCGTGGTTTTCCGGGGTGCATGCGGTGATGCAGAAGCAGCGCCGCCCCCAGCGCCGTACCCGCGTCGTTGGCCGCAGGCTGCACGAACAGCTCGTCGAAGATTCCCGACTGCGCCAGCCGTCCATTGGCCGCGCAGTTGAGCGCCACACCGCCCGCCAGGCATAGCTTCGCGTGCCCCGTCGCCTGCTTCAGCCAGCGCGCAAGGTGCGCAAGCACGTCCTCGGTCCGCTTCTGGAGCGCACCAGCCAAGTCGGCGCTTGCCTGGCTGCGTGGCTGATTCCTGGCGACCACGGCGTCGGGACACAACCGCTCGACCCAGCTTGGCCCGCGCGACCGAAAGCCAAGCGCATCCCCATCGATAAAGAACGTACCGTCATCGCGCAGTGCAACCAGCGCCGCCAGCCGTTCCGCATACCGTGTCTTGTCGCCGTAGGCGGCTAGGCCCATCACCTTGGTGGCTCCGTAGGGCCCAAAGCCCAGGCTTATGGACACCACTTCCCACAAAAGCCCGAGGGAGTGCGGATACGCCAGCGTCCGTAGCTCACGCAGCTGGTCGCCGCTTCCTGTGCCGAGCCAGGTGGTGTCGTACTCGCCGATGCCGTCGATTGCCATCACTGCTGCTGCCGGAAACGGCGATGGCAGAAACGCGCTCGCCGCGTGCGCCAGGTGGTGCGGGACAAAGTGAAACCGAAAGCGAGCCTTGGGGCCGCCGTAGTGGCGCAGCCGGTCCTCTATGGAAAGGACATCGGCCACAAAGCGTCGCTCGCCGTCCTCGCTGCTCCAGTCGGCGGGAACCGGGTCTTTGTCGCTGCCGATGTTGCGCAGCCGCTCGCTGGGTACAAACGGATAGGCGATGTGGTCGATGTCTGCCAGCGATAGTCCTGCGTCGCGCAAGCATGACTCGACAGCGAGCTTGGGCCACTCGGCGGCGTTGTCGATGCGCGCTGCTTTGCTGTGACGGACCCTCGAAAGCCGCTCCTCTTCGACCATGCAGGCGACTTCACCGTCGATGAGCAAGCAAGCGGCCAGCTCGTGATAGGGGCCCGAGATACCCAAAATGACGCTGCGCATGCGCGGCATGCTAGCGCGGCAGCGCCCAGGTCAAGCGAACTTGGACGGGCCGGGCAGGGTGATGGAAAGAGTCATCAGGTTGATGGGAAAAGACATCAACTGCGCCACTTTGGCGGCGCAGGGTGAGGGGCGGGCTTCTGGGCTAGCCGAACACGCAGGAGTAGCCCGCGCTGACCCCGGACAGGATCGGCGTCACGTCACGCACGGCGCTCTTCATGCCGAACTCGACTTGCAGCAGCGTGCCAGCGGCTGTGGGAATCTTGATCGGCGAGCTGTCCGACGGCACCTTGCCGACTTCGGTCCACGGCGCAGCTTGCAGCGCGTTCTTGTCGTTGGCGCTGCGGACGCGGATCGTCACGTTCGTGCCCGCCGGGGCCTGCACCGTGAACGCAAGCTCTTGCCAGCGCGTCGAAGCAGCGCCCATGCAGCCGAGGAAGGTGTGGCGCCAGAAACCAGCCGGTGCCCCCGCGTTGCGAAGCTGGTAGCCAGTCATGTCGCTGTACGTGTAAGGGCCACTGCCGACGGAGACCTTCTTGGTCGAATAGTCTGCCGGGTCCACTTTGTAGGCCGCGCTGTTGGCCTGGCTGATGAGCCACGGGTTGTTGTCGAAGTCGACTGCTGCACCGACGTTGTTGCTCGACAAAGTGGCCGTCTTGCCCTTGAAGACCATCTTCGGGCCCGAGCCATCGACGTGGTACATGCCGGTGTAGGTGTCCGTGATCCACACGCCGGTCTTGTTGTCGACGGCGAGGCCGCGGCCCGACTGCATGCCCTGGCCCTGCAGGTCGAGGTTTTCCCACGTCTCGGTTGCCGGATCAAAGCGCCCGACACAGCCACCACCGGCGGTGTAGATGCGACCTGCGGCGTCGGCAGCGATTCCATACGCACACTTGGGAGCGAGCGCGCCGTTATAGACCTTCACTTGGTCGCCCTTGCTGGCGTACACCACGGCCAAGCTGCCTTCTGCGCCGCGCACCCAGACGTCGCCGTTCTTGTCGAGGACCAGTCCATACGGCATGGCCGGGGCGACGCTGATGGTCTTCATGATCGCGCCCGTCTTGGCGTTTATCCGCACCAGTTCGCGCGTGCCGTAGAGCCCGATGTAGACCACCGTGTCCGTCTCGCCAAGACCCGCGTTGAAGCCCGCGGCGCGCGGCAGACTGTTGGCGGTCAGCTTGGTAAACCACAGGATGCACTCGTCGGACGGGCTATTGGGCTGCCCTTCGGCCCACGGCATCGGCGTGCCGTTTTCAGACGTGTCGATCTTGCCGTTGGCGTTCCTGTCGATGCACTGCGACTTGTCCCCGGCGATGTGGACCGCTGAAGCGCGGTTGCCATCGTAGGCGCTGCGGTTGGCAACGACCACGTCGCCATTCAGCCCGACTGTCGTCCGCGATGGGTCGGCCTTGGCGCCCGGGTGGGTGTAGTAGCGGCCCACTTCAGCCATCGTGCGGGTGTCGATTTTCGATACCGTGCCGTCGGAGCTGTTGGCCACCCAGATGATGGGTGACAGCGTGCCGCCAAAGCTCTTGCTGTCGAGGACGACGTTGCCGTCCTTGTCGATCTTCACACCGGAAGAGCCGTCTTCGCTCGGGTCAAACGGCGTCTGGGTGCCCGGGCCGACTTTGTCGTATGCCCCTGGACCGCCGGGAGGCCGCTTGGTGGGGTCATCTATCAGACAGTTGGTTTCGCCATCGGGGCAGTCCGTCTCGCCACCAATCGACGCCGGGTTACACGACAGCACAAAGAGCGACAACATCAAAAAGCTGCGATTGCGCTTCATCGAAAGCCTCCACATCTGGGTCGTTGCATACGCTGTGCCGAAAGCGAAGCAAAATCCGCGCCTTACATTCCCGGTTTGGGCGCTTGTGTGCGAGACGTCGTGAGCTAAGATTCCCCAAAACCATGAAGCACTCGGCGGAAAGCAGTGCCGCTGCACGGGATGGGGTGGTTAGGGACCCCAACTCGACCAGCGTCCTCGACGACATTCCGGAGTTCACTCGCTATCGGCCCGGTGGCGTCTTCTTGGTAATCACCGGTCCCGACCGGGGCGAGCAAGTGGTGCTCTCGGACAAACCCATCACCCTTGGCTCCTCGCCGAGCTGTGACTTGGTGCTGTCTGACCGCACCGTGTCGCGTCGGCACGCCACCGCGCTGCTTGAAAACAACCAGGTCGTGGTTCGTGACCTCGGCTCGACCAACGGCAGCTTCACGTACGGGGCGCGCTTCAAAGAGATCGTGGTCGGCTTCGGCACCGAGATCACCCTCGGCAAGACGGTGCTGAAGTTTCTGCCGCAGGAAGAAGCCGTCAAGCCGATCGAGAGCGAAGAAGATCGGTTCGGCAGCCTGCTTGGCTGTGACGCCAAGATGCGCCGCCTGTTTGGCCTGCTGCGCGACATTTCGCCGACGGACTCGACCGTGCTGATCCAAGGTGAGACCGGGACCGGCAAGGAACTTGTGGCCGAAGAAATCCACCGCCACTCGCGCCGGGCAGCCGGCCCGTTCGTCGTCTTTGACTGCGGCGCGGTGCCGAGAGAGCTCATCGAGTCGCTGTTGTTTGGCCACGTCAAAGGCGCGTTCACGGGTGCAATCGCCGATCGACAGGGCGCGTTTGCCGAAGCGCACGGCGGCACCATCTTCCTTGATGAGATCGGCGAGCTTGCGCTTGAGCTTCAGCCGTCGCTGCTCCGCGCGCTCGACAAGCGAGCCGTGCGACCCGTGGGCGGCAGCGCCTATCGTCAGGTCGATGTCCGGGTCATCGCCGCGACCAACCGCGATCTGCGCGAGGAAGTCGCCCGCAAGACCTTCCGCGAGGACCTGTTTTTCCGGCTGGCCGTGATTCGGGTCCAGCTTCCGCCGCTGCGCGAGCGGGGCCGTGACATCGAGCTTCTGACCGAGTCGTTTATTGAGCAGTTTTCTTGTGGCAAGAGCTTGAACCTGCCCCCGGCGGAGCTGGCCCGTCTGCGCAGCTACGGCTGGGCTGGCAACGTGCGCGAGCTGCGCAACGTCATCGAGCGGGCCTGCGTGCTGGCCAAGGGCGACTCGCTCAGCCTGGAAGAGCTGGGCGATGCCGTGGTGCACGCCGCGCCGCCGCTTGTCAGGTCTTCGCTGCCGTTCAAGGAAGCCAAAGGCCAGCTCGTCGAGCACTTCGAGCGCGAGTACATCGTCGACCTGATGAAGCGCCACCGCATGAACCTGTCGGCGGCGGCCCGCGAAGCGCAAATTGACCGCAAGCACCTGCGCGAGCTGCTTCGCAAGTACGGGCTCGACAACCGGCTCGACCCCGCCGACCGATCAGGCGAGTGAGCCGCGCGACACCCGGGCCAGCCTGACGTCCAGCCACGCTGCGACACCCAGCGTCAGCCCGCGCGCAATCAGCCGTGCTTCCGGTGGGACCGCCAAAAGCGACATTCCAGACAAAAGACTCGCCATCACCAGCGATCCCAAGAGCACGCCAGCGACTGTGCCGCGACCTCCACGCAGGCTACAGCCGCCGATGACGCAAGCTGCGACCGCATCCAGCTCCATCAGCTCGCCCACGGTTGTCGTCGATGCACCCGCGTACGCCGTCTGAAGCAGGCCAGTCAGCGCCGTGAGCCCGCCGAGCAGCGTATACGCCGTGACGACCACCTTGCCGACCGGAATGCCCGACAGCACCGCCGCTTCCTCGTTGCCGCCAATGGCGTACAGCGCCCGTCCCAGACGGGTGTGCCGTGTCACTGCCTGCACCATGACGGCCACGACGGCCAGGATCAAAAGCGGCAGCGGCAGGCCACGAAACTGACCGCAGACCAGCGCAAGCAGCGCCAGGGCTTGCGACGTCACCATCCAGCGCAAAAGTGGAAGCTCGAAGTCTGGCGCAGGCTCGTTGTGCTGCTTGGCGTCCATCACTGCGTGCTGGTGTCGTCGCCTTGCGGCAAGCCCCAGTACCACGATGACCGCCGCCACCAGCGCGTAAGAGGCACGCGGTGACAGATAGGTCGTGGTCAGCACCGACAAAAGGTTCGACTGCCCGCCCGGACTCACCGGCACCGTCTGGTTGCGAATACACAGCCAGAAAAGACCCTTGCAGGCCAAAAGTCCACCGAGCGTGATGATGAACGCTGGGATGCCTTGGCGAACGATGATGTAGCCCTGAAAGCGCCACAGCAAAAGCGCCAGCACCACGCCGACAAGCATCGCCAGCTCTGCCGGCAGCGAGTAGCGCATGATCAGCACCGCTGCCACGCCGCCGATAAGTCCCACGCCGCTGCCAGCCGACAGGTCGATGTGCCCGGGCAGGATCACCAGCAGCATTCCCAAGCTCAGCACCGACGTGATGGCAAACTCGATCGTCAGCATGGTCAGGTTGCGGGCCGACAGGTACTGCGGCGCCAAGAGCCCAAAGAACACGCCGAGGCCGATCAGGACCAAAAGCAGCGACAGGTCACGCCACTCAAGTCGTTCATTCATCGCGGGCTTCCCTCCCACTGCGGCTCGACTGGCTTGGCCATGATGGCGGCGTGCAGGAGCGCTTCTGGCGTCGCGGCGCGGGCGGCAAGACTTTGTTTGAGCGTTCCATCGGCGAGCACCAGCACTCGGTCGCTCATTCCCAGAAGCTCTGGCAGATCCGAAGACACCATCAGCACGCCCATTCCTTCACGCCGCAGCTCGTCGAGCAGCGAATAGATCTCTTGTTTGGCCCCGACATCGACGCCGCGCGTCGGTTCATCCAGCAGCAGCACCTTGGGCTGGCACAACAGCGCTTTGCCGAGCACGACTTTCTGCTGGTTGCCGCCTGACAGCGTCCGCACCGGCTGCTCCGGCGTCTGCGCGCGAATCCGCAGCCGGGCCGACAGCGTCCGCACCGTGCGCAGCTCTTTGGCGTCATCGATCGTCCCATGCTCGACCAGTGCTGCCAGTGACGCCAGCGTCAGGTTGAACCGCACTGACTCATCCATCACCAGGCCAAAGCGTCGCCGGTCCTCGCTGACCAGCAGCAGGCCCCTGGCGATGCTGTCGGCAGGACTGTTCGGATTGTGCGTCTCACCATCGAGAGAAACCGCGCCAGCTCGCCGGACGCCCCAGGCACCGAACAGATGCAGAAGGAGCTCGCTACGACCCGCGCCGAGCAGCCCATAGATTCCGACGATCTCACCGGCGCGGACTGACAGCGAGATGTCCGAAAGCCGCAGCTTGTCGTTTGGCTGCTCGCTGCAGCTTAGGTGCTGCACCGAAAGCAGGGTCTTCGCCGTCTCCGTCGGCTCCTTGCGCACAGGGAAGAGCTCGCCGAGCGTGCGGCCCACCATCTTCTGCACCAAGAGCTCTTGCGTCGTCTCTTTGGCGGGCGCGCTGTAGACGCTTTGACCGTCGCGCAGCACCGTGATGTGCGAAGCAATCGCCATCACTTCGTCAAGCCTGTGCGAGATATAGACGATGCTCTGCCCTTCGCGCTGAAGCTCTCGCAGAAGCTCGAGGAGAGCCTCACTCTCTCGGTCTGTCAGCGCTGCCGTCGGTTCGTCGAGGATCAAAACGCGCGAGCGGTTGCGCAGCGCCCGGGCAATCTCGACAAGCTGCTTCTGTCCGGCGCCCAGGCTCCTTACCTTCCGTTCCGGGTCGAGCGCGATGCCAAACCGCGAAAGCAGCCGCTTTGAGTCACGGCGCATCCGTTCTTCGTCAATCAACAGGCGAAGCGGCCAGGGTGAAGGCCGGTGTGGCTCGACGCCGAGGAAGATGTTCTCGGCCACAGACAGCTCCTCGCACAGCGGTAGCTCTTGATAAATCACCGACAGGCCGCACGCCTGGCTGTCGCGCACCGAGGAAAAGCTGGCGACTTTGCCGTCCAGCAGGTACTTGCCCTCGAAGCTGCCTGCTGGATGGACGCCCGACAAGATCTTGATGAGCGTGGATTTGCCAGCGCCATTTTCCCCGCACAGTGCGTGAACTTCGCCCGGCTGCAAGGCAAAGTCGACCCCCCGCAGGGCCACGATGCCGCCGAAGCGCTTGCTGATGCCGCACAGCTCGATCACCGGGGCAGACATTGCCACCTGTTACGGCCTTGCAAAGATGGCCGTCTGGGGGTGAAAGCCATCGGCCACCACCGTCTGCATCAGGTTGTCTTTGCTAACGGCCACCACTTCGACGAACACGGCTGGAACTTGGGCTTTTTCGACAGGTATCTCGCCCCGCGCGACCACGGGCCGCCCCTTGGCCATCGCCACCGCCACCTCGGCGGCTTTTCCTGCCAGCACCTTGAGCGGCTTGTAAATCGTCATCGTCTGGCTGCCCGCCGCCACGCGCTGACAAGCCGAAAGCTCGGCATCTTGCCCGGTAATCAAGACCTTGCCGTCGCGTCCATCTTCGCGCAGCGCTTGCACTGCGCCACCTGCCGTCCCATCGTTGGGGGCCAAGATCGCGTCAAACGTCAGTCCCTTGGCAATCGCGGCATTGACGATCCGCTTGGCGTGCTCTGGCTTCCAGTCGTCCACCCAGTCTTCGTGCAGCACTTCGACTGCGCCACTGTGCACAAGCGGCACAAGGACGCGGTCTTGCCCTTCCTTCATGAGGTGGGCGTTGTTATCTGTCTTGGCGCCATGCAGTCGCACGATCTTGCCCCGTCCCGGCGTCGGCAGATGATCCACCAGATACCGCGCCTGCTTTTCGCCCACCGCCACTGCGTCAAACGAGATGTAAAAGTCCAGCGTTGGCTCGGGAATCAGCCGATCGTAGGCAATCACCGGCACCCCGGCGGCGTGCGCGAGCCGTACTGCTTTGCTCATGGCTGCGCCGTTGTGGGCGACGACTACCAGCACATTCACCTGCGCGGTCAGCAGCGACTCGACATCACGCATCTGCTGCGTGTCCGACGAGTTTGCGGCCAGGTCGATCACCTCCGCGCCAAGCTCCTCCGCTCGGGCCACAAACGCTGCGCGGTCGCGCTGCCAGCGCTCTTCCTTCAGCGTGTCGAAGGACAGTCCGATGCGCGGCTTCTTCTGCCGCGGGGCTTCCTGACTGCGGCCCTGCCGACTGAGCACAACGCCAATGAGTACGCTCAAGATGAGCGAAGCCGTAACCAAAAGCAGACGCTGCCTGTGGCCTGCCGAAGAAGGAGGAATGGGCTCAAGTTGGGAGGCGTGTTGCACCACGGGCGCACTGTAGGCAGCGCGGCAAGGCGGAAGCAAGACTCGGAGTGGGCGTTCTCCGCTCTTTGCCGATTGGGGCACTGGCAGAAGCGCACCGGACACAGCCAGTCCGCGGTGGCGGCCAGCATGAACTGCGCGACAGAACGTATGCGTCTGGACAGGAAAAGCATGAAGCCGGACGCGCGAAGCATGAAGCCGGACGCGCGAAGCATGAAAGCCGACATGCGAAGCATGAAAGCCGACATGCAAAGCATGAAGCCGGTCATACGAAGCATGAAGCCGGTCATACGAAGCATGAAAGCCGACATGCAAAGCATGAAGCCGGTCATACGAAGCATGAAGCCGGTCATACGAAGCATGAAAGCCGACATGCAAAGCATGAAGCCGGTCATACGAAGCATGAAGCCGGTCATACGAAGCATGAAAGCCGACATGCAAAGCATGAAGCCGGTCATACGAAGCATGAAGCCGATCACAGATGGCATGCGGCTCGTCATGTGACACATTCGGACCACCATGCCAGGCATGCTCCGTCATATGACAGCGTCGGGCCGGGCTCGCGGGTCGGGGAAAAAAACGAAAAAACGCAACGAATCCGCAACCTTGGCTGCGAGGTACCGAAAACGACTCCACCTGTTGCCGCTGGGGCTACGTCCACCCACTTGGACCTAGCTGTCCACAAGAACCAATCGACAGGAAAAAGGAGAACGTGTCATGTCCGGAAAGAATCCCCCAGTCCCCGCCAGCTTCGACGACCAGCTTGACGCCCTGCTTGTGCGCATCAAGGCCGAGGGCTGGGACAAGCGCTACAGCATCGACGTCAAAGCCATGGAAGCGGGTTTGAAGGAACACCGCGTCGCCAAGCAGAAGGATGCCGAGCTGCGCCAGGCGTTTGAGCAGCACCACAAGGCTTTTCTCGATGACCAAGTGGCGCTGTACAAGCAGTTCGTCGAGGCGTTGGGCGTGCTGCGGGCGGTCCATCGCAGCCAGCCCGAGGTGCTGCGGTCACTTGATGGGTTTAAGCGCAAAGGGGGCGGCAGTCGGCGCAAGAAAGCGCCGGTAGCGCCATCGCCCGAAGCGCCGCGACCGGCGGTTGCCTAGGCTGGGGCCCCGGCCCGCATCCTACTCGGCTCGGTCCACGAGCTAGGGTGCGGGCAGCTCCAGCTTGGCCGGGATCAGTAGGCCATGCCGGACCAGCTCGCCGCTTGGCTTGATGCGCAGGTAGTGCATCTGGGTGCCGACCTTGACCTCGGCACGGAACTCCTCACCGCCGACGATTGCCTGCCCTCTGAGGACTTCAATCTCCTCGACCGTGCCGCCCGGCAGCTTGTCAGAGATGGTCTTGCTCACAGCCGGAGGCAGTGCCGCCTGCGTCAGTCGGCACTCGGTGTAGCGGAGCTTTGCTTCGGCACTTGCCGAAAGCTCACAGTGCTCGCCGTCGGCTTTCTCAACCTCGACCTCGTAAACCAGCCCCGCATCGGCATATCGCTCGGTCTCAAATGACAGCGCCTTGCTCCCAGGGAACGTGCTCTCCGCAAGCTTGCGAATGGGCTCGGGGATTCGCGTGGCATCCTGGTGGTAGACCGACAGCTTCGAGATCTCGCCGCTCTTTTCACCGTGCAGCTCTAGCTTGCGCGTTCCCTGCGCACTCGTCGCAATCGACAATAGCTCGGCATCAAGATGGCCCGGCCCTGCCGTATGCGCGGCACAGCCAATCGACAACAACGTCACAAAAAGCAACGAAAAGGGCTTCATGCCGCGGACAGTAATGACGGTCAGGCTGCGCGGTCAATCCTTCGGGATGTTCGGATTGCGCTGCGACGATGGCCGCTAGCGACCTCCGGAAAAATGCAACACCAGCTCGAGAAGATCCGGCAGCTTGTCGGGCAAGAGGATGCTGCCCCGATACAGCACTGCAAGGCTTGCGGACTCGGCCCGGGCCGTAAGCTGGCTGCCCGCTGTGGCGGTGGGAATCTCGATGCGATTGCCGTCTGGCAGCAAGCTGCATCGGCCACTGTATTCGGTGCCATCGGCAGTCGTTAGCACGGCACGCACGGTACCTGCATCGGTACACAGCCGACCATCGACAAGCTGCCAGTGAACTTGGATGGACTTGGTTTCGGGTGCCGCGCAGCCCACCAGGTGGACGAGGCCCCAGATTCCGACGGCTTGTTTCACGCGAAGGGCGCTTACCCGCATGCGCGGAGCCTAGCAGATGCGGCAGTCATGCTAGCGTCATGCGGGCGAAGCGATCGCCACAAATTCAGCAGAGGAAGCCGATGAAGATCCTGATCAAGTACTGCGAGATGTGAAACTACAA
>CAYTGC010000151.1:0-12299 GCA_964437195.1 uncultured Myxococcales bacterium | reverse complement strand
TCGATATCGACTTCGGCGCTGGGTTCGGTAAACGGGAAGAACGACGGACGTAGCCTAAGGCCAATGCCCGGACCAAAGAAGCGCTGCACAAAATAGAGCAGCGTGCCTTTGAGGTCGGCCATCGTGATGCCTTCGTCTACGCACAGCCCTTCAATCTGCTGAAACATGGGCGAGTGCGTTGGGTCATCGTCTTTGCGATACACCTTGCCGGGCGATATCACGCGCACGGGTGGCTTCTGCGCAAGCATCGTCCGAATCTGTACCGGCGACGTGTGGGTGCGCAGAACCAGCGGATCGTGCCCCGGCTTGCTTTGCAGATAAAACGTATCTTGCATATCGCGCGCGGGATGGTCTTTGGGCATCGCCAGCGCTTCAAAGTTATGAAAATCTGTCTCGACCTGCGGGCCGGTGGCGACGTGGAAGCCCAGCTCGGCAAAGATTCCTTCTAGCTCCAGCCGAACCTGCGTAAGCAGATGCAGACCGCCCAGCTTGTGCTGCCGACCCGGAATCGTCACATCCAGTCGCCGCTGCAGATCCGCCTGCCGCTTCTGCTCATGAAGCTGGGCCAAGCGGGCCGCAAACAGCTCTTCCGCCTTTTGCAGCGCGGTATTGCCAGCTTGGCCGACTGCACGCTTCTCAGGGCCAGGTGCGGCTTTCAGCGCCTCGGCCAGACGCTTGCGAATCTCACCTTCTTTGCCGGCAAAGCGCGCATAGACGACACGCAGCGCCGGTTCGTCTTTGGCAGAAGCGAGTTCTTGTTCAAAACGAGACAGGGATTCATCGAAGAGGCGGGCCAGCTCGCCCGCGCGGCTGTCATTTTGGTTCATCGCGATACCTTACCCCAGAAATGACAATGCCCGCCGAAGCGGGCATGTGAAAGCAGACAGGTTTTCGCTCCGGACTTGATGCTTATGCCTGAGCCTGGATACCTGCCTGCGCGGCAATCGCCTTGAAGCCAGCCGGATCGCTGATCGCGAGATCGGCGAGGATCTTGCGGTCGATCTTGATGTTGGCCTGGGCGAGGGCGTGGATCAGCTTCGAGTAGGTGGTACCGATCTCACGAGCCGCCGCATTGATACGGATGATCCACAGGCGGCGGAAGTCACGCTTGCGCTCGCGACGGTGCCAGGTGGCAAATCGCCACGCATGACGCACCGTTTCGACCATCGATTTCCACAGGGTCGACCGACCTCCGCGGTAGCCTTGCGCGAAGGCCTTGATCCGATTGCGACGGCGACGTGCCTTAAAACCTCGTTTTGCTCTTGCCATGACTCTTTGTCTTCCTCAGTCGTATCGGCATCGGGGCTGCTTGAACAAAAGCAGCTTGGAACCCTGAGCCTGATGTTAGAAGGGCCGACCTTTAGGCCGACCCATACGAGAGGCCACTTGGTAACATAGTGACCTTCGATTTGTAAAGCCCGATGAGGACTCGGGTTTCCGGCGTTACTTCTTCTTGCCGGGGCCGTTGTGGTACTTCATCAGGCGCTTCTCGCCGATGGTGTGGATCTTGTTGTCAGCGACCAGCTCACCGAGCGGCTGGCGCAGCTTGTTGGCGAGTTCTCCACGATCAACACCAACATTGGCAAGCAGCTCGTTGTTGATGTTGTCAGCGATCTCGCTGCGGCTCAGGCCGTCACGGGCGCTCGACAGAACGCTGGTGATGATGCCCTTGAGCGAGTTCTTCTGGCCTTCCGACAGGCGGGTCCGCTTCGCTGCGGCCTTGCCCGGCTTGGCTTCGGTTGGGCGCTTGCCACCGAGAGCTTCCACGAAGTCGATGATGCCCATGGTCGAAACGGCCGACCAGACATCCTTGTGCTGCTTCAAGCTGGTAATGAACTCCTCGACCGTGGTCTTGTTGGTCGGATGCAGCTTGAAGAACATCGTCATCGCGGCTTGGCGGCGAAGATCTTCATTGCGAGCCTGAAGCTCTTGCTCAAAGAGGGCAGTAATGTCGAAAGCGGTTCCAGACTTCTTTCCAGCCATGATGTTCTCCTATTTGCTTGCCAGGTATCCTGGCATGGTTTGAGTTCAGTTTCTCTTACTTGTTACAGTTTGATACGCGATTTGCAACGGTTTTGTGGTGTGCGAAACGCGAGCGCATTCAAAAACCGATGGCAGCTAGTGTCAAGCGTGAAAAACCAGCAAGCCAGCCCAGCCTAGCGGCGTCTATCGGTAGATGTTGATCCAGCTGTGGTAGGATGCCGCCCACCTATGAGGATTCGCCGCCAGCTCTCACCGCTCTATCTTAGCTTTCCGCTAGTCCTCATCGCGGCGCTGGCGCTGGCGCGCTACTCGTATCGAAACGCACGCCAACTGGCGCAGAACAGCGAAGGCTCGGTGATAGCCGGTTTGTTCGCTCTCGGCGATCAGACCAGAAGCCGGGTCGAGAGCTTCATCATTGACTCGGACCGCGAGCTATTCAATCTGGTCGATCTGGAGCACCTTCAGGACTTTTCGCGTCGCTGGTCAGAGATCGTTCGCCTTTCACATGCAGTGGAGGCAGCGATTGTTCTTGATGAAAACCAGCAGCTCGTCCGCGGTGGCTATGTGAATAAGCGTCGCAACAAGCCGGAAGCGGAAGCGTTTCTGCGCCTGTTTATGGATCGCATCCGACCCGAGCTACCCCTCGCCGAGCAGCGACCAGACTTCCACCGCCACCTCCACACCAATGTCGATGGCGTCGACTATCTGCTCAGCTACATAAAAAGGTACGACGCCGCCCGCAATCGCGTCTTCTACATCATCCTCAAGGTGAACCTTGACTATCTGGTCGGCACCAGCTTCCCCGAGATGTTCGAGCCGATCGCCGGTCGCTTTCTTGTGTCGGTAATTGGCAGCCGTGGCGAAGTGATTTTTGGTCAGCCTATCTCGGGGGCTGGCAAATACCTGTACGACAAGCGCTTTGAGTCGACCGTCTATCAGTGGCGCTTGCAGATGGCACCGCTCGACAATGTCAAGCTGCGTGCGGGCAGTCAGAAGCAAGCCCTGGCAGATACGATTCTGATTGGTCTGATGCTCGGGCTGATTCTGATTGGCACGGCGTTTCTCGTGTACTCCATTTCAACCGAGCAAAGGCTATCGGCGCTCAAGTCAGAGTTTATCTCCAACGTCAGCCATGAGCTAAAGACACCGCTGTCGCTGATACGGATGTTTGCCGAGCTTCTGATGCTGGGCAAAGTCAAGACGCCCGAAAAGGGGAAAGAGTACGCCGCTATCATCACCCGCGAATCCGAGCGATTGTCGCGGCTTATCGACAACGTGCTCGACTTTTCACGAATGGAGCGCGGCAAGGCGGCCTACGAGATGAAGCCGGGCGATCTGGGTGAAGTGGTAGAGCGAGCGCTTGATTTCTTCCGCTATCGCCTAGAACGGGATGGTCGGCAGCTCGAAGTGGACATCGCGTCATCCATACCGCGGACGCTGCTGGACGAAAATGCGATGACGCTGCTGCTGCTCAATCTGGTGGATAATGCGGTCAAGTATGGCGGAACTGGGCCGATTGCGGTAAGGCTTCGCGCCTCGCCGCGTGGCAAGGAGATACTACTTAGCGTGACCGACCACGGACTTGGCATCGCCCCGGAAGAGCAGCGCAAAGTGTTCGAGCGTTTTTACCGAACCCGAGCGGTGCGCAACACCAACATCCGTGGTTCTGGCATCGGCCTTGCGCTCGTCAAGCACATTGCGGAAGCACACGGCGGCCATATGACAGTGGAAAGCCAAGCTGGCAAGGGCTCGACGTTCACCTTGACGCTGCCCGTGGTGGAGATCAGGGAAGAAGACGACGGTGGCGAGCCCGCTGCCGAGAAGGATGAGAGCTAAATGGCGCTGCCGTCTTCTGGTCCAGCGAGCAGCAGCAGTCCGCCCCAGAGCGGCAGCGGCGAGCCCGGCAAGCGTGCCCGAATACTCCTTGTGGAAGACGAGCCAGACATCGTCCGCGGTCTGACCGATGTCCTAGAGTTTGAGGGCTACGAGGTCGTGACCCACATGCAGGGTCGGGCTGGCGTGCGCGAAATGAAAGAGCGCGGCGCTGACCTCGTCATCCTGGACCTGATGCTTCCCGACATCAACGGCTTCCAGGTCTGCGAGGAAATTCGGGCGAGCAACCAGGTCGTTCCGATCATCATCCTGACGGCGCGCGGTCAAGAACTAGACAAGATTCGTGGGCTTGAGGCCGGGGCGGATGACTACGTCACCAAGCCTTTTAGCGTTGGTGAGCTGCTCGCGCGGATCAAGGCCATCCTTCGTCGTTTGACGCGGGCCCAGGTCAGCAAGGAACCCGAGACGATCCGCATTGGCGGTTGCGAGATCAACCTGCGCACCCACACCCTCGTCCGGGCGCGCAAGAGCCACATGCTGACCTTCTATGAGGTCGAGCTGCTCAAGCTCCTCTACGAGCGCGAAGGCCAGCCGGTTTCACGCGACGAGATCCTCGACAAGATCTGGGGCATCGAAGCCTATCCGTCGAATCGAACCGTCGATAACTTTGTCGTCAAGCTGCGCAAGAAGCTGGAAGAAAACCAGCACCACCCGCGGCACATCCTCACGGTGTACGGCTTTGGCTACAAGCTGGTTCCGTAGAGGTTTGCTCGTCGTTTAGGCGCGCTAGTCGGGCGGAGGTGGCGTACTGCGTGGAGCGAGCGTGCTGCGCTCGAAACGAAGGTATATCGTCAAAAACAGCACGATGCCGTAGGTCACGTTCAGGTGTAGCCTCCGCCCAGTTGGCCAGATGACTTGCAGCAGCACGGACAGAAGGCAAATGGCGACGATCCAGCCGTATCGGCGTCCGACCTGGGGCATCTCACTGGCGAACAGGGCAGCCAAGCCGACCGTTTCTTGGATAAGAAAGCGATCCGCTGGCATGTTCAGCAAAAGTCCTATCGACCTGCCAACGACGAGATACGCCATCGTGGCGAGAAGAAAGTAGCTAAGTCGCCGATACCCAGGCTGAAGCTGAATCTGCTGACGCAGTCCCCAGACTGTGATGGCTGTGATGGTCAAGATCGAAGTCCCTGCCAGCAGGGGTGGGCGTAGATCACCTCGGTGCGCACCGCTGAGTGCCAGCAGCATCCCGAGCACAGTCAAGATGAAGCTGCCCAGTATGACGGCGAGAAAGCGGCGTTTGCTGCGGCGCAAGCTGTCGGAATCGGCATCTGGCAGCAGCCCCGTGGCGAGTTCCGACGTAAGTTCCTGAATGGACGCAAAGCGCAGCTTCGGGTCAAGTGACAGGCCGCGAAGCAGCGTCTCATGGATTGCCAGCGGTACTTCATATCCATACCTGGTGCGGGTGCTCTGGCTCAGCTTGCCGCTGCGAATGCTTCGGGCGTATTCCTCGATGGTGGTGCCAGGGAATGCGGGATGGCCATAGACGGCTTCGAACAGAGCGGCACAGAAGCTGAACTGATCGCTTCGCGCATCTGCCTGTTCGCCATTCACCTGCTCGGGTGACATGTAGCCGGGTGTTCCTAAGATGGCCCCAAACTGGGTCAGTCGCTCGCTAGTGGCGCGGAGTGACGAGGCAGTCGAGGCCTTTCTCTCGGCAGTCTTTGGATCGCCGTGAGCGTGGGCAATGCCAAAGTCCATCACCCGTGCCCGGCCGTCCTGGCCCACGATGACATTGTCGGGCTTGAAATCGCGGTGGATGAGGCCGGACTGGTGGGCGGCCTGTAGTCCGGCAGCGGCCTGTAGATACATGCGTAGGCACTGGTCAAGGGATGCTGCGTCGCGAACTGGGTGTTGGTTTTGCCAATCGACGAGATCGACGCCGGGAACGAACTCCATCGCGATGAATATCTGCCCTTGTGGGTCATCGCGATCTTCGCCGACTTCGTAGACGTGCACGACGTTGGGGTGGGCAATGCGAGCCATTGCCTTGGCTTCTTTGACCAGTCGCTCCCGCGCGAGGGCACCCCTGTGGACATCCTCTCGCACTACTTTGACCGCTACTTTGCGATCAAGGTCGGGATCGTAGGCAGAGTAGACCGTACCCATACCGCCTTGGCCGAGACAGCGGACGACCATGTACCGACCGATTCGTGTCGGCTCGAGGAGATGCGGATTGACGCTCACGACCCCGTGCGAACCGGTGGCCGGGTTACCTGGATTAACGGCCGTCTGGGCACGACTTAGCGACCCGGACTCGCGCGGCGTCGCGGCTGCACTCCTCGCTGGCCTGATGTCTAGCGTGGGTGCAGTCAAGGATACCGATGTGCTCGCTGTGGACTCTTGCTGTCCTGATTCCGAAGCTCCAGGCTCGCTTTCGAGTCCACGCGGCCGTATTTCCCCCTGTGGCACTGACGGAGCGTAACATGGAAACTTGGCTGTTGTCCGATGGAAAGCTGGGTGTGAAACACGAGCATGTCTGGCGCCAGGCGACGCTGCCAGGAACCCGGATGAGGCCAGGGGACCACCACGCCGACATGACTGTCCCTGGCTTGCAGAGTCGCCATCGCAACGTCCCAAGTGGTGCAATGCAACAATGCAAGTCACCAGCGCCGCTTCTCGAGTGGCAAGGTGCTACTCGAAAAGTTAGGGCCTTTACTATCAGACTGGCCAGACACCAATCGAAAAGTACGTGCCTGATACTCCACAAGTAGTGGTTTGGCACTCCCGACTGCTCAGGCACCACAGCGAGAGTACCGGTTGGTACTCCCAATGTTCGGCTTAGTACTTCGGGCCTGCGGGTACCATCGGTCGAGTATCCCACGGACTCGGCGTACGGGCAGGCTTATGGACTTTGTCCTTGTCTGCGCGCTCGACTTTCTCGCTCTTGATGTCTTCTTTGTCAGACGCCGAGGCGGGTGCAAAGGGCAGAAGGAGGCAAGATGTTACGCCGACAAGAATGCCAACCAGCGACTGCTTGAATGACATGGCGAACCTCCGCAAACCGGAGCCGCTTTTGCCGAGAGAGTGGCCCCATGCCGGACCTCGGACGAAGCGGAAACCGATTCAAAAGTCCAGGAACCAACTTGGTCCCTTCAGTGCGCACATTTGTATAAGGGGCTGGCAATGTCAAGAGTCATTTTGAGTGGTTTGCAACTTTTTTCTTTGCCGTCGACCAGAACGTTTTCTTCGGCATGTAGGGGGGCTGAGCACCTGCGTCTTCGCAGCGACCCCTTGCCTGTGTTAAGTTGCCCCGCTTGGAACGCCGATGCGCATTGCCAACCTTGTCGTCGACACAGATGTCCTACTGGCCCCGATGGCCGCAGTCACAGATCTTCCATTTCGCACCATTTGCGAGGAGCATGGGGTTGGCCTGACGATCACCGAATTTCTTTCGGCCAGGGCGCTGTGCGAGGGGGCGAAGAAGACCACCCAGAAGATGACTGCTTCCCTTGGTGGTCGGCGCTTTGGGGTGCAGATCTTTGGTCGCGAACCCGAGGCGCTCGCCAAGGCAGCCCAGCTTGCGCGTGACATTGGGGCGGCGCTCGTCGATATCAACATGGGGTGTCCGGCCAAGCGGGTTGTGGCGGGCGCGTGTGGGTCGGCACTAATGAAGGAGCCGGACCTGGCGCAAGTCCTCGTCCGTACGGTCCGGGACGCGCTTCCAGCGGAGATTCCGGTCACGGTCAAACACCGGGCGGGCTGGGACGAAAAGCATCTGAATGCCCCTGAGTTTGCGTGTGCGATGGTCGAAGCTGGCGCGGCGATGATCACGGTCCACGGGCGAACGCGAACCCAGGGTTTTTCCGGCAAATCGTCGCTTGAGATCATTCGCAAAGTGCGGGAATCGGTGCCTCGGCACGTTCCTGTGGTGGGCAATGGCGATGTGGTGACGCTGCTCGACTATGTGCGGATGCGGACAGAGACAGGCTGCGATGCTGTGATGATAGGGCGCGGGGCCTTGGGCAATCCTTGGCTGTTTCGTGACATTGCAGCATGGCTGCGCGGCGAACCAGTACCGGGAGTGCCGACGGTCGAAGAGCGCAGTGACGTGTTTCTTCGCCACGTCGCCCTGATGCGCGGGCGCACCGAAGACAAGCGATTGATCCACGAAGTACGCAAGGCGGTGGCCTGGTACACCAAAGGTCTGCCCGGTTCTGCGGAGCTTCGTGACCAGCACAAGGCCCCTCGGGAACCTGACGCGCTGGTGGAAGCGACCGTGGCCTACTTTGGCGAGTTGGCGAAGGGGCGACCCCGGCTCAAGGTCGCGCTTGATGGCGGTCCCTTTGACCAGAAGGTGGCCTGCGCATGAGATCGACTACACCAACCTCGTGTATTGCCCTCGTTGGGGAGGAAAAAGTCACCCTTCGATTGCGTGCGCTTGTCGAAGAGGCGGCGGCGGTCGAGACACCGCTGTTTGTCGAAGGGGAGCGTGGCTCTGGTCGTGAGCACATTGGTCGCTGCATCCACTCTGCCTCGCAGCGTGGGCAGGGTGCCTTTATTCGCATTGATGCCGAGTACGCCGACACCGAGCGGGCGATTGGCAAGCTGCGTCGTTCACACGGGGGAACGCTGCTTATCAAAGACGTGCCGTATGGGCCGCTTCGTCTGCGCAAGGTCCTGCAAGGGTTGCTAGAGCGTCACGAGTCGGGGCAGGGTGCCGAGCGCTGCGATGGAGATGGTGCTGTCCTGCCTCGGCTGATCTTGACCAGCGATGTCGAGCTACCGCGACTGCGTGAATCGGGCTTTGCCTTGGCCGAGCTTTTGCTCGCACACCAAGTCACCCGGTTGCGGATTCCCCCGCTGCGCGAACGGGTCGGGGATGTACCGCTGCTGGCAGAACATTTCTTGCAACTCCTTGGTGAGCAGATGGGCCGCCGACACAAGCTGTGCAGCCGCGCGGTCGATCAGCTCCTGCGCTATAGCTGGCCAGGGAATCTGGCAGAGCTTCGCGACGTCGTGTCTAGATCGGCGCTGCGCAGCCGAGGCGAGCTGATAGAGCTGGGTGAAGTCGAAGCAGTTCTTCCGCCGCTGCACGAGCGGGTACCGCTAGAGCAGCTGTCCCTTGAGGAAACCGTGCGAGTCAAGCTGCGGGCGCTTTTGTCGCGGCTGGAGGGCTGCCCGCTTCACGACCTAAACCTGTACGAGGAAGTGCTGGCTCACGTCGAGAGACCTCTGTTGAAGGAAGTTCTATTGCGCACCGAGGGAAATCAAGTGCGGGCGGCGGCCATTCTCGGTATCAACCGCAATACGCTGCGCAAGAAAATCCGCGAGCGTGGGCTTGGGCGCGAGTTTTCGGACGCGGTACCGGACGGAATTTTGCGCAATCCGAGCTAGGCGCGGCTGGCGCATCAATCGTTGAGTTGACGAACGGCCTGGGTGAGCGGAATCTCACCGCCTACGGAGAATTAGATCATGGCGCTTCATCCTGAGACTCGCTCGCAAATCGAGACGCTGCTGCGGCAGCACACAGTGGTTCTGTTCATGAAAGGCAGCAAGCAGATGCCGCGCTGCGGTTTTTCCGCCAAGGTCGTCGAGATACTCGAAGGCCACGGTGTGGATTTTCGCGATGTCGATGTCTTGTCTGATCCTGCGCTACGCGAAGGCATCAAAGAATTCTCGAGCTGGCCGACCATTCCTCAGCTCTTCTACCAAGGCAGCTTGATCGGCGGCAGCGATATCGTTCGCCAGCTTGACGACTCGGGCGAGCTTCTTTCGGCGCTTGGCATTGACGCGAGCAAAGTCACTGTTTCGCCTCCGAACATCGCGATTACGCCTGAGGCGGCTGCGGCGATCAAAGAGGCAGGCAAGGAGGCAGAGCCCGGTCAGCACCTTCGCATGGCGCTGAGCCGGGGTGGTCAGAACATCGACCTCTACTTCGATTCGCCCAAGTCGAGTGACCTTCGTGTCGAGCAGCATGGTCTGACGGTGCTGTTTGATCGCGCGTCGGCGCGCCTGGCCAATGGCATTTCGATTGCGTTTGTCGATGGTCCGGGCGGAGGTTTTCGCATCGACAATCCGAACCTGCCGGCCCAGGTGGGCACGCTGACACCGGCGGAGCTACGCAAGATGCTCGACGCCAAGGTGCCGCTGCGGCTCATCGACGTGCGCACAGACAGAGAGCGTACGATAGCGACGATTCAGCCCGATGTGACGCTTGAGCAGATTGCTCCGCAGCTGCCGAACCTGGCCAAAGACACGATGCTGGTGTTCTATTGCCACTCGGGAGTGCGGAGTCGTGCCGCGGCGGAACAGGCGCTCGCGCAGGGCTTCCGCAATGTCTGGAACTTGAGCGGTGGCATCGATGGCTGGTCGCGCCAAGTCGACCCGTCCGTGCCGCGCTACTAGAGCGGATAAAAGTACCGTGAAGGGCATCATCCTAGCCGGAGGAAGTGGGACTCGGCTCTACCCACTGACCAAGACGCTCAGCAAACAGCTTTTGCCGGTGTACGACAAGCCGACGATTTACTATCCGCTGTCGACGCTGATGCTGTCCGGTATTCGCGAGATCTTGATCATCAGCACGCCGCGCGATCTGCCGATGATTCAGGGGCTGCTTGGCGACGGGCACGAGCTAGGGATTTCGCTGGAATACGCCGAGCAGCCACGGCCCGAAGGGATTGCGCAGGCCTTTGTGATCGGCGCCTCGTTCATCGGTAGTAGTCCTGTCTGCCTGATCCTGGGCGACAACATTTTTTTCGGCCACCACTTGGTGAACGACCTTCAGCACTCAGCAGAGCTTCAGCGTGGCGCCGAAGTGTACGCCTACCATGTCCACGATCCCGAGAGATACGGCGTCATTGAGTTCGACTCGACGGGCAAGGTCGTTTCGATTGAAGAGAAGCCCAAGACGCCGCGCTCGAACTGGGCGGTGACCGGACTGTACTTTTACGATGCCAACGTGGTGGACATTGCGCGGAACCTGCGGCCATCGGCGCGTGGTGAGCTGGAGATTACCGATGTGAATCGGGCCTATTTGCAGCGTGGCGAGCTGCGGGCTCACAAGCTGGGGCGCGGGGTGGCCTGGCTCGACAGCGGAACGTATGACTCGCTGCTGCAAGCCGGGCAGTTTGTCCAGACCATCGAGCAGCGCCAAGCGCTAAAGATCGCCTGCCTCGAGGAGATTGCCTTTCTGCAAGGTTTCATCGACGCCGCGCAGCTTGAGAAGCTGGCCGACAGCTACAGCAAGAGTCCATACGGAACGTATCTTCGCCAAGTGCTTGGAGAAAACCGCGCGTAGGGTCTCGGCTCGCAGTCTCTGCCTTCGTTGTCGTTGACAAGCTTTGGGGCGGCGTCGCACTCTTGCGCCCGCATCATGCCTCCCACTGCGGCTGCTACCCAGGAACCAACACCGCCCATGGCGAGTGACACGACTTCGCGAGTGGTTGCGAACACCCAGTTTGACTACGAGGGGATTCCCGCCGGCTACTACGACCGGATCATGCGCGAGGGAAACCCAATTCGTCGGCTGTGGCACGTCTCGAAGTTTGAGCGCGTGCTCGACTATCTACCGCCGAACATCGGGCCCAATTCGGAGCAGTCGATTCTCGACATCGGCTGCTTTGCGGGCACGTTCCTGTCGATGGTTCCGCAAGAGCGCTTTGCCCGGCAGCTTGGGGTCGATATCCTGCCTGCGCAGATTGACTATGCGAATCGCACCTACGGCTCGACATTCCGTTCGTTCCGTCACGTCCCAAGCATTACCCACCTGCGCGATATCGAGGGCCGCTTCGACTGTGTGACGCTGATCGAGGTGATTGAGCACCTGACCGCCGCAGAGATCCACAGCCTGTTTTCCGAGCTGTCGAGACTGATTCGACCCGGTGGCAAGCTGGTCCTGACGACTCCGAACTACCTGAGCTGCTGGCCGCTCCTTGAGGTCATCCTCAACCGGATGTCCGAAGTCAGCTACGAAGAGCAGCACATCACGCGCTTCACCTACTTCAACATGGAGCGCCGCCTCAGCGAGCTATACCCGTCACTTGATGAAGAGTTTTTGCTCGACCTAAAGACGACAACGCACCTTGTGACGCCGTTTCTCGCGGGGCTGTCCTACGACTTTGCTCGCAACCTGTCGCGGCTGGTTCCCCACACTAGCTGGCGGATGCCCTTTGGCAACCTGATCCTGATGGTGCTGTCACGCCGCTAGCCCGATCAGTTCGACCGTCACTCGTCGGATTTTGGCCGGAGCAGGTACTGATAGACCTCGAGCACGTCGAACAGCGGTGGGATGACATCGGGCTGCTCGTACAAGGTGTTCGTCCATCGCAGTGAGTACTTGCCGCTGTGCACGTCGATGTAAAAGTCGATGCCGCCGTGACGACTGGGAAACAGTGGGCGGGGGCGACGGTGCAGCAGCTTCTTGCGCATGAAAGGCAAGCTGGCCAGTGCTTCCTCCAAGTCCTGTTTCTGCGCGGGAT
>CAYTGC010000150.1:0-12417 GCA_964437195.1 uncultured Myxococcales bacterium | reverse complement strand
GAGCGCTCATGCGGAAGCACCGACACAGTCTGTGGTTGGCGGCAGGTTTTGTGGCATGTCATTCGAGTCCGACGAGTCCAGAGGTACCGGTGTCGCTCGAGATCCAATCGGTGACACCGGCAAACGGACCGACGACGGGCGGCACGATGGTGAAGCTTCTGGGCAGCGGTTTTTCCGCCCAGAGTGTGGTGTCCTTTGATGGGGTCGTCGCGTCGCAGTCGATGTTGATTGGCGACACGGGGCTCACCACCAGAGTTCCCGCACATCTGGGTCGCGTGGGGCTTGTCGATGTTCGGGTTGAAAACCCGATGGCAGGCGTTGCTGCTGCGATTCTCCCCAAGTCGTTTCTCTACTTCTACGGAAGCTTGGGATTCGTCGCAAGTCCGGACACTCCGGCCACCGATGCCAATCCGTGGTTTGTCCAGACCGATGATCTCGATGGCGATGGAAAGAAAGACCTCGTGGTCACAAACTACGGCGGTCTAAACTTGAGCGTTCTCCTCGGAAAAGGAGACGGCACATTCCGTCCACAGGTCAACTACGCCGCAGGGAAGAGTCCGTTTGGTTTTGTGATCGCCGACATGGATGGCGATGGAAAAAAAGACTTGGTGGTTGGTCAGTATGCCGCCGCACCGCTCCAGATTCTGTATGGAAAAGGTGACGGGACCTTCGAGCTGAGCCAAGCGGTTGCGACACTCCAAGCGCCACGCGGCGTCCGAGTCGGCGACCTAAACCAAGACGGAAGGCTCGACATTGTGACTGCCAACTACGTGGACAACACCATGGCCACGATGTTCGGACAAGCGGGCCGTAAGTTTACAAATCCGGTCACGTATCCAACGGGAAACGGAGCACGCGCGGTCGCAATCGGAGACCTCGATGGACGCAGTGGTCCCGATGTCGCGGTTTGGGCCGAGACCGCAACGACCGTCAGCTTGTACCTAAATCGTGGCGATGGAACATTTGCGGTGGGACAGATGTATCAGGCTGGACCCAAGCCAGTGTCTGGGCTCGCCGTTGATCTGAACGGCGACGGCAAGCTGGATCTGGTGTCGGCCAGCCAGAGCCAAGCCCCAGTCCTTGTTCACATCGGAAGCGGAGACGGAACGTTTGCTGCCGCCATGCCGTGCGGGCAGGCCGTGTACGCAAACCAGATCGTCAGCGAGGACTTTAACCAAGATGGCAGTCCCGACTTCGCCGTCGCCAACTACTCTGCGCAGGGGAGTGTCAGCGTGCTGCCGGGACTTGGCGATGGGCGCTGCGGTGAAGCTGTTCACGTCTCGGCAGGAAAAGCCACCACCGGCCTTGCCGTTGCAGACTTTGATCGCGACGGCAAGCTCGACGTGGCTGCATCGAACTCTGTGAGCCAGAACATTACGATCCTGCGCAGCATCGCGCAGTAGAGGGAGAGGGAGAGGGAATCGCGGGCGGGTTACAGACCGTACGACGGCGAAGCCTGGTAGCAGACGTAGCCGGTTCCCATGCTCGTCTTGCACGCGCCGTCCATGGCGCAAGTGCACATGCCGCTCATTGCGTAGCCATCGAGCGCCGAGCTGCAGCCCGCGGAGGCGCAGCTTGAGGCGCAGTAGTTCACCTTGTACCAACCGGGATTGGATGGCTTGGTGGTAAACACGGTGCAGCGCTCGCTCATCCCGCAGGATGCGTCGGTGGTGCACTTCTTGCGGCAGCGGGCATTGCGGTAGTCCGTGCCGCTGCCATCGCTGTAGGTTGCGTAGCATTCCCAATCGGTTCCATTGCACTCCCAACCGTAGCACTGGGCATCGCAGCGGTAGTTTCCATCGACGAGACGGACGCAGGCTTCGCCTTCTCCGCAGCGGGTCTTGTCGCCGTTACAACCCGCAGTGCACTTCTTGGTGGTGGTGTTGCAGTACTGGCGAACCGGGCACGTTGCGCTGGTGCGGCAGCCGTCAACGCACGCCGACATCTCGCAGATTCGACCGCTGTTGCACTTGGCATCGCCGTCGCAGCCTGCGATGCAGACGTTCTTTGTGGCATCGCAGATTTTTTCGCTTGGGCAGTCGGTGTTCTTGCGGCAACCAGCGCGGCAAGACAGCGTTCCGGTGTCACAGATCGATCCCATTCCGCAGTCGGTGTCCTTCCGGCAGCCGGAGCGACACGTCTTGGTGGCCATGTCGCAGATGTTTCCGGACATGCCGCAGTCGGTATCCTTCCGGCAGCCGGCGCGACACTTGGTGGACTCGCAGATTTCGCCCATGCTGCACTGGGTGTCCCCCCGGCAGCCGGTGCGACACATCGTGGCATCGCAGATCGAACCCCGCGCGCACTGATCATCCATGCGGCAGCCGGCGCGGCAGGTGCGGGTATCGGTCTCGCAGATGCGTCCGGTCGAGCACAAGGAATCGTCGGTGCAGCCCGCCTTGCACGTACTGGTCGCAAGGTCGCAGTAGCTCTCTTTGGGACACGGGCAGCTCTTGGGGATGTCTTGACAGCGGCCTTCAACGCAGACCTGCCCGGTCGTGCAGAGCGAACAAGGGTTCGGGAGGCCCGCAAGGTCGGCATGGGCATTTGTATCAACAGGGTCAGGAATTGGAGGTGCCGACTCGTTAACACAACCGACTGTGGACAAAACAACCGCGAACAAGATGGAAGCGAGGGATTTGTTTTTTGAGCTCACCGGGGCGGTGTACGTCACAACGCGGCCAATGGCAATGAGCAAACAAACTCCCGTCGCACAGAGACCCCCTCAACCGATGCATCTGCCCGGCCCGGAACCGAAACGGGCAGACACACCGTGGGCTCTAGGACTTGAGTGCCGAGGTGTCAAAGGGAAGCACGCGGAGCCGTTTTCCTGTTGCTGCAAAGAGCGCGTTCCCAACCGCAGGTGCAATCACAGGAGTTCCCGGTTCCCCGACTCCAGATGGATTTTCCGTCGAAGGAACGATATGGACCTCGACTTTTGGCATGTCCTGCATGCGCAGCACCGGATAGTCATGGAAGTTCGACTGGTCGACCGTGCCACCGGTCAGCGTAATCGCCCCTGACAGCGCGGCAGACAGTCCGTACCCGATTCCCCCTTCCATCTGTGCAACGACGACATCGGGGTTTATCACAATGCCGCAGTCCACCACGCAGACCACGCGATCGACCTTGAAGCTGCCATCGGCGCTCACCGTCACTTCGGCCACCTGCGCAACATATGATCCGAACGACTCATGCACCGCGACCCCCCGACCTCGTCGCTCGCCGGGCTTGCCTGGTGCAAGTGGCTTGCCCCAGCCCGACTTTTCGGCAGCCAGCTTGAGCACTCCTTTGTGGCGCGGGAACTTGTCGAGCAGATCACTGCGGAATGCCACCGGATCTTTGCCGGCCAGCCCCGCCAGTTCATCGACGATGCACTCTGTTGAATACGCCGTATGGGTGGAACCGACCGACCGCCACCACTGAATCGGAATCCCCGGCTTTGGAGAGTGAAGCTCCACTTGCAAGTTGGGAACCGCATACGGCAGATTCGCAGCCCCTTCCACCGAGGTCGGATCGATTCCGTTCTTCATCATCGCTTCAAACGCGGTGCCCGAAACGATCGACTGCCCGACGATGCGCTGCTGCCAGGCAAGCGGCTTCCCTTGCGCATCGAGCCCGGCCGTCACGCGGTGAACATACATCGGTCGATAGTAGCCACCCTGCATGTCATCTTCACGCGTCCACAGGAGCTTGACAGGAGCCCCAGCCGTTGCGCCAGTTGACAGCGCTTTGGCCACAAACACCGCTTCCAGCACGTAGTCAGACATCGGGTTGGCGCGTCGACCGAAGCTGCCACCGACCAACAATTGGTTTAGCTTGACCCGATCGGGAGGGATTCCCAAGACCTTGGAAATCGCGAACTGATCCCCGGTCTGATTCTGTTCGCCGTTCCACACTTCGCAGCCATCTTTGGTGATCTGAACGATGCAGTTTAGCGGCTCCATCGAAGCGTGCGAAAGGAACGGAAACACGTACTCTGCATCGACGCGCTTGGCGCATTTTCCAAGGCTTACAGCAACGTCTCCCTCTTTGCGCGCCACTGCGCCCGGAGTCTGCGCAAGCTGCTTGTACTGCGTCACCAGATCCGCCGAAGAGACCTTAACCGCCGCAGTCTCATCCCATTCTACCGTCAGTGCGTCACGCCCCTTTTTGGCAGACCAAAAGTCTTTGGCGACGACTGCAACACCCGATGGAATCTGTACCACCGACACCACACCGGGAACCGCTTTGGCGCGCGATGGCTCGAACGACTTCACTTTCGCGCCAAAGCGGGGCGGATGCGCAACCACCGCCGTCAGCATCCCCGGAAGCTTCAGATCCTGCGTATAGATCGCGGCGCCGCTCGTCTTGCTGACGGAATCGGTGCGCGGAACGCGCTTGCCGATGAACACGTACTGCTTCGGATCTTTGAACTTCACATCCTGTGGCACCGGAAGCGTTGCGGCGACTTTGACCAGCTCACCGAACTTGGCTTTTTTGCCGCTGGCTTTGTGCGACACGACTCCTTTGCTCACCGTGATCGCGTCCGCGGCAACATTCCACTGCTTCGCCGCCGCGGCCACCAGCATCGCTCGCGCCGTCGCTCCCGCTTGCCGAAGCTGCGCATAGGAATTGCCGATGGCGGTGCTACCACCTGTCCCCTGAGCCTTGCCCCAAAACAAGTTGTTGTAGAGCTTGGCATTGGCCGGTGCGCCTTCTGCCCTTATCTGTGCCCAGTCGGCGTCCAGCTCTTCTGCGACAATGGTTGGGAGTCCGGTGTACGTTCCCTGTCCCATCTCGGTGTGCTTGCATAGAACAGTGACAGTGTTGTCTTCCGAAATGCGGACAAAGGCGTTCGGTTCAAACGGAGGACCGGAAGAGGTCGGTTTTCCGTCGGTAGCAAGCACTGGTCCTGCCCACGCAGCGAGTGTCAGTCCTGCGCCAGCCATTGCGCTGATGCGAACAAAGTCGCGGCGCGCAATTCCGGTAGATGGTTCCAGGGCGAGTCCGTCCGCGCTGATTTCACAAGGAGACGATTTATCTGTGCTCATCGCAGACTCCTACTTGGGAAGCGAGTGGGCCGCTTCTTTGATCGCGGCACGAATGCGAACGTACGTTGCGCAGCGGCAGATGTTTCCAGCCATCGCTGCATCGATGTCAGCATCAGACGGCTGCTTGTTGCGCTGAAGCAGGGCTGCTGCCGCCATGATCTGCCCGGACTGACAGAAACCGCACTGAACAACGTCCAGCTTGCGCCACGCCTCCTGCACTGCCTTTCCAACCGGCGTCGAAGCGATGTCCTCGATCGTGGTGATCTTCTGGCCAACGACTGCGGATACCGGGGTCTGGCACGCGCGAGTTGGGGTGCCGCTCACATAGACCGTGCAAGCACCGCAGAGCGCCATTCCGCAGCCGTACTTGGTACCTGTCATGTTGAGCGTATCGCGCAAGACCCAGAGCAGTGGAGTGTCAGGTGTCGCATCGACGCTGAGCTGCTTCCCGTTGACGTTCAGTTTGATCATGATCGCGCTCCCTTCGCAGCGAAGGCGCGCAGCTTAGGACGGGACGATACGATTGTATAGGTTTTCAGTACATTGCCGCAGATTCCGTCGCTCACGGAGTTCCTTCCGAACCCCGCGGTCAGCGCTTGCGGAGTCCGTCACAAGACTGTTACGCTGGCAAGCGGAATGGGAGTGATCGCGAAGCACTGCGACTCCCTTCAACAGTGGTTGTAGGCGGGGCTTCTTGAGGGCGGCCAAGAGCATACGCGTCTACGCGTTCTGACAATCAAACGAGTTCGGTGAGAGGTACAAACATGAAGAGAAATTTGGCTCTGGGTATGCTTATTTCAGGTGCAGTGGCTTCGATCGGTTTCGTTGCTTGTGATGGCGGAACCACAGGGGGAATGATGCCCCCACCAGTCGAGATGCCGCCCGTCTTCACCATTGGTGGATCTGTCACCGGCCTAAATGGTGGCGCAGTGGTGCTTCAGCTAAACGGTCAGGAGTCCCTTCCGGTGAGCGCAGCCGGAGCCTTTACCTTCACCACCAAGGTTGCAAAAGGCGGAAGCTATACGGTGACGGTCAAGACGCAGCCCGCGCAGCCGCCACAGACCTGCACCGTCATGTCGGGCACCGGAACGGTTGGGACCGCCAACGTAACAAGCGTCGCGGTCGCGTGCAGTCCCAATGCCTATCCCGTTGGTGGCACCGTCACGGGGCTCACCGGCAACCTGGTGCTTCAAAACAACGGAGGCGACGATCTGACGGTCAACGCCGATGGCACGTTCTCGTTCCAGACCCCGGTCGCCAGCGGAGCCATGTACGCGGTCACCGTCAAGACGCAGCCGCTCGCCGGAATGACCAAGCTGTGTACGGTCACGCAAGGATCGGGAACCGTTGACACGGGACCTATCTCAACGGTTACGGTGACTTGTGCGACCCCAGTGACCTGCAAGGAGATCAAGAGCGCAGTTCCCACCGCAACCGATGGCGACTACCAAATCGATCCCGATGGGACCAGGCCAGCTCCGGCGATCACCGCCTTCTGCGACATGACGACCGACGGCGGTGGTTACACGATGTATCCGATCAAAACCGGCGGCATCTCCACGTCGCGATATGATCAGCCAAACTCGTGCACCGCGATCGGTCTAAAGATGGTGATCTCGCGAAGCAAAGCCCACATGGCGGCGATGATTGCCAAGTACGGGAACAGCTATTTCGCGACCGTGCCGGGCATCTACGGACTGGCAGGTGGGAACTTTACCGGCTGCGTTATGAACTCGAAGGACAATGCCTGCGCGGCCAACTGGAAGGCGCTCGATGGCGGTGCGTGGTGGGCGCGTGATACCAAGTTCGGCGAGCCCAACGGCGACTACACGGCAGGCTGCTGGCTTGGTACGTACAACCCGGTTCTCGACGGCAACGGCGAGATCGGCTTCAACGACGCCAACTGCAACTACGCCACCGGCCCAACGTACGTCTGCTCGGACAACGCGAAGTAACACGCGCTGGTCGCCACGTCTCCCCGCCTGAAAGACCCGCTCCTTGCAGTGATAATTCCTTGCCGCACTTCGGGGTCTACGAAGTGTGGTATGCAGCCGTTATGAAGCGACAGCGATTGTGGAATCCGCGGGATGGAGCCGCGGTAGGTTTGCTCCTTGTGAGCCTGGGAATGTCCTCTTCTTCCGATGCTGCGGAAGATTCCTGGTCTGCGAAAGTAGATGCCCGAACCCGCACTGAACTGGCCTCGCAAGGTCGGGTGGAAGTCGTGATCGGTCTGGAAGATCAAGCCGATCTTCGCCAAGCCGATGCAATAACGGACGCGAGCGCACGCGGCTGGTACGTGCTAAAGACGCTGCGGGATACTGCCGATCGCAGCCAGGGCCCGATCGTTGACTTCTTGCAAGAAAGGGGTCTTCCGGTGCAGCGTTTTTGGGCGATCAACGCGATTGTCTCGACGGTAGATCGCCAGACTCTGGGGATCCTGGCGGCCCGTCCCGATGTCCGTTACATCGAAGCCAATGCGCCACAGCGCTGGATCGAACCCGATGCAGTCGCGGACAGAGAGCTGACTCCCAACTTCCTTACTGCCGCGATGGAATGGGGGGTGCAGGCCGTGAACGCTCCGCAGGTATGGGCGCTGGGAAGTTACGGACAAGGAATCGTGGTTGGGAATGCGGACACCGGAATGCAGTGGGATCACCCGGCGATCAAAACTCACTACCGCGGCTATTCTGTGACCGGCGCGGTGTCGCATGACTACAGCTGGCACGATGCGATTCACGGCGTGATGGGGAATCCTTGCGGATCGGACTCTGTCGCGCCTTGCGACGATCAAGGACACGGCACCCACACCACAGGAACCATCGTCGGTGATGATGGAATGGGAAACCAGATCGGGGTGGCTCCGGGCGCAACCTGGATCGGCTGCCGCAACATGGCGCGCGGAATCGGAACGCCTGCCCGCTACATCGAGTGTTTTCAGTTCTTCATCGCGCCCACAGATGGAAAAGGAATGAATCCCGATCCTGATCTCAGACCGCATGTTCTGAACAACAGCTGGGGATGTCCCACAAGTGAAGGCTGCTCGGTAAACTCGCTGAAGATGATTGTCGAAAACACCCAAGCGGCAGGAATCTTCGTCGAAGCTTCCGCTGGAAACGCCGGTCCGGCATGCAGCACGGTAAATGATGGACCCGCGATCTTCTCGGCAGCGTTCTCGGTTGGAGCACATGACTCAAGCGGCAAGCTGGCTGGTTTCTCAAGTCGAGGTCCGGTGACGGTGGATGGTTCAGGAAGAATGAAGCCAGAGCTTGCGGCGCCCGGCGTTCGGGTGCGTTCCTGCTTGCCGGGGAATCGCTATGGGAGTCTGTCTGGAACCTCGATGGCTGGGCCACACGTCGTCGGTGTGATTGCCCTATTGTGGTCGGCACGACCCGAGCTTTCTCGCCGCATTGGTGATACGAAAGCGCTGCTTGTGGCATCCGCAAATCCAACCGTCCTGCTTGGCTTGGCCGAGCTGTGCGGGGGTGTCTCTAGTGACTTTTTTCCGAACAACTCTTTTGGAACCGGCCGCGTCGATGCGCTTGCGGCTGTGACCTGGTAACCAGCGGAGGCGACACGCAATGAATATGAGTCATCGGTGCAACAAATCCCTTCGCAGTGTGGCGATGATGTTGCCGCTTCTGCACGCCATCGGATGCAGTCAGCCCGATTCGGGACCACAAGGACCACAAGGGGAACAAGGTCCCAAAGGAGATCCTGGTCCCGTCGGTACACTGCCACCACAACTGATTGGCGTGCTGCCCGCAAGCGCATTTGCAGAACGGGCCTTTTCGCTGCAGGTCAGCGGGCTGCTCACCCACTTTGGCACGGGAACCACTGTCCGTTTCGATGATCCCGCGATCACGGTCAGCAAGCTCACAGTGCAAGGTCCGGGGTATTTGGTCGCGCAAGTCCAGTCTGGGGCCGCAGTCCGGCTCGGGGCCCATGACGTCACCGTCGAGAGCGCCGCGGTCTCGCCAAGCGGTGAAGAGTCCCCAATGCGTGAGGTGGTGACGCTCAAAGGCGCGCTGGTGATCTCGGGAACGCTCGCTGCGGACCCAGCCGGAAACAGCAAGTCCGTGGAGCAGGGTGGTGTGGTGGATTTCAATCTCCGCAACATCGATCGCGACAGCACATTCGGTTCGGCGGTACGGATAGACGGTGGTGTACGCGGACTTTTTGTGTCGTCGCTCAGCGGTCGCATGGTCGGCTACGGAATTGTCGATGCGCTGGCCATACCCGGACCGCTTGCGCTGCATGCAACCAGCGACTCCCTTGGCCAGAAGACCGGCTTTTCTCTTGAGCCAAGTGGCGCCTCTGTTCCACAGGTTAGCGCGCGCGCTGCCACGCAGCTTACTGTCGGTACAGCGCTGACCGGAGAGAAGCTGAACACGGGCAAGCAGAGCAACCTGTACAAGCTGACCACGGGCAGCGATTCGCAGATCCTTCAGCTTGTGTTTGCAGTGGAGGGCGCACTCCTTTCGAGTCCGCTGCTGGGTGCAGTGGCTCCTCAAAGTGGCCGATTTACCGATGGACAGATCTTCTACGTATCGACCAACCTCACGACGCACACAGCCCTTGCCTATCTGCCCAAGAAAGGGGACTCCTATGTTGCGGCGCTGACCACCACGCTCACGGGCGGTGGAACCTACGGAGTGACGGCGAAAACAGCCGCCGTAACTGCGCAGAGCCTCAAGGAACCCGCGACGCCGGACTCGGCGGCGATGCCGCTTGCCGACATTGCCCTCGATGGACCACGGCTCGGAACGGATGCGGCGCTGGATGGGATAGGCGATGTGGATTTTGTTCGCCTCCGCCCCGCGAAGTCTGGACGCCTCTATGTGCAAGCAGTGACCCCAGGACAAGGGCTGTCGCCGTCCACAGTGTCGGTGGCGATTCTGTCTTCGGACTGCACCATGCAGGTGGCTGCGCTGCGCCCGGTCCAGCAGGAAGCCGCTGCGATGGCCGGACAGAGCTACTGTGCGGTGATCTCTAGCCCAACGGGGTATGTGGGACCGTATCAGCTTCTCGTCACCCAAGATCTGTAGGATCGCGAAGCTCCGACCATCCGACTTCCTTCCCCCTCGCTTCTCTGTCGCAAAGCCCCTCGATTCCTCGCAGTGCAGCCTGTACATTGGGTTCAAATGACCCAACTCACCCTCCGTTTGAACCAGTGGCTCGGCTCCCCCTTCTTCTGTGTCGCGGTTGCGCTGGGAGGTTGCCATTCCTCTGCGATGACTGGGAACGAAGATGCAAGTTCCAATGCCCAGCTGGATCTGTCGCCAGCGGATGCAGCGATGCCAAGTCTCACGCCGTGTCCGACCCAAGGCGCGGGCGCGATCATCGCCCCGGCGGGCTGCTATGTCTTTACTCCCACCCAAGCCGGATCCGATCCAAGCGGCGTGAATGCCGGACAGTACCAGTTTGCACTCGAGCCTTCTGGCGTTGCCAAAGGAGTACTGGTCATTCACCTAAACGGCAGCTTGGGGAGTCCGGCAGGACAGATTGCGGATCCACAAAAGAACATCTACAGCGCGCTTGCCCAAGCGGGTTATCACGTCCTTGGCGTGGCGTATCGAAGCAGCGCAGTCGTCGGTGTGCTTTGCAATGGTGTCCCAGATTGTTTTGCCAAGACGCGCAGCACGCTGGTGTTTGGCAGCTATGTGAGTGGTGCGCCATCATCCCTTTCGAACATGCGGGCAGATGAAGGTGTTGTTCAGAGAGCCGACGCTGCGCTGGCCTACTTGTCAGCCGGACGACCGAGCGGAGGATGGTCTCAATACCGGGCATCGATCGGCGATCCTGATGTCAAAAAGCACTTCGCTTGGAACAAAGTGATAGCGTCTGGACACTCCCAAGGCGGAGGACATGCGGCATTCCTGGGCACGGCGGTGGCACTGCGCCGCGTCGTGCAG
The DNA here is from genome assembly GCA_964437195.1 of uncultured Myxococcales bacterium. Classification (GTDB taxonomy): domain Bacteria; phylum Myxococcota_A; class Polyangia; order Palsa-1104; family JAEUJZ01; genus JAEUKA01. The sequence continues at coordinate 1,472 of CAYTGC010000150.1, read as the reverse complement.
CTTTCCTCCACATGCGATTACACAAGCGGAGTCGCGGCACCGTGGACAGCTGCTGCATCGGCGTGGGCAACGGTTCCCAAGACCTCGCTCATAGGATTTGCCGCACCGACGATATTCTCCGCCGGAAATCCAACCTCGGGAGACACCACCTGTCCGTATCACGCAGCCGTTTGGCAGTATATGGGAATGGATGCGGCCAACATGCACGATGATGCAGCGACCTGCGGCGCTGCAGGAGATACGCACGGCGCATCGATCGGCTGCACAGACAACTTTGCGCGCTGGCCGACCCTGTATCAGTAGTCCTACGGCTTGGGATGCGCCGCAAACCACGACCACACAAAGTTGGCCCAGTCAGGACGCCCAAAGGCCGGAACGTGACTGCCGCCCTTGATGGTCCACAGCTCTGCCCCACCGCCCGGTTTGCAGCTTGGGAATCGCGTCACAGTGGTCTCTTTTCCGTCGATGTTTACGTCTAGATCGAGGTTTGCGCCACTTGTGTCGGGGGTCTGGGAACAGCCACCAATCCCAGCCCAGAACTTCACACTGTCGAGCGCGGAAGGAATCGTCCAGCCGGTGCCCGGATCGGTTCCTCCACCATAGGGAACTGCATCGTCCTTGTCGCCATGAACTTGCAGCACCGCCACCGGCTCTTTGGGCCGACACAGGTTTTGCGCGTCTTTGTAGTTGTCACCGGCAAGCGGAACGATCGCGGCCACACGCTCTGCTCGATCGCAGGCATAGCGGTGCGACATAAAGCCTCCGTTTGAGTGACCAACGAGAAAGACGCGCTTTTTGTCGACGTGATACTGCGACGCCATGTCCGAAATGATCGCGTCGATGTAGGCCACGTCATCGATCTTCTTTTTGTCAAAGTCACAGCAGACATCGGTCGCATTCCAGAACCGCTTGTTCTTGGAGTCCATTGTTCCGTCGGGATTGGCGTAAAGGAAGCCGAGTCTGTCGACCTCTTTGCCGATTCCGAAGTACAGATCCTGCGCGAGTCCGTTTGCACCATATCCGTGCAGCAGGATCACAAGCGGCCAGCTTTTCTTCGGATCATAGGAAGCCGGAATCTTGGAATCGTAGGGCCGAGCGTCGACGATGAGCTTGGCTGCTTTGACTTCCTCTGCGGAAGGAATCAAGCGATTCGGGGAATCAGGTTGAGGATCCTCCATGCTTGGCGGGGATCCACAGCCGACCAGCAGTGCAAAGGAAACAACGGTATGAACAAGGAGCTTGGAAAGGAGAGGTTTGCTTCGCATGGCGGCACGCTAGCACAAACTGCCGCGCGCCTGTCCACTATGGCATGTAGCGCCAGATCGCGTTGCCTGCACCGACGAGCCATAGATCAGTCGGGCTTGGGGAGTGGATCTTGATCAGGTTGCGGCTTCCAAACGGTCCGCTCACTTGCTGCAGCTTGGTCCCATCCCAGTGCAAAAGTACACCCGCGTCCCCCGCGATCCAGACGT
>CAYTGC010000149.1:0-12508 GCA_964437195.1 uncultured Myxococcales bacterium | reverse complement strand
CCGTTGACCTTGATGCCGTTATAGCTCAGCAGGTCTTCGATGAAGAGCCCATTACCCTGGCGGGTGATTCGCGCGTGACGCCGTGAGACGTTGCGCTCTGTCAGACGAATCGTATTCCCTTCCTTCCGTCCGACGGTTATCTCGTCGCGGATGATGGGGACTTCCGTCGTCTTGCCCTCGTCGTCCTCGATAATGAGCTTATACATGACCCGCGTTTCGACGCATATTTAGCCTTTTAGGGCTTTTGCGATTTTAGGACCCAACATTTTTTGGGTCAAGCATGCCCTTCGGTGCCGACTGACCAGCGGTTTTTTGTGATCCGTAGGTCGAAAGCAACCCAAGGGCCCAACTTGGACCCGAAACTGCCCTTGCGTAAGGCCCGTCGGATAAGGTCCGCTTGCAGCCGCAGCGTGCGAGGAATCTCCTCGCTCGGTTTGCTGCGGGTTTGCCGCGTTTTTCCGTATCCACAAAGCCTGCACGAGAGCTACTCCACTTTGGTGTCGTTTCGCAGTGCGCGGTCGCTACCCAGCCGTTGCTGCTGCCCAGGCGGCGTGGAGCCGCGCGGTCCCGAGATGTTTCCATCGGGACGCAAGCCGCGATGCAAGAGCCGAGTCGCAAACAGGTGCCACGCTTTCAAATAATCGTAAGCGGTTCGAAGTTGAAAGTCCTCACCTTGTGCCGCGTGCTGCGCAATGACGGTATAGCCCGGCGGTGGACCGGACTCGACCGTCGGTTTTTGTCGATTTTTGAGGTGGCCTTGTAGGTCGCGTTCTTTCTGCGATGGCTCGTCCCGTACGACGAGCTTCGCATCCGCGAGCCTGACTTGATCGACCACGACGTCTGGGGTGATGCCCTTTTCCTGGATCGATCGCCCCGACGGTGTGAAGTAGCGTGCGATGGTCAACTTCAGCGCGCTACCGTCTTCTAGCTCGACGATTGTCTGCACCGAGCCTTTGCCAAAGGTCTGCGTGCCCATCACCAGGGCGCGACCGTGATCTTGGAGCGCGCCGGCGACGATTTCCGCAGCCGAAGCCGAGCCACCGTTTACCAAGCAGATGATCGGAAAGCCCAGGCGTGTTCCTTCGGGTCGCGCGCGTTCCTCGTCGAGGATCCGGCCACTGCGGCCTTCGGTACGAACGATCAGTCCGCTTTCGATAAAGATGTCGGCGAGTCGCACGGCCTGATCGAGCAGCCCGCCCGGATTGTTGCGCAGATCGAGGACGAGCCCGCTCAGCTTCCCACCCGACTCTTTTTCCATTGCCTGAAGCTGTGCATCCACTTCGCGGTCGATGTTGTCGGTAAACTGCTTGACCTTGAGCACGCCATAGCCAGGCTCCAGCAGGAACCCCTCGACGCTGCGAATGCGAATGATGTCGCGCACCATGGCAAAGTTGCGCGGATCTTTCCAGCCATTGCGCAGGACGGTGAGCGCCACCTGAGAGCCACGCTTGCCGCGCATTTTTTGGATATAGTCCATCATGCCGCGCGTGGGCTGGTCGTCGATGCGAAGGATCTGATCGCCAGCCAAAAGCCCCGCTCTCGAAGCAGGCGTTCCGTCCATCACGGACACCACCGTGAGCAGTCCGTCGCGCTGATCGACTTCAATGCCAATGCCGGCGAACTGCCCGCTGGTATCGTTTTTAAGCTCTCGATATTGCTCTGGTCGCAAAAAGGAACTGTGCGGGTCGAGAGAGTCGAGCATGCCCTTGATCGCGCCGTAGACCAGCTCGTCCTGATCCACATCCTCGACGTACTGATTTTCGACGTAGGACAGCACCCGCGAGAACATTGACAGCTTCGATGGCAGTCCGGCTTTGCGCGGTGCAGCCGACGCCGATGCCACACCGAGCATCGCAGCGCAGGCCAAAGCCCAACGTGCAGCGCGAGAAAGGGAGAGTCGGCGACCTGAACCCTGGCGACAGATCCCCCGCTCTGTCTCTCGTGAAAGCCCGGTAACCACCAGGGTCAATATAGCCTAATTATTGGTAATCCCGCAATCGTAACTTTCCGAGGAAGAAAACACGGCATTTACCAAATCCACCGACGAGTGGATCCGCTATCGAGGCACACCGATTGCGTTTTCCACCGCCGCACCACCACCACCTCCGAGAGGATCGAGATCGACTGGGGATATCTCGCGACCGGAGAGCTTGTAGGCGAACAGTGCCGAACAGAGCAGAACCGCCGTCACAGCATACGCTAGCGAGAGCAGCAGCAGCCTATCGCTCGGTCGCTTCGCACTCGGGGTCGTCTCTGCGGGTTTTGCCCGCGGGCGGGAAACAGCGACGACAATTGCGAGCGCCAGTCCACCAGCGGCGATCGCAAGCAAGGATCGGCCAAAGAAGTCCATCGCAAGGCCACCAAGCCCAAGCGGTCCAGGCGGATCGCTGGCGCGGGCCAGCACCCAGCGTCGCGCCAGCGGCAAATAGAGAGGCAATGGCCATTCCGCAATGCCGGTCAGGAAAAAGGCAGCTGCCGTGGCCGCTGTGAAGACACTGGCTGCGAGAGCAGCTCGTCGAGGATCAGCCAGCACTACGCGCCTCTCACCGAGGTGCAGAGCAGCCCGGCGATCACATTGAACCCCACGATCAGAGCTGTTCCCACCGCCATCACCAAAAAGGTGAGCTGCGCCAGACGGAGCCCGCGCGCGTCGGTGCTCAAGTCCGCACGCGAAAGTGACCAAGCGAGCAGCAGCGCACCGACGGCAAGTGGGAAGCCCAGCGTCGCGAGGTTTTCCTTGAGGTCGAAGAGGTTGGCCGCCCAGGCTGCGTGCCGGTCCAGAAACAGCGCGCGAATGAAAACCCGGTAGCGTGGGTAAAGGAGCGCACCGACGAAAACTGTCACAAGATATGACAGCAGCGTGGTGACGGAATAGACACGCAGCAGTTGCCGACGCGGGCTTCGTCCCTTCCAAGCGAGCATGGCCAGAACGACTTGATGAACACTAGCGCCGCACAGCACGATCGAGCTGAGCGAGTGGGTTACCACCAGGAGCGGACCCCACGACTGCAAAAACACCGGCGGCACCCGAGCACTATACCGCCAAACCTGCGGCAATCTTCCCAAATTGGCCAGTTGGCGCCACGGCCTGCGCTTTGTCCGTAACTCGGATGCCGTCCGGTGGGCCGGACTCCGAAGTTCGCCTGGTCTAGGGCCGTCAGCGACGGTGTAAGACCTCGAACCGGGCTTGGCATGTGGTCTGCAATGGGCTTCGTCCGGCTGCTCGATTGGAGCGCATACCAAGGCAATCCGGAGTCAACGCAATGAACAACCCCGCCCACGCAACCACTGCACCCAGCGGAATGGGAGTTCGAGGGATGAACCAGCCAGAGAAAGGCCTGTCCACGGCTGAGCGCGCAGCATGGAAGGCTGTCTACTGCATCGCCGAGAGAGGAAAAGGTCGCCGACTGTGGCTTCGTGTCGGAACGGCGTTTCCAAATCGAGATGGCTCGCTGACGATTCGACTCGATGCCATGCCGTTCTCGGGCCAGCTTCAGGTTCGCGATCCGTTTGTCAGTGCGTCTCGGGAAAGCGACGGGCAGGCTCTCCCAATCGAGCAGCCTCACGATCGCGAGGAGTCTGCGCACGCAAGCTGGCGGTCACGGTGACTTGCCATGCCTGGCGCAACCACACACGAAGGAGACCAGCACATGAAGTTCCTCAAACTTGTTCCGATTGCGCTCGCCACGTTGATGATGTCATCTGCTCCAGCCGCTCGCGCCGACAATGCGGCCCGCCCAGCCGCGGAAACCGGCAGCAAGAGTCCGAGCGTCGTCAACATCAATGAGGCAAGCCCAGAGCAGCTCGAACGACTGCCGGGCATCGGGCCCAGCCGCGCACAGGCCATCGTCAACTTCCGCAAGACGCATCCGTTCAAGAAGATCGAGGATCTGCAGCGTATCAAGGGGCTGGGCAAGAAGACCTGGAACCGGCTCCGCCCGATGATCGCGCTGAGCGGACCGACCACAATCGGAAGTGCCGTCTCCCCCTGATCCCGCTGCGTCGCAGTAGGCAGTCGTTTCCGCCTGATCAGTTGAGCTGGTTGCAGACGGACAAACCGCTCTGCGGCGCCTTCGAGTCATCACAGGCAATCAGCTTGAGGGCCAGTGGATCTGCTCCCGTCCTGCTCGAAAGACCGCCAATCATCGTCGATACGACCGAACCGGCGCCAAAGGTCACCGTCGCACTCGCGGTGATGAGGCTGGTACTCATCCCGGACGGACGAACCGAGGCAGACCCATTGCTCTGCTGATTCACCGTTGCATAGGTCATCCCGGCCGCTCTCCCCAAATCCCCGCTCACGGCATCGGTCAACACTGGCTGATAGCCAGCCCCGATCCCAAAGCCAAAGTCCGCCGACGAAACATCCGGCGACAGGTTTATAAACCGCAGTCGCACTTGTCCACCCTGCGCTGCCAGGTTGTCCTCAAACAGGTTGATCTTGACGGTAGCTGGTCGACTCTGGTCCCCAAACGGAATCAGCGTGTAGGTTCTACCGCCGACGATTGGTGGAAGAGTCAGGTCCGGTAGTCCGCCGTACGCGATCGAGCAGTCCGACCGACTGCCGGGAACGGCGCGGACCGTGTAGCTGGCGGCGTTGAGCGTCACGTACTGGCTGATGTTCAAGTACGACACACCGCCGGGGCGCATGGCCATCGTGCGAATCACCGGTCCGGTCCAAGCCGTATCTGATGCGGTCTTGATGCAAAGATCGACAGGGGCCGCGCCAGCGACGAAATTTCCGAAGCGCACTTGAGCCGTCACAAACGGCACACTCATGTCGATCATTACGTCGACACCACTATCGACAGCGTTGACCGATGGCGGCGTCTGAACACAGCCCGATCCGCTCATTGCCGCCGATGCAAACACCGCCGAGAGTACTTTGACGTTGGTTTTGCTGCCACGCATGTCACCGCTCACTATTCTGCCACGCCCAGAAGGCCGTCGAGCCCGTCTGCATCAAACGCAAGTCCCGAGAGTTCCTCGACCATGTCGACCCACTCGGCAACCGCAGACTCACCAAGCTGGCCTGTCGTCTCAAAAAACAGGAACACTCCGCCCATTGGTAGACCGCAGTTTTTGATCCGCGATCCTCGACGCAGCTGCGCGAGCTTTGTCTGGTAGTGAGTCCGCAGCGCCGAAAGATCATTGATGCTTCCTCGCGGCGCGGGCCGAAACCAGACGCCAATCCGAGCCTTGCACTCGGGATTGGACTCACGCGCAACCGACAACCCGAACGACCAACCGTCGCGCACGGCCACTAGTTCTTTGTAGGGAGTCTCTGTCACTTCTGTAACGAGAAACCCCGCTGGAGCCCACTGCTGGCGAACATATCGAGCAAAGCTATCGGCCGAAAGCGTGTGCATGGATGACTTTCCTTAAAGCTGCCAACTCGCTCTTTATCGTAGCCAACTTCGAGCCTTCACAGCGAGACCACGTTCTTTACGACGGTTCCCGACGGCAGAAGCGCCGATGTGCGGGCAACGTCAGCCCCGATTGCTAAGATGCCGCGCCATGCTGTCGTACTTGCGAATCAGCAACTTTGCGATCATCGAAGAAGTCGAACTCAGCCTCGGCGCAGGACTCACTGTGCTGAGCGGAGAAACTGGGGCAGGGAAGTCGCTCATCTTGGATGCTGTGGCGCTTCTTCGCGGCGGACGGGCCACAGCTGAGGTCATTCGCAGCGGTGCTGACGAAGCGCGCATCGAGGCTCAGTTTTCACCCGACCCAGACAGTCCAGCCACGCAGGCACTGGTCGAACGGCTCCACCGACTGGGCATTGATCCAAAAGGACTCACCGACGATGGCTTGGTCGTTCGTCGCGTGATCGGGCGAGGCGGACGCAATCGCATTCATATCCAAGGCCAGCTGTCGACTGCAACAGCGCTGGCGGAGATCTGCGGCAACCTCATCGACGTCAGCGGTCAACACGAACACCAAAGCTTGCTCGAGGTCGGCAGTCACCTTGGGCTACTCGACCGCTTTGGCGTCCCCGAAAAGCTCCAAACCGAGATGGCCGAGGCCTACGAATCGCTGCTTGAGGCCAGCGCCGAACTTCAGGCCGCATCCCTAGATGAAAAAAGCCGGAACGAGCGCGAGGAGTTTCTGCGCTTTCAACTTCACGAACTCACGCAAGCGGACCCGCAACCCGGCGAAGACGAGTCGCTCCGAAATGAACAGAAGCGGCTGCGGTCGGTGGAAAAGTTAGCGCAGGCCGGTCGGCGCAGCGAGTCGCGTCTGTACAGCGGTGAAGACAGCGTACTCGATGGCCTGTCTGGGTTGCTCCGCGAGCTACGGGAAGTATCTGGCCTAGACACCGAGCTACATGAACTGACGCAGCGGATTGCGGAGGCTCATCTTCTCCTTGGCGACGCGGCGCACGATCTGCGTCGCTATGTCGATGCTCTGGCCGCGGATCCCGAGCGACTCGCCACAATTGAAGATCGGCTGCATCTTTTGTCTCGTCTTTTGAGAAAACATGGTCCCGACCTTCCCGCGCTGCTCGCCAAGCGTGACGAGATGCAGCGCGAGCTTGAGCGTCTCACGTCTCACGAAGAACGACGACAAAAGGCCGGTCAAGTGGTCGAAGTGGCGCAAACACAAGCGGTCGCAGCAGCAAAGCGGCTCAGCGCTGCCCGCGAGCAGGCCGCGCAGACGCTGTCAGCCAAAGTCGCGTCAGAGCTTTCAGACCTGGCCATGGACGGCGGCAAGCTGGTTGCGCAGATCCAGCCGCGTACGGCGAACCGAGGAGATGACCTCTCGCTGGTGGCTTCAGATGTGAACGGCGAGCTTCGTCGGCTCAGTCGCGAAGGCTGGGATCGCTGTGAGCTGCTCTTTTCTGCCAATCGCGGCGAGGTGCCTCGCCCACTCCAGCGGATTGCGTCGGGTGGCGAGCTTTCCCGGGTGATGCTGGCGCTGCGCGGTGTGCTGGGCCAAGCCGATGAAGTCGCAACCTGTGTTTTCGATGAGGTCGATTCGGGAATCGGTGGAGCGACCGCAGATCGGGTCGGACGCAAGATCCGCAGCCTCGCGGTCGGCAAACAAGTTCTTTGCATCAGCCACTTGGCGCAGATAGCGGCCTATGGACAGCACCATCTGCGCGTCGAAAAACAGGTCATCGAAGGCCGAACTGTCACCGCTGTACGACCGCTCCGCCAAAGCGAAAGGCGGGACGAAATCGCGCGCATGGTCGGCGGAGCAAGACTTACGGAGAAGAGTCGCGCTCACGCTGATGAGCTCATCGCACACGCCCAACAGGGTGGCACAACGCGCCGTCCGCGCACCAGAACCGCCAGTCCCATCGAAGCCTCAACAATCGACGCACGCTGAAAGCTCTGCAAAGAGCCTGATATATTGGGAAGTATGCATAGAAGTGTCGGTCGTGTTGCACTTCGATCCGTGCTTGGGCTTTCGCTTTTGGCAGGAGCCGCGCGGGTCGCAACGGCCAACGAATCGTCGCGGAAAGCACCGTTTCCGCCGCTGCGCAATGCGCAGGCCCGACCGACCTGGCTGGATGCCATGCCTCCCGGTCAAGCGGCGAGCGCCGCAGGAAGTTCCGAAGCGCCCACCGCTCCGCCACCGGCGCCAGTACCGGTTCGGCCACTCCCGCAGGCGATGGCAGCCGTCAGCATTGATGGAGTGGTTCCCGATGCCAAGTGGTGTGGAATCGAGTCGCTGTCACCTCCAGCAGAACCACAAAGTCCGTGCAAGCTAACAACGCTGCCGTGCGGTCCGATCGGCTTTGAAAAGATCCACAACAACAGCGGGGAAGAAACCGACGACCTCGACGGTGACGGTCAGCGTGACATGGTCGTCGGCGGACGCATCAACGTAAACTCCAAAGAAGTGTTCGCGGCGATTTATCGTGGCACCGAGAACGGCTTGGTTCTATCCGACTACCGCGTCGTGCCAGCCCGCGCCGAGCCAACCTTTGCCAGCGTGCTGCTGGTCGAAAACGGTCGAGCACCACTTCTCCGCGATGGGCACGACCTGGTCGAGAGCAATGGTCGGAGCCTTAGCATTGCCCGGCTCAGACGATTCGATGGTCAGCGCTTCCGCACGCTCCTCACGTTCTGCGCACACCGCAGCGAACCATTCGCCGGAGCGCCCGGCGGAGTCCGGCAAGGACTCAACCGAGTCGACTTTATCGATGTCGACAAGAACGGAAGCAAAGAGATCGTGATCCAAGGGCTTCTCGCGCCTGTGGTCTTGCGCATTGCCGACACGGGACTTTTGGTCACCGAGGATCGCGCGCTCACGCAGACCTATCGCGAAACCAGTCATGAAGCGATGCGGGCTCGCAGTCTGCGTGCCGAAGCGGAAAAGCTGACCGATGATGGCGAGGTCCGTCGCGCCGCCGAGGTTTTCCAGCGGGCCTTCCTCAGCGCTCCATATGACATCGAGCTTGGACTCGCTGCCACCGAAGCCCAAGTCCGTGCAGGACAGCCCGATCGCGGCCTCGAAATGGTCACGAGACTTCGCTACCAAGCGCCCGAAAAAGGATCCATTTACTGCGCCCTCGGGGCCGTTCAGAAGGCGCTGCGCAACACAGCAGCCGAACACGCCGCGCTCAAGCACTGTGCGGACAAAGAAAGCGACGAAGTCCGTCGTCGTCAGGCCCAAAATCGTCTCCGCGAGCTTGCAGGCCAGCCGGTTGCGCCACCGCCTCAAGCGGCCCCAGCACCCAACAAGGCACAGGCGATTCTCGACGAAGGACTCGGCATGCCGTAGTTTCCAGTCAAGCTCGACCTCTACTCTTCGTCTTCGTTTCGCGACGCAAAGTACTCCCGCAGAAACAGGCCGATTCGTCCGTCGGGATGAAGCAGCCGCAGCGGTTCGCCAGGTTCCACGACGAGATCCCGCGCGGGGTCAAATCCCAGCGCAGCCAGACGCTGGTTGCGCTCAAAATAGCGCCGTGAAGCCATCGCACCATGCCACAGGTGCGACAACCGACCGGGAACAAAGCCGATGCCCTCGAGCTTCTGCTGTCTCGCAAGCGCTGTGAGCCGCTGAGCCCAAGCGACAAAGTGCTGATGGTGCGGCGTATCGGCGCCCAACAGACGAGTTACACACGGCGACCTCGGCGCATCAAGCAGTGCGTGCGCCATCACATGATCCGCGCTCCCCACGATGCAGCCGTCGTACAGCCCAACCGTCGCCAGAATGTCGCGGCGCATCGCCCAGGCGTACCCCGTGTGGCCGTGCGCATCGAAACGACCTGCGACGAGCGATTCCGGCTCTGCACGGATCTTTGCCGCAAAGCCGACCAGCTTCTGCGGAACCATCCCGTTTTGCGACCCGCGCGGCGAAGGCAAAAGTTCGACTTCATCGAAGAGCTGAACCGCCAGCCGCTGCTCAAGCTCTGCCCGGGCCAGTGTCGGCCAGTCGGGGCGTGCGAACAGCACATCGCCATCCACCCACGCTACGAAGCGGCAGCTCGAAGGAAGCTGCGCCACCCCAAGGTTGACGAGCCGCTCTTTTTGCCACAGCGCCCCTTGGGCCCGCACCTGTACCACATCTGCTGATGGAGACAGCTCGAAGGGTCGATTGTCTTCCGCGCACTCGACGGTCAGGCACGGCACGGATCCAAGCCGGGCGCGAAACTGATCGTAATTCCGCCGCCGAGACACGTATCCCGCTGGGTTGAAATACGTCGTCACCACCCAGAAATCCGAATCCCTCTGCGAAGACCGCATCTTGGCCAGACTATCGCAAGCCGACCGACAGCCGTCACGGCCCGTGGTTTGGCCGACGGACGTACGCACAGGGTTGAGCTTTGCTCAAGAGTTCGGGATGCTCTTACGATGCAAACTCGTGTCCGCTCGTTCCGGCTGTGGGCCACCGTGGCCCGCATCCTCCCGGTTGTTGCGCTGGCGCTGTTCGGGATGTCGCGTCCTGTTTCCGCCCAAAAACCGCCAGCCCAAGCGCCGGTTCCGACCTACGCCGCGGTCAACCCCGACGCCGAAGACGACAAAGAGGCCGAAAGCGATCAGGACACGCCGCGCCGCGCGCTCGAGCGCTTCATGGCACAAGCCAACGCGGGCGACTATTACAAGGCCGCCGAGGCGATTCAGGTGTCTTCGACCAACGTCGGCGATGCCGCGGAAAAAGCGCGACGGCTGGCCGCAGTCATCGAGCGGCGTGTGAACCTTGCCCCAGACGAGCTGGCCAAGATCTCCGACCTTCCGGCTGGCAATCAAAACGATGGTCTTAAGAACCAAGATGTCATTGGCCGCATCGACATGCCGCTCGGATCGGAGACACTGCGACTTCAGCGCCAAGGTATGCCCGGTCAGCGCCGCTGGGTGTTTTCGCCCGCTACGGTCGCGCGAATTGATGCTTGGTACGAGCGGCTAGAGGACCACTGGGTGCTCGAAACGCTGCCCGAGGCGCTGCTAAACCAGGGTCCGCTCGGGCTCAACTACTGGCAGTGGCTGGCGCTGCCATTTGTGCTGCTGCTCAGTGCACTCGGCGGCATCGCGCTGTCGATGACACTACGTCCGGTGCTGCGAAAGCTCTTGGCCAAGCATGAACTTTGGGTCGAGATGCTCGAGCGCCAGCGCGGACCGCTTTGGCTTCTGCTCGGAGCGCTGTTCTCAACGCTGCTGTTGCCGCTTTTGTACCTGACGCCCGCCGTCTCGCAGCCCGTCCGTGCCATCAATCACATCTGCATCGAGGTTTCGATCTGCTGGATCGCGTGGCGCGTCGCCGATGTGCTCACCACCCGCGCTCGGCTGCTGGAGTGGCTCGAAGCCCGTCCCGGCCTGCGCGGAATCCTGCCGCTCATCCGTCAGCTCATCGGCATTGGTCTCACGGCGATCGCCGCCGCCATCGCCCTGTCCGAGATGGGCCTGTCTCTCACCAGCGTCATGGCCAGCCTTGGTCTTGGTGGTCTCGCCGTCGCCCTCGCCGCCAAGAACACCCTCGAGCACTTCTTCGGCAGCGTCACCCTGAGCATCGACCAGTCGATTCGCGTCGGTGACCAGGTTCGCATCGGCGACGTCAACGGCATCGTCGAGCAGATCGGCATGCGCTCGACCCGCATCCGCACACCCGACCGCTCGGTGGTCGCCATCCCCAACGGCAAAGTCGCCGACATGCAGATCGAGACCATCGCAGCGCGCGACCGCACGCGGTTCTTTCTCTCTCTGTCGGTGGTCTGCGCGCTAAAGCCCGCCGGTCTGCGCAACCTCCGCGATGCGCTTTTGCGCTGCGTACGCTCGCATCCGAAAGTCTGGCCCGATGTTGTGCGTGTTCACTTCACCGGGCTGACGGATTCGACGATTCCGGTCGAGATCACAGCTTGGTTCCAGACCACCGAGCAGGATCAGTTTCTCGAAGCCCGGCAGGAGTTGCTGCTGCAAATCCTCGAGGTCATCGAGCAGTTTGGGGCCACGCCCGCGTTCGTCAAAGCCAGCGGCGCACCGCATCCTGGCAAGTAAATATTTGCAATGCAAATAACGAGAATTTGACTTCCCAAGGTAAAACTGCCACGCTTTACCTAATGACACCCTGCCCAGACCCAGCCGCGACGACTCCCAGCACCCTGCTGACCTTCTTCCCGCTGCACGAGCCGTACCGCACCGGATTTCTGCGTGTGTCGCCCATCCATGAGATGTACTTCGAGGAGAGCGGCAATCCGCACGGCCAGCCCGTCCTGTTTATCCACGGCGGCCCCGGCAGCGGCACCGAACCCAATCAGCGACGATTTTTCGACCCGCGCCACTACCGGATCATCTTGTTCGATCAGCGCGGCGCCGGTCGCAGTCGGCCTCACGCTTGCATCGAAGAAAACACCACCTGGGACTTGGTCGCCGACATCGAAAAACTGCGTACGCACCTTCACATCGATCGCTGGGTGGTATTTGGTGGTTCCTGGGGCAGTACGCTCGCGCTCGCTTACGCCGAGACCCACCCCGGGACGCTGAGCGGCCTGATCGTCCGCGGCATCTGCCTGCTGACCAGAAGCGAGATCGACTGGCTGTTCCGACGTGGCGCCAGCATGCTCTTCCCCGATGCGTGGGACGACTTCAAAAGCCACATTCCCAAGGACGAGCAGAGCGACCTTTTGGCCGCATATCACCTTCGGCTCCACGGACCCGACCGTGCCGTTCAGCAAGCCGCCGCCGTCGCATTTGCGCGCTGGGAGGCCTGCCTAAGCCGTCTTCTGCCCGACCCGCAGGTCATCGCCCGATTCGCCGAGAGCAGCTTCGCCTACGCGCTGTCCCGCATCGAGTCGCACTACTTTGTGAACGACGGCTTCTTTCACCACGACGGCCAGCTCCTCACCGATGCGCACAAGCTTGGCAAGGTTCCGACGGTCATCATTCAGGGCCGCTACGACCTCGTCTGCCCGATGGAGTCCGCCTACCTTTTGCATCGCGCCTTGCCGCACGCCGACTTCCACATCGTGAACGACGCTGGCCACTCCGCCACCGAGCCCGGCATCACCCACCGCCTGATCGAAGCCACCGAGCGCATGAAGCTCCCCAAAAACAGCGGCTAA
>CAYTGC010000148.1:0-12522 GCA_964437195.1 uncultured Myxococcales bacterium | reverse complement strand
GCTCGGCAGCGCTGGTCGTGTAGAAGTGATCCCCCGACGACGACGAATACAGCCGGAACAGGGGCATCGCCCCGCAGCGCAGGTCGGAAGACACATAGCCTAGCAGCGTCCCCGGCGTCGCCAGCACCTCGCACATCGAGTTCGGCGTCAGAAAGAACATCCCACTCGGCTTCTTGCACAGGTATAGACCGACCAGACCCGACGCTGGACTCCGGTACAGATAGAAGTAGTTCGGCGCCTCGACCTTGAACGGCGGAGTCATCGCTGCCGTCAGGTCCGTCGTATAGAAGTGGCCGTTGCCGAGCGCCCTGTGAACCCCGATGCGACAGCCCGGGATTGAACCCTCGTCACAGGCGCCGTTGCAGTCATCGTCCTGCGCGTTGCAGGTCTCTGCCGGGGCGTTGCACGACGCCTTGCCATCAGTGCACACCGTCTTGCCGACAGAGTCACAGCTGGTCTTGCAGTCCGTGCCTGCCATGCAGATGCTGGTCGCTTCGCAGCCGTTTTTGATGTCTTTGTCGGCGTCGTAGCGGCCCTCTTTGCACGATGCGATGACGCACTCGCCCTTCTGGCAGCCCGCAGTGGCGTTTGGAATGATGCAGGTGCGGTCACACACCCCACAGCTTGTCGGGTCACGCTGAAGATCGACGCAGCTTGAACCGCAGCGCGTCAGGGCTCCGCACTCCACGGGATCTGTCGTTTTGTCCTTCGGCGGCAAGGGCACGACCGGTGGCGCGCACGACCACGCGACACACAGCCCGCTCATCGCCCCAAGCGCCAAGAAGACGTGCGCCCGACTCATGTCACGCCCTGCGCCAGCATGCCGGCAACCGGGCTGCTCGTCTCAGCGCCGCTGAAACCAAACTTGTCAAACGGCAGACCCAGCGCTTTTAGCACCGTAAGCTGCGCCTTGCACACGTTCCCGCCGACCTCGCGCGTGTGAATGCCTCGCAGAAGTCGTCCGCACGACCCACCCGCGAGCACCACCGGGTGTTCCTTTTCACCGTGCTGCCAGCCTTCGCCGTACTCGCTTGTGCCGTAAATGCAGGCGCGGTCGAGCAGCGTCTTGCCCGCCGGGAGCTGCACTTTGGCAAAGGAGTCGAGGAAGAGCGCAAACGCCTCCATCTGATAGAGGGTGACCTTGCGAACTTCCTCCCACCGCCCGGCGTGACAGGTCGTGTGCATGTCATCAGAAACCCCCAGGTTGGAAAACACATGTGTCGTTGCTGGTGAGGTCAACATAAAGGAAAACGACCGCGACAGACCGCAGTTGGCCGCGATCGCCAGAAGGTCCGCCATCGCCGACGTCTTCTTGTGCAGGTCGGCATCGTCTGTCGGCCGACCGGGTACCTTGCAAGCGACACTGCTCTGGCTCAGCCGTCGCTGGATCTCGGCGAGCTGATCCAGGTGGCCATCGAGCCGCGCCGCATCACGCGCCCCGAGCCCTTTGCGCAGCCGCTTGGCGTCTTCGAGGACTGCGTCCAGCACCTTGGCCCGGCGACCTTGCTCTGCGGCTTCGCCCGGCACGGCGAACAGCTTGTCGAATAGCTCCGTCGCACTGAGGATCGGCGGGTTCAGCGAGTCCGGACCGTTGTACGAAATGGCATTCCAGTGGCCGTATTCGTGAAAGCGCGCCCGGCTGACGCCAACCTGAATCGATCGAAACCGCGGCGGCACCTTGTAAAAGGCCGGATGCTTGGCAACCACCTGGTCCAGCGTCGGACGCAATGCGGTCAGCGTGTGCGACGGATGGTCAAAGCCCTCGGATTTGACCCGGTCGCCGGTCATCGCGACCATAAAGCCGCGCATGTGACCATCGCCCTGCCCTGGCGGAACCGGCGGAATCTCCGTCTTGGGCTCAAGCCCGGTCGCCACGCTCACCTTGTGACGCGACAGCGGGAGAAGCAGCGGGCTTGGCGCGTAGTCTGCCCCCTCCTTGGCCGGGGTCCACAGGTCTGATTTGCCTGCACCGGCCTGCATCGCACCGTGCTTGGCGTTCCACGGCAGTCCATTGGCCCAGTAGAACAGCGCGAAGAATGGCTCCTCTCCACCGCCATCGGCATAGGCACCGTGGGCATCGAGCATCGCTTCCAGGGGCGGCAGCGCCAGTGAGACGGCGATCCCGCCTACCGCACCACGAAGAAAGCTCCGACGAGACAGATGCAAGCGCTTCACGGCGTCACCTCACCTTTGGCAGCAGTGCGGAAACCTTCGCTCTTTACCAGGGACACAAGCAGGTCGCGGAAGTGATAGCCCGAGTCCGCAAGCTGGGACGTCAACTGCTCAATGACCGCTTCATCGCCTGCGCCATCGAGTCGTGCACTGGCATGACGGAACACCTGTTTGACCAGGCAGCGCGCGACCCGTGGGTCCGACCCCAGACGGGCGGCCAGCTCACTTGCGTCCTGTAGACTCTCGCCCTCGAACTCACCCGACGCGTCCACCGGTAGCCCAGCCGACATGGTGCGGAAGGCCCCAATCGCATCGAAGTTCTCAAACAGGAAGCCCGGCGGGTCCATCAGCGCGTGGCAGCTGTAACAAGCCGGATTCTTGCGGTGCTCTTCCAGTCGCTCACGCAGCGTGCGCGGCTGTCCTTCCATCTTCGACAGGTCGAGGTTGATGTTCCCAGGTGGCGGCGGCACCAGCTGGCACAGCACACGCTCGCGCAGATACTTGCCGCGCAGGGTTGGCGACGTATCGGTCGGATGCGCATTGAGCGTCAGCACCGCGCCCAGGGACAACACCCCAGCCCGCCGACTGCTGACCGGCAGCTCGACCGGCACAAACGCCACTTCGGTCGCCAGTGGCGCGTCCACCTGATACAGCGCAGCCAGCTCCTTGTTCACATACGTCCGCCGGGTCGAAAACAGCGTCCGGATATCGGCTTCCCGCCGGAACACATAGTCATCGACAAGCAGTTGAACTTCCGAACGCAGCGACGAAAGCAGCGTCTTCGAGTAGCGCGGATAGCGCGCCGGATCGCGCTCGACCTGCCCGAGAGCCGTCAGGTTGAGATACTGGTCGAAAAAGTCCTGCACCGCACCCCGCGCCCGTGGCGAATCGAGCAGTCGCTTGGTCTGTTTCTCCAGACTTTCCTCGTCGAGAAGCTCGCCTCGCTCGGCGGCCTGGAGCAGCTCGTCATCCGGCGTTGTGTTCCACAAAAGAAACGACAGCCGCTCGGCCATCTCGAACGAGTCGTAGCGCTGTCGCGACGGGTCTTGCGGATCGGGCTCACCGACTTCGACGCGGTACAAAAAGCGCGGCGACTGGAGCATGCCCCACAGCGCCAGCCTCACGCCCCGATAGACATCGCCATCAGCGGTCGTCTTCGCCACGTCCGTCCAGCGCGTCACATCCTCATCGAGGAGCGGTCGCCGAAACAGCTTCCGTCCAATCCGCTTCACAAAGCCCGCAACACACTCGTCGCCCGCCGTTTTCGGCGTACAGCCAAGGAGCGCGTCGCGTCGCTTGCTGTCAGAAAACAGCGCGTTCACGATCGTCTCTGCCGAGTCGGCATACTGCTGGGTGCCCTGCTCGGACAGCGTCGTCGTCGCCGCCCCAATCGAATAAAACAGATAGGGGTTTGTGTCGGGCTCAAGCGACGTGGTCGGCAGCGCGCCCTGGAAGATGTCGGCCAGGGCGTTGCGATACTGCGACGTCGTCAGCCGAGGCATCGTTGGTGGCGAAGGCACAAAGCGCTGCGCCTCCTCAGGCTGAGTCGAGCTACAAGACAGAGCTGCCAGCGGCAGAGCCAGAAGCCAAAGTCGGTGCGATCGCTTCATGCACCGCAACATATCGGAATGTCGGGGATTTCCTAGATCGCTTTTGGCAAAACCTGCGCCCAGCAAGCCGACAGCCGCAGCCGCAGCCAGCTCTCGTCGAGGTGTTCGCCGATGAACACCAGCGCTCCATCACCCCGTGTCGCCGCTCGTACCTCCGCACTCGCCTCGGTCAGCTCAAGCCTGTGACCGGCAAGCTGAACCACCATCAGCGTGCGCGTCTGGCTGTCTGGGTCATAAATCCAGACGAATCCCTTGGCGCGCAGCACCTCGCCCGGTAGCTCATCGAGGAGACGGCGCAGCGGGACAAGCAGCAAGGCACCGGGCAGAGAAACCGACACCGCCTGAAGCTGGGTCGCTCCGTGTCGCCCCCCGGTCTGCGGACGCCTGTTGCGAGAGTGCGACGTCCGTCCACCCATCGCCCAGCGCAGGATCTCGGCCATCTCGCCATCTGTCGACGAAACCGACATGCCAGCCCGGTCACTTGCTGCCGAGAGCGAGTCGAGAAGCTCGTGTACCTTGCGCAGGTCCAGGCTGGTCGCCAGATCGAGCTTGCTGATGAGCAGCCGATCGGCAAGCTCGATCTGCTGCCGCGCCTCTGTGCGCCGCGTGACAGCCTCACCCACAAACAGCGCATCGACGACACAGAGCAGACCGCGTAGCTCTAGCCGCTCGGCGAGCCGCTCGGGCAAAAGCTCATACTGGGTCAGCAGCGCCTGCGGCTCTACCAGCCCCGAGGTCTCGACGATCAGCACATCGGCCCCCGCCCGGTCCACCAGTTCCAAGGCCGATTCCCACAGCTCGGTACCCTTGACGCAGCAGACGCAGCCGTTCGATAGCTCCATGATGCCGGTGCCTGGCAGCAGCTTGCCGTCGATCCCCACCTGTCCAAACTCGTTCACGACGACACCAATCCGCGGATGGCCAGGGGAAGACAACAGGCGATTGAGCAGCGTCGTCTTGCCGCTGCCCAAAAAACCCGTCAGCAGCAAAAGCGGGGTGACCTTGGGGGTAGCAGACTCTTCAGCGTCGGAAATCGCAGTCATGGGGGCGCAAGCTATACACAAAACCGCCCCGGCTCGCCAAGCAGTGCGGTAAAAGGGGCCCCATATGAAAGCCAAAGGCCCGTCTGGAAGTCAGGTTGTCTATGGGATTCACGCCGTCCGCGAGCTTATCGAGCGGCGGCCCGCTGAGATCCTCACACTGCTCGTTGCGCCCGGCGGCGAGGGTGCGGGCGAGGCGCTCGGCAAGCTCATTTCGGCGGCGGAGAAGGTCGGAATGCAGCCGCAGGCAAGGCCACGCCCTGAGCTAGACCGAATCACCCAAGGCGGCGTCCATCAAGGGGTGGTCGCGCTGTGTGGCGAGTTCCAGTACGAAACCGATCCTTGTGCTCCCGTGCACAGTGCCCAGCAGCGCGGCAAGACACCGCTGATGCTGATCTTGGATGGAGTGACCGATCCGCAGAACCTCGGGGCGCTGATTCGGTCGGCTTGCGTGCTTGGGGCCGATGGCGTGGTGCTGCCGCAGGATCGCTCGGCGCAAGTCACCGCGGCGACCATCAAAGCCGCCGCTGGCGCCACAACGGCCATCCCCATCTGCCGCGTACCCAACCTGGTGCGGGCGATGGAACAGCTCAAAGAGAGCGGTCTGTGGCTGGTCGCTGCCGTCGCGCCGGGACAAGGTGGCGAGCCCCTGTGGCAAGTCGACCTGACTGCCCCGGTGGGCCTGGTGCTGGGTGGGGAAGGCAAGGGTCTGCGTCCGCTCGTTCGCAAGACCTGTGATCTTCGCGCGGAGATTCCGATGCCCAGTGGGCTTCACGGCGCATCTCTCAACGTGTCCACAGCGGGCGCAGTGCTGCTTTACGAGTGTCTGCGCCAAAAGAACGGTCGGGAAGCTTGCATCCCGACGCACGCATAAGGCACACTGCCGAGGCTTTTTTTTCGACCGTCACGGCAAAGGAGACACCGATGCATTCACATCTTCCTGTTTGGGTCCTGGTCGCAGACGCCAGCCGCGCCCGAATCTTTGAGGTCAAGATCGGCAGCCAAGTGTTCGAGCTGGTCAGCGAGTTCCCGCACCCGCAGAGCCGCGCCAAGGATCACGATGTCGGCAGCGACCGACCAGGCCGGGTCAGCCAGTCGCACGGCGGACCGCACCCCGGCAAAGGCAGCCGCTCGGGCACCGAGGAGCACAGCCACAAAGAGACCGAGCACGATCACTTCGCCCGCGAGCTGGTCGGCGAGCTGACCCGCGGTCTCAACGAGCACCTCTGCGGTCGCATCGTCGTCGTTGCGAACCCCGAGTTCCTCGGCCACCTGCGCGAAGTCGCCGGTTCAAACCTGGCCAAGCACATCAGCGAGAGCGTCGCCAAGGACTACACGGCCCTCGACGCCCGCGAGCTGGCCGAGCGGCTCCGCGACCACCTCGCGTAACACGCCTGCCAGTCCACCTGGCTGCCCTGCCCAAGGCGGGGCACACCCCCACTTACAAGCAGTTTATCATCAGGCGGTACTTCGAGCACGCGGTGCTGATGTCTGCCCATGCGGTCGAAGGACGCGGCGTCCGGCAGTGCTCGAACCGATCGGCCCACGACGTCCCGGTCTTGAGGTCGGTATAGCCGCCGATATAGGACATCCAGACATCGACGGCATAGTCCCGGCTGCGGTTGTTGTAGGTGAGCTTTAAGTACGTCCCCCGCGGCACGTCGAACTTCTTTGGCAAAACGTCCATCTTGCAGAAGTTGTCGACGTAAATGTCGACATTCTGGCTGATTGGGAAGGCCATGTCGGGGGCCGTCGCCAGATCGGCAGGCGGTCGCAGGTCCGGCGGCACCGCCAAGTCCGCCGCCGCGGCCAGGTCGCGCCCAGAAGACAGGTCCGCAGGCACCGCCCCATCTGCGGCTGCCAGGTCGATGGAATCCGTCGCCAGGTCAACAGGCTCGCCCCCGTCGCTGGGCTTCGGCAAGCTGGCATCCCGTTGGCCCGCATCGCCGCCGCTAGGCTTGGCACCACCAGAGCTACAAGCTGAAATCCCAAGCACCACAATGAGAGCCCACTTGCTCATGCTGCGCAGCCTACCACGGCGCACCGGGGCAAGCTCAGCTCTGCCACTCAGGTGCGCGGAGCTTGGGCTTCCCACTGACGAGAGTGCGTGTCTATCTCACCACACATCCGACCGCACGCCGACAGCCGTCCCGACGGGTCTTCTGGGTTCCAGCCCCGCACCACCAGCTGCTGAAAGAAGGGTCCGTCGATGATCTCGGCAAAGCCGTGAGTCCGCAGGTCGATGTCGGCAAGGCCAGAAGGAAGCTCGGCGATGCGCGACCGGATCTCAGCAGCCATCGGCGAAGGCCACGACTCGTAGATCTGTCCCAGCCAGCAGCACGGAAACAGATGGCCGGTGGCGCTTAGGTAGACCTGCTGGTCACGAACCGCCTTGCAGGCAATCCGCGTGGACTGGAGATACTCGCTGTAGCTGCGTCCGCGACTGCGCAAGCTGGACAAGTCAACAAAGCCGCTGTTCTTGTGCTCGGCCCGCTCGGGCATCTCCAGGTAGTACGAAATCCTGCCGTCTTGCCCAAAGACCGGGAAGCGGTCCTCAGCCTGCCCATCGACCAGGAATCGCTGCGAGCGCTTCACGTTGAACTGGGCAAAGCCTAGCTTCTGCGCCAGGGCTTGGGCTTCTTCTAGCTGGTGCTCGTTGTGACGGAACACCAGGAAGTCCCACTCGGCTCGCCCGCCCGCGCCAAGGTACGCGCGCACCGAAGCCATGATCCGGTCAAAGCTGGTCCGCCGTCTGTAGACCCGATTGACCTCAAAGAGCCCGTCGATGCTAAACGTCACGGTGGTCGCCAGCTTGGCAAGCCGTGCCCAGAACGCGGCATCCCGCCCCGAGCCGTTGGTCACCAGCTTGATGCGCAGCTTGGGGTTGTGCTGCCGCAGGTATTCCAAGATCGGCAGGGTGTCTTTGGCCACCATCGCATCGCCGTAGTTGCCGCAGAACAGAAACTGCTTGAGCCGCAGAAGCAGCGCAGGCGGAAACATCGCCTGGAAGTCGGCAAGCCGAAGCTCGGTGAGCGGCAGGTTGGGGTTTTGTTCGCCCCCAGATCGCGTGCGCGGACACATCGGGCAGGCGGCGTTGCAGCGTGTGGTCAGCTCGACGTGAACACGACAGACCTGACTGGCAGAGTAGATGCGCATGCCGATCGCCCCGGACCCGTTCTAGCCTAGCCGGT
Source organism: uncultured Myxococcales bacterium (assembly GCA_964437195.1). Taxonomy (GTDB): domain Bacteria; phylum Myxococcota_A; class Polyangia; order Palsa-1104; family JAEUJZ01; genus JAEUKA01. The sequence goes on along the minus strand of CAYTGC010000148.1, from coordinate 4,509 downwards.
TTTCCCCCCGAAATGGGGCAGTCAAATGCTCGTTTTCGATAGACGTTCGTAGCGGGCCGCGATACATCGGGGTTCGTGCGGGCGGCACAGAGCTTTTCGATCTTTTTCCCGATGTACAACGAGCGCGACAACATCGCGGCGACGCTCCGGCAGACGCTGTCGATGATTCGCAAGCTCGGGTTTGCTGACTACGAAATCTTGGTTGTCGATGACGGCAGCCGAGATGGATCAGCCGATGTGGTGCGGCGCTTCATGCAAGAAGACCCCCACATTCGCCTCGTGCAGCATCCACAAAACCGTGGCTATGGGGCGGCGCTACGCACCGGATTCCAATCAGCCCGGTGCGACCTCGTCTTTTACACCGACAGCGATCTGCCGGTGGACCTGTCCGTGGTCGCCGACGCCTTGCCTACGGCCCAACAGACCGACGTGCTGTGTGGCTATCGGCTAGAGCGGTTCGATACGCCCCGACGGGCGGTGTACTCGAAAGTCTACAACTTCCTGGTTCGGATGCTGTTTGGGGTCCGGGTTCGGGACGTGAACTTTTCGTTCAAGTTTGTCCACCGTCGTGTCCTCGACAAGATCCGGCTCACCGCCAACTCGGTCTTCATTGATGGCCAGCTGCTGGCGGAAGCGAGGCGTCTGGGCTTCGAGATCTCCGAGGTACCAATTGTGTACCACCCGCGAATCATCGGCTCGTCCAGCTTCAACTCGCTGCGGGCCGCCTGGGTGACGCTTGTAGAGCTGGTCACGCACCGGTTTTCGCCGTCGAGTCTTAGCGCCGTCGAGCCCCCCTCTGTGGAGTCGCTGCCGATGCCAACTCCAGACGACATCCCCGCACCCGGCTGGCAAAACAGCCCAGAAGCCGCGATGGCTTCCATCTCTCGTCCTGAGTCGCCTGGGGACGAGGAATTGTCGTCTGTACCTCGTGCCGGTTGATTGTCGGGTCTGCTCTCCTCGAAAATGAGGAGATGATCCCTGTACGTCCTCCATTCCTCTACAACACCCCGGGTCGGGTTGCGCTGGTGCTTGCGGGTGGTGCGGCCCGAGGTGCATACGAAGTTGGGGTGGTCCAGCACATCGTGGAAGAGGTCGCCAAGGACCTGGGACGCGATGTGCCGATCGATATCATCTGCGGGACGTCGGTCGGAGCCATCAACGGCTGCGGTCTGGCCGCATTTGCCGACGCCCCACGGAGTCGAGCCCGCCGCTTGGTTGCCCAGTGGCAGTCGCTGCGCATGGATGACGTGGTGCGAATTAGGCCGCTGCACCTCGCACAGTTTGTCCGCAGCCTGGTCGCACCGTCCCCGCTGGCGAATGAAATCAAAGAAGACCGCTACGGTGGGCTCATCGAGCCGACTGGGATGGAAGACATCATCCGCAACGCCATTCCGTTTGAGCGGATAAACGAGCATCTCCAGTCGGGACTGCTTCAGGCGGTGACTGCGTCGGCAACCCACATCTCGACGGGCAATACCGTGGTGTTTATCTCGCGGTCAAGTCACGGTGTGCCCCGCTGGTCACGCGATCCCAAAGTGGTGCCGCGCAAAGTGCAGCATCTAAAGCTTCAGCACGCGCTCGCATCGGCGGCGATTCCGCTGGTGTTTCCATCGGTACGGATCGATGGAGAGTTCTATTGTGACGGTGGTCTTCGCCAAAACGTTCCCTTGTCACCAGCGCGCCATCTCGGAGCCAACGGCATGATCGTGGTGAGTCCGCGCTTCATCGGCGAGATTCAGAAGATCCCCGAGCGTCCAAACCCCAAGGCCAAGATGCCAAGCCCGATGTTCCTTATCGGCAAAGCCCTGAACGCCCTGCTACTCGACCGGGTCGAAAACGACATCGAGCGGCTCCAGCGGATCAACCAGATCCTCCTCGCTGGTCAGAAGCAGTTTGGGGACGAGTTTCTGCCCCAGATAAACCAAGCAATGGGCTACCGAAACAAGAGCGAGGGAATGAAGCCCCTGTCGGCGCTGCTGGTTCGGGCCAGCGACAACATCGGCAAGCTGGCGGTTGACTACGTCTGTTCACCGACGTTTTCTAAGCGCATGCCGGGACCGCTGGGGCGGCTGTCCAAGATCATCTGTGAGATGGACGCGGAGGATGAGAGCGACCTCTTGTCCTATCTGCTGTTCGATGGGGAGTTCGCCAACCAGCTGATTGATCTGGGTCGTCGAGACGCAAAAGCAGTCCACAAAGACTTCGTGCGCTTCTTTACCGAGCTACCCGCCGACCTGTCGCCCCCCATACATCCACCTGCCCCGGAAAACGCCCACTAGGCCTCGCGTCGCAGTTTTTTCCGCTCCACCGGGGTCCTGACCCCAAGCCTTCGACTCATCGACCTGTTTGCCTGGGGTCCTGACCCCAAGCCATCGACTCATCGACCTGTTTGCCTTGGGTCCTGACCCCAAGCCTTCGGCTTATCGACCTGTGTGCCTTGGGTCTTTCCCCCAGCCGATCAGCTCACCGACCTGTCTGCTTGGGGTCTTTCCCCCAAGCGTTCGACTCATCGACCGGCTGGCTCGGGGTCAAGACCCCGAGTGGACGGGTTGGGAAGCGGCTTGGGGCAAGACAAGTGGGCTAGCCAATGGGACCAATGCAGGAGCTGATCTCGAAGATCAGGTATTCGAGCACCTGCTCTTGCGGAATGAGCTTGGTCTTGGGGCAGTACGCGGGGAACAGTCCGCTCTCGCTGTGATCGCGGGTGTGGTACGTCGCGTAGAGCACCTTGCCGCAGGCGTTCTGGGCCGGATAGTCAAACGTCACGGTGACGGGCCGCCGCTGGCCCTTGATCGTGCCCCACAGCCAAGTCGTCGAAGGATACTTGGTCTGGTCCATTGCGGTCTGACGCATCAGCACCCACGAGCCGATGTCATCGACCACCTTGACCCTGCCACCAGGGGACGGATCAGGCAGGTTGGCCATCCAGGTTGCCAAGCTCTTGCCGCCCTGGTGGCTCTGATCGATCTCGGCCCACAGTGGATTGACGCTGCCGGTCTGGAATGCTCCCGTCGCCGAGAACCTGCCGTGCGGGCTTAAGTCGGTGCAGGGCTTGTCATCGTTAAAGCAGATGTAGGGGGCAAACTCGGGCGGCTGGCCGATAAAGTCATAGGACCAGTCGGTCACGTACATCCGACCTCCCGCGGCCACGTAGTCGACCAGGTTCTTTTTGACCTTGGCGTCTTTGAGCAGGCTGGCCGAATAGGTGTCGTCGCTGCAGTTGAGGAAGATGAGGTTGTACTGCTTCATCCGCTTGAGGTCGGTGAGAAGCTCGCTGACGCTGACCCCGCCGGGCGCGCCGTCCCCATCCTGGCGATTGTTGTACAGGTGGACCGCGCCGCCGCCGATGGGCGAAGAAAACTCGCGATCTTGCAGACCGACGCCGCGAAGGACGCACTCGATGGAGTCCCAGTTGCCGACCGCAACGGCCATCCGCGGGATGCTGCCTTCGTTTTGGGCGCGCGGCAGGCGGGAATCCTCTGCCGATAGCGCCTGGCGCTCGCACTTTTCGACCTTGACCCGAACGGTTTTCCGCCAGCGCCCCTTCTGAATGACAATCGGCGTCCCATCGGTCACGGGAACCCGCCGAAGCTCGAAGGTGCCATCTATGCCGGTAATCGTCTGGGCGACCGGCCTGCCGCCAACGGGACTGTTGCAGACCTCGCAGCTTACTTCCCCTGGGAACTCCTCGGGGACGCCGCTAGAGGGGACATAGACGATGGCCTCGCGAATTGGGTCCAGTCCGTTTGGCGCAGTGACCTTGCCGTAGACCACGGTGTCGCTGCCGGTGGGAGGACACTCGGCAATCTTGCAGCCGAGACCCACGCAGGGCGGCTTGCCCTCCGCCATGTCGCGGGCAAGCTGGGGCGTCGGGTCGTCGATGATCGGGCTGCGCTGGCGGTCTTCGGCACAGGTCGCAAGCGACAGCCCAAATAGAACGCCGAGCCCAAGAGCTACCGCGCGGTTTCGCAGGGGATTAGGTCTCACGGTTGCCTCCGAAAGAAGCCAGGTTGCCGTCGTGATACAGCGAGGAAGCGCAACGTAGCCTGCTAGCGCCTAGGCGGCAAGGGCATTACGTCCCCTTGGAAACCACGGAAAACTGACACTCTGCCAGGGCGTGACGGACCTGGAGCGAGTCTTCGGGCCGAGGCGACAGCCAGTAGACCATCTCGTCGGCTTCCCACTTGTAGGGCCGACCCAACAGAAACACCCGCCCTTCCGCAATCGCGGACGAAGCTTCGAGGAGCGGCATATGGGAAAGATCACGAATCAGCGCCAGAAACCGCCCCTGACGTTCGGGCGTGACAAAGCGGAAGTGATGCCGCGCCGGGTAAGCGGTGTGAAAGTAGGCCGGACGGTAGGCCACGCCGCGTAGCTCGAGCCGACTGGCCACGCGACCCAGCACTTCAACCATCTCGCGCGCAACGCCAAGGCCAGGCGCAGTCTGTCCGGGAAGCTGCGGACGGCGGTCGGAAAAGCGGGCCAGCGGATTGCGCAGGCTCAGCCAGT